>NZ_CP028136.1:3441538-3754405 GCF_003024155.1 Christiangramia fulva
GTCCACAACTTCAAGTTCCTCTGGGATATCTTCTTTATTGACTTTAAACTTTTTTAAGGAGAACCCACATACCACAATTTTTACGTGGGCTTCTTCAGCTTTTTCAATAAAGCTTTTCATCATTTCTTTATCTGTAAGTTCCTGTACGGTTTTTCCACAGATAATCGCCTGGAAATCCCCGAAACTCTCCCCATCTTCTTCCGCCAGCGCCTCAGCAGTTAAAATAATTGGCTGAAGTTGGGGAATCTTTTTCGTAAGCACCACATAATTATGTGAGTGATGTTCGTGTGTGGATGTTTGTGCAATTAGTGCATTCGAAAATGCGAGTGTTAAAAGAAATACTCCTAAAATTAGCTTTTTCATAATCATTATTTTTTAAAAGTTTGAATATCGTTTAATATAAAAAATAGAAGCCCTCCTAATATGGCTATATTTTTAAAAAGAGGACCTAAAGTGTGAATCTGTCCTACCTGGACGGTTAAAGTTATTGGTATTATCACTGCTGCCAGGGCTACTGCTGCCCATCGGGTTTTATAGCCGATAAGCAAGCAAAATCCAGCCATCATCATTACAATTCCCGACATGATCACCAAATATTCAGGATTACCAAAGAAGTAGGCAATGCCTTTAAACCTCGCCTGATCAATCCGATTTAGCGTTTTTTCCAGATTCAAAATATGATTAAAACTCGCTACTAAAAATATTCCGCTAAGTAAAATGCGAAATAGCTGTACCGATCTGTAGGATACAGAAATAGTTGCTTTCATATAATTCAATAAAATTTGTGAATAATTAAGGCTGAAAAATATATTTTTCCAAACCATTTTAAATCCTATGAGATTAATGAATTTTTGGGAGGCGGATATAATTTTCTGGGATGAACGCTTATAACTAATGGCCTAACATAAACAAATTCCCTAAGATTCTGATCTCGAATTTCAGGAATTTCAATTTCATCTGTAAACTGATAATTATTTGAACAGATCCTGGCTAATTTCAAAATTTGCAGCAAAGAGGAGGTTCCAAAGTGACTATCCAATACTGTTATATTGCTACTTTTTTTTTCACAGAAGGGATTTAGCAGAATTACCTGATTATTATTCAGTATAAAACTAAATATATCAGAATCCACCGTGATTAGTTTGCCTGAAAAAACTATCACTAGAAATATCGCTATATATTGCTTTGCTAGCATAGAAGTTTTCAAATATATAAGATTTCGTTACTTCTACATGTAACCTTTGTTACACTGGAGAATTCCTCAATTTTATGTAACAATCGTTACGTTAAGAGTTTTTATATCTTCTTATCTTTATGAGAAATAAAAAAACATCAGTTATGGAATATTATTTTAACAAGACTATTACGGGAGAATTTGAAGAAGTAATTGAAAAAGTTACAGATGAACTGGAAAAGGAAGGTTTTGGGGTACTAACTGAAATAAAAGTCACCGAAACCCTTAAGAAAAAACTGGATATCGATTTTAAAAAGTATCGTATTCTGGGAGCCTGCAATGCCCCTTATGCTCACAAAGCATTGAAAGCAGAAGATAAGATTGGCACCATGTTACCTTGTAATGTTATTGTCCAGGAAATGGGAAATGGAAAAATTGAAGTCGCTGCAGTAAATCCAATATCATCTATGCAGGCGGTAAAAAACAAAGACTTGGAACAGGTCGCCACAGAAATTGGAGATAAGTTAAAGCAAGTAATAGCCAGGCTATAATTTTTCAATTATAGAAAGATGGAGAGAAAAAATCCAGCCAAAAAGAAAGGGATGAAAAACCAGAATTATACTGAAAGCCAGCATACTGCTTTTTGTATAAGCCAGCGGTATGGTTCCCAACCATTTTCTGAAATTTTAGATAACATAAAGGGAGCCTTAAAAAGAAGGGAGTTTGATATTCTTTTTGAATTAAACCTAAAAGATTATTTAAAAAACCACTTAAAAGATATGCCCTCACAGGTTATATTATCCGTTTGTAATCCGGAGACGGCTTTCAGTGCACTTTCAAAAGATCCACAAACGGGTATTTTTCTGCCTTGTTCTGTAACTGTAAAAGAAATTGAACAGGGAAATATAAAAGTTTCCATTGAAGATACCGGTATTACCTGGTCACCGTCTAAGGAACTAACCCAAATTGCAAGAAAAACTACTGAAACCTTAAAGGGGATTTTACCCGAGGCTGAACAGCCGGGAATGAAGCTTTAAAAATATATTATGAAAAATAATGATAGAAGGAAATTCATAAAATTAGGTTTTTCAGGTGCTTCCATGCTTATTGCCTGGCCCTTTTTGCAGTCCTGTGTAAATGGGAATAATAAGTATGATAACGATCCCTTAAAATTAAGTCCCGATTTTCAACCGCACCTGGATATTAAATTAAACGCGGTAGAAAGGGATATGGCACTATTGGAAGGAAAAAAAACCAGGTGCTGGACTTTTGAAAGTGAGTTAATAAAAGGAAATCCGGAAAGCCTTCAGCAAATAGCGGGGAGTTACCTTGGCCCCATAATAAAGGTGGATAAAGGCCAGAAAATAAGGATCAGGTTTACCAATAGTTTACCCCAGGAAAGTATTGTGCACTGGCACGGAATGCACGTGCCGGAAGAATATGATGGCCATCCAAATGACGTGATATCTAATGGGGAAACCTACGTATATGAATATACGGTTATGAACAGGGCCGGGACCTACTGGTTCCACCCACATCCCCATGGTGAAACCGGGGAGCAGGTTTATATGGGACTCGCCGGGCTTCTATTAGTATCAGATAAAGAAGAAAAGAAGTTGAACCTGCCGGCAGGCGAATTTGATTTACCGGTGGTTATCCAGGACCGCAGTTTTAACGATGATAATCAACTGGTATATCTCGATGGGGGTAGAATGGATAAGATGATGGGATTTCTGGGAGATAGGATTTGCATTAATGGCCGGGCTAATCAACAACTGGATTTAAAAGCTGGCTGCAGTTATCGCCTAAGATTTTTAAACGGTTCTAATTCGAGATTTTATAAACTCGCATGGAGCAATGGAGATCCGGTCACGGTAATTGGAATTGACGGCAGTATCCTGGAGAGTCCCAAAAAATTGCCTTATGTAATGCTTTCTGTTGCTAAAAGAATTGATATATGGCTGGATTTAAGAAACAAAAAGCAGGGAGATAAACTGGAGTTGAAAAGCCTCGCCTTTGAAAGTGGCATGGGAGGAATGATGGATGGTGGTATGATGGGTGGCGGCAACACTCGTTTGCCACTGGGCTCTGAATACAGGCTCTTTACAATTAACCTTGATGAAGAAGGATCTAATGATTATTCCCTCCCGGAAAACCTGGTTGCCTTTAAAAAACTGGATCCGGCCAAGGCGGTGAATCAAAACAATCCAAGGGAATTCAATTTCTTTATGGAACGTATGCAATGGACCATAAACGGCCGGACCTGGGAAGGCACAGAAGTAGCCGAAGAGGAAACCGTAAAACTAAATACTACCGAAATATGGCAACTTTCCAACAAAGGTGGAGAAATGATGGGCGGTGGCGGCATGATGGGCGGTGGCGGTATGATGGGGCGAGGGAATAAAAATGGTGGAATGGGAAATATGATGCAGATGCCCCACCCCATCCATATACACCAGGTGCAATTCAATATCCTGGATCGCGATGTCTCCCGGGTAGAACCGGCTTTATGGAATTCCATAAAAGACGGATTTATAGATGAAGGATGGCAGGATACGGTCCTGTTAATGCCCGGAATGAAAGTACGTGTGATTATGGAATTCAAAAATTACAAAGGCCTTTTTGTATATCATTGCCACAACCTGGAACATGAGGATATGGGGATGATGAGAAATTTTCTAATAGAGGACGACCGTAAATCGAACAGTATAAAAAATTTTAAATAACGAACTAAATTAAAAAAATCAACATTATGAGACCAACAGTAAAAATATTAATGCTATTAGTGATTACCTTTTCAATTTTTAGTTGCAAATCCCATTTTAACGCTACGGAAACCATGAATTTACAAGAGAACCGTGATGCAGTGTACCAGGAAATCATTTCAGACCCCGATAATTTCAGGGAATTTATCGCCCAGGCCAGGCAGAATGAAGAGGCTAAAAAAATTATGATGCAGGAACACATGCAAATGATGGAATCGGGAAAAATGAAAGGGATGATGGAAAATAATCCCGAAATGAAAGAAAAAATGAAATCGCATATGCAAAAAATGATGGAGGAAAATCCTGAAATGAAGGAGAAAATGCAGCAGATGATGATCGAAAAAATGCTACAGAAAAAAGAAGGAAGGAAGATGCTTATGCAGCAAATCCAGAAAAACGAAGAAATGAAAAAGGAAATGATGCAGAAAATAATGGAGAACCCTGAAATGAGGCGAAAAATGCAAGATCAAATGAAGCAAAAACCAGAGGACCATAAAAACGAATAATGATGATGATGTGGTGGTGGATAATAGGTTTAGGCCTGCTTTTACTTATGGTATTTTGGTATTCTGGTAAACCCAAAAACAGACCGGGAGAAAGCAGGAATGGGAATCCAATGGATATATTAAAAGAGCGGTATGCCCAAGGCGAAATAACTAAAGAGGAATTTGAAAGCAAACAAAAAACCCTCAATAACAAAAAGTAGAAGGTCGAACAGGATTTTCTATATAATTTCAGAAATAAAAGGGCTGGTTTCTTTAAAAGGACCAGCCCCTTTTTAAGGGAGTGTAATTTAAACGCCCATAGTCCTTAAAGTTCTATACTAAAAAACTTTTCTTTTGACATTGAAAATCATGCAAAATACTGTTTTATACAACTTTCTCGCGATGATGTGATTTTCTATATTTAAACTAATACTATATGCTAAAAAAAAGTCAAAATCTTCCAATGTTTTTTTTATGCAGATTATTTGATGTTATTTTAGTAAAGCGACAAATATCACATGAATATGCAGGAATATATCATACTTTTTTTAATACTATTTTTTACAGTCGCTTTCATTGGCTGTCTTTATCTGGCAAAAAAAGCTATGGTAAAGACGAAGAACGAACCAGGAAAGAATATCCCTTTTGAAAGTGGGCATTTACACAAAAAACCGGTATGGGGAAGATACCATATACATTATTACGGCTATGCCCTGCTTTTTCTGGCTTTTGATATGGAAATGGCCTATATGTACCCATGGGCTGTTGTATATAAAAAATTGGGTATCGCCGCCCTCCTGGATATGGGAGTTTTCCTGCTAATCCTTTTTCTGGGGTTGTTGTACACATGGAGCCAGGGAGGGCTTAGACGGCAATGATAAACGCGATACAAAATTTTGGAGGCGGATCAGGGAATAAAGTTATAAGAAGTAAATTCTTCTCCAAATTTATTTTGAATCAGCTAAAGATTTTTCCGGTTCCGGGACAGAACCTTCTGGCCTTACAGGGACTTGATTTTTATAAGAAAGGGGTCAAAATTGTTGCAAGCCCAAGACATGCTAACCTCCTGTTGGTGAGTGCGCCATTCTCAAAAAACCTTAGAGAGGCAGCCGCAATAAGCTATGCGCAAATGCCTCGTCCCAGAATTCTGGTAAGTATTGATTTGCAGGATATAGATCCGCTACCTAATCCCGATCTGGTAATCTCGGCTGATGAACTCAATGAATTACCTGCCAAACTCAAAAAAATCAATCTTTGGTCAGGGCATTCTAAAACTTATAAACCTTCCTTTCTTGTAAAAGCACTTGAAGATGAAGAGGAAAGTACTGGCCATAGTAATCATGACCATAAAGAGCAGGACGACGATCATAAAAATTCACACAAGCATGAAAACCATGATCAAAATGAAGATGAAAAAGAAAGCGGTGATGAGAAAGAAGAAGGAGGAAAAAATGATGATAGCAACGGTTTCATGTCTATGGTCATGATGACCAAGGATATGCCCCGTGCTGCCGACGGGCTTCCTATGGATATGAACGAAGGCCGGTTTGACCCCTTCCATCCCGGCTTACAGGACGGGCTTCGTATAAAAATGATGCTGGATGGAGATACTGTAAAAATGGCCACTTATGAAAAAGGCCTTCTTTCACGGAATTTATTCGAGAATATTCCTGAAAATCCCGCTGATCTACCGGAATTTTTAAGCCAGATAGATCCCCTTCAACCCGAAGCATACAGGCAACTTGCCCGAAGGGCGCTCCAAAACCCCGCAGATAATTCCGCCTATTGCAATGTAGCCGTGCTGGAAAGGGAGAGGCTTATTTACCACCTTCTCCAAATCCAAACGTTATTGCAAAATATAGGTGACCGGGAAATGGGTTTCAGGATTCATAAATGCCTGATTGATTTTCTGAAGAATTCTTCCGAAAAAGGGATCAAAAAAAATATAGAACAGCTTAAGAAACGGCTTTATCTTAAAACCAGACTGAAAAACTGCGCCAGGATACCTGAAATGTTCCTGCACCACATTTCCGGTCCCATAGCGAGGGCCGCAGGCAAAATGGACGATCACAGATTGGAAGACCCTAATTATGATCATTTTGAAGCTATTGTATTGAACGAGAATAACGCCTGGGGACATTTGCTGGTGCGGCTTGAAGAAATCAAACACAGTCTTGAACTTATCGGTACATTTTCAGGGAAGGACAACACAGAAAAATCAGATAAAAATGGATTAAAGAGCTTTGGTGACCATAAAGGAACAGCAAAAATAGAAACGGCTACGGGAACGGCCTGTTTAAGTTTAAAAATTAAGGACGGAGGTATAATAAAAATAAAGTTGAGCACTCCCTCTTTGGGTCTGGCCGCAATGATCCCCAGGATAAGCATGCAGGAGGAACTTTCAGATGTTTTGGCAGGCATAGCCTCCCTGGGAATTTCACCCTGGGAAATAGATAAATAAAACAATGATGATGTGGATACTTATATTATGTCTGTTTTGCGTTAGTATCTATGCTATTTCGGTAGTGGAACACTGGTCCATTTACCGGCATTGGGATTTTATGTACCCTTTTTCGGCATTTGCCTCCTCCTTTGTACAGGAAGATGTAAAGCCAAGGATGCATGACAGGACTTTTTTGCAAACGGCACCAATCCTTTTTATTGTGGCGGCAGTCCTTTCAGTAAGCGTGCTTCCCTTTGCGAAAGAATTTATTTTGGTAAAATTGGGTACGGCAGCGCTTTTCATAAACGCGGCCTTCGCCTATATTATGGTTTCTATGGTACTTGCAGGCTGGGCTCCTAACGGGTTATACTCTATGGTTGGCGGCTGGCGCTTTCTTGGTCAGCTCATCGCCTACTCCATGCCCATAGTAATGGCCATCACCTCGACAGTTATGAGGGCCGAATCTATGGACATGACAGAAATTGTGAAATCGCAATATGAATTGTGGAATATTATTTATCAACCACTGGGTTTTATCCTCTTTTATTTGGCTTCCCTGGCGCTGGCGTTTTTACCACCATTTGATATTCCCAATTCCTTAGGGGAACTTTCCGGCGGAGTTTTTTCAGAATATACCGGGAAAAAACTCCTAATCTTTAGAATTGGAAGGCTCATACTTATATTTAGCCTTGCCCTTGCCACGGCCAATTTGTTCCTGGGAGGATGGTTTGGACCGTTTCTCCCGGGCTTCGTTTGGATATTTTTAAAAACAGGGGCTGTTGCAATTTCCTATTTCTTCTTCGGAAGGCTTATGCCGCGGCTGAGACATGACCACTCACTTGAGTGGAGCTGGAAATACGGTACCCCATTGGCATTAATCAACATCCTTTGGGTGGGAATACTTTTGTTGTTATGAGCACTTTTAGATTAATAATACTCATCCTGCTGGGGCTGGGGGCCATATGGTTCGCCTGGCGGGTATTCATGACCAGCAGCATGGTACGTTCGGCCTTTTCATTGTTAGCGGCCATGGCCATATTGGGTGCGATGTTTTTGGTGATGCGTGCCGAATTTCTTGCTGTGCTGCAAATAATGATGATGGCCACGGAAATGAGTATCATGGCTATTTTTATGATGATGTATATGATGGATCCCGGAGGAATGGGTGATATGGATATGTCCCACCAGAAAAAAGCTTCAATAAGTATGGCTGTAGTAGCCGGTATGGCGGTCATCCTGATCGTAGGCTTTTCCCAATGGGACTCGCCTATTGAAAAGGTACCCGCCACCGCCCAGCAAAATTATGATTTGGGTATGGAATTGATGAAACGCTCCATGATGATTTTTGAAACCGCCGGTACTTCCATTCTTGTTGCGATGGTTGCGGCGGCGGCTACTGCATTGCCTTTTAAAAACAGAAAAAAATGATAGAACTCATAAGCGTTTTAATTATTGGTGCCATTCTTTTTGGAATAGGCCTTTATGGAGCTCTCGGTCAAACAAACCTGGTAATGATCATGATGGGTGTAGAACTTATGTTGGGGGCAGCCATGCTCAACCTCGTAGCATTCTGGAGGTACCTTCATCCGGAAAATTTTTCGCTACAGGTATTTGTTCTTGTGGGAATGACAGTAATGGCATTGGAAGCTGCCGTAGGATTTGCTATTGCCACCCAGCGTTTCAGGACCAAAGGATCTGTAGAAATGGAAGAAGCAAGTGATATGAAAGAGTAATATTAAGAAATTTTAAATCGGTATGGACGTCCTCCTTATAGCTATCATCCTTTTCCCCTTTCTCGCCGCAGTCGCAGGATATGCCTTTCGCAGCGAAAAAGCCTGGCCTCATCTGGCAGGAGCGGGAAGTTCGTTATTGGCCACAATGTATCTGGTATTTCAAATAGGAAAAAAGAAAGAATTTATTTTTGATTATGGAGGATTAAATCAGGACCCTTTTAAGCTTTTGGCCAATTCTGAAACTGGTCTCTTGAGTATGGTGGTTGCTCTGGTGGGTTTTGGCATTTTTATTTATGCAAAAGGCTATATGCATGAAGAAAAAGGCAAAAAATGGTTTTGGCCTGCTATTTCCCTTTTCCTGGCCGCCATGCAGTTATTAGTGCTAACGGGCGACTGGTTTATGTTCATTACTGCCTGGGAAGTGATGGGCTTCGCTTCCTTCCTGCTTATTGGAACCTGGCATGAAGAGAAGAAGGCCCGCAGGGGTGCAGTTAAAGCCTTTCTTCAAACCCGTGTGGGTGATATTGGCCTTTATCTGGGGGTTTTTCTAATTATCGGTCAATACGGTGGTCTTGCGATTCCATTTGAAGGAGAGGAAAAAATCAGCCTCTTCGTTTCTTTATGCCTGCTTTTTGCCGTTATAGGCAAATCGGCGCAGGTACCGTTGCAAAGCTGGTTGCCGGCAGCCATGGCAGGGCCCACCCCCGTTTCGGCACTTCTTCATTCTGCCACGATGGTAGGGGCAGGTGCCTTCTTACTTATAAGGATCTTTCCTTTATTTCCGGAAACTGCCCTCAATTATATCGCAATTACAGGGAGCATTACAATCGTACTTACCGGTCTCACGGCCATAGCAACTTCAGATATCAAGAAAATGCTGGCAGCTTCCACTTCAAGCCAGTTCGGATTTATGTTATTGGCAGTGGGATTAGGTTATCCCGGTGCGGCATTGGGTCATTGGCTGGCACACGCTTTTATGAAAAGCAGCCTTTTTCTGGAAGCGGGAGTGTTTCAACATGCATACGGGGGAACAGGCTATAAAAAAATGAGGGGAGGCGGAAAAAAATTCAAATACGTTTTCATAGCTTTTGTTATTGGCGGAATTAGTCTGGCCGGAATCCCTCCCTTGATTGGTTACTTTTCTAAAGATGGTATTTTGGCCTCCTCTTTTAAATCTTCAGATGTTTTCTATATTATCATTGCACTTATCGGTGCCTTCTTTACAGGGGCCTATATCGCTAAAGCCATTTACAGGTTATGGAATGGTAATACTAAAGGAAAAACACTACATAAAAAACTGTGGCTATTGGCAGGGGTGACCATTTTGATTGCCGTAGTCCTTGCAGGTGGTTTCGTACTGGAACAACTAATAAAAACCGCCGGTTATGAATTCCCAAAGGATAAAATTAGCAAGATACTGGGTTTAAGCGTGGCCTTTTTGGGTATAATAACAGGTTGGTTCTATAAAGATTCCTGGCTTCCCGACACTGTACGGGAAGGGATCCGGGCTAACTATAAAATCGCCGGCGGCTATCAAAAACTAATAGCCTTACCCATTTTAAAGCTTGCCGACCTGACCTATTCGTTAGATAAGATGTTGTTAAAACTTATCTGGAAAATTGGCAATATCAGCATAAATTATTCGAGGATTAACGGCCATTTTGATGATGAGCTGCTTCAAAGCGTAGAGACAGTTGGAAAAGGAATAAAACATGCCGGTGGAACCGGAAAAAAATGGCAATCAGGCCTGGTACATAAAGAACTGGCTATAACCATTGGGGTGTTGCTGGTCCTGCTTTTTATTTTAACCGCTAGTATTTTTACCGTATGAACACATCTATACCATTGCTCAGTATTATTTTGTTCCTGCCCCTGGCGGGGGCATTTTTAGTGACCCTCTTTCGATCATCCGGACCCAAAATTGCCAATCTGGTCGCTGTGATATTTTCTTTTTTAAGCCTGATAACAGCTATATTCCTGGGGATTGAGGGTATTGGGAAAGGTTTTTCACATATAGAAGAGGTAAATTGGATACCCTCGCTTGGTGCCGCATACCGTCTTGGAGTGGATGGAATAAGCTATATAGCTGTTCTGCTCACTACGGTACTTTTTATGAGCAGTATCACCTTTTCCACAAAGACCATAGGTAGAAAATCTGAATATATGGCCTTGTTCCTTCTGCTTGAAACCGCCTGCCTGGGGGTTTTTATGTCACTGGACCTGTTGTTGTTCTATGTTTTTTTCGAAATTACACTTGTAGGAATGTATTTTATCATTGCCGGCTGGGGCCATGGCAATGCGAAAAAAGCAGCGCTCATGTTCTTTATATATACACTGGTGGGAAGTCTTGCCCTATTATTGGCGTTATTGGGGCTCTACCTAAATACTGACCCTCATAGCTTTGATATGCGCGTAATCATCGCTAACCCGCCAACGGGATGGATTGGCATGGCAATTTTTTGGGGTTTACTAATAGCATTCGCTATAAAAACCCCCCTTTTTCCTTTTCATTCCTGGTTACCTTTGGCGCATACTAAAGCCCCCGCAGCCGGAAGCGCGATCCTTGCCGGAATTTTGCTAAAATTAGGGGCATACGGGTTCATCCGCTTTATGTTACAAATGACCCCGGAGGCTTTTCGGCAATATGCCTGGGTGGTAATTATTATTGCCGTTATCTCGGTTATATACGGTGCCCTGGTAGCAATGGCCCAAACGGATATCAAACGAATGGTGGCCTATACCAGTATCAATCATATGGGCTATCTTGCATTTGGTGTTGCCATAGCCGCCTTACAATACGATGATAGCGGGGTAAGTGCCCTTGACGGCGCAAGCCTTCAAATCTTTAGCCATGGGATAGTTACGGGATTGTTGTTCCTTTTATGCGGAAGCATCCAGGACAGGGCTACCACCAGGGAAATGCCGGCCTTAAAAGGTCTCTTAAAGGCTTATCCCCTATTAAGCGGCTTTTTTGTCCTGGCAGCTTCCGCTTCTCTTGGCCTTCCCGGTTTAGCGCATTTTCCGGCTGAATTTCAGATATTCCTGGGTGGGTATGCGATTTATCCCTGGGCGGTAGGAGTCATGCTCCTGGGCCTTGTCATAACTTCCGCATTGTATTTAAGAGCAATACAGGGCTCCTTTATGGGACCTATGGATTCTTCGGTATTAAAAAAAATGCAAGATCTAAATACCTCTGAATTATTGGCTTTTATCCCGTTGATTATTTTAATTATCATGGTGGGTATCTTTCCTGACACCATTTTGAGCTTTATTCATGAAACCACAAAAGCCTTCATGCCATGATCAAAGACCTGTTAAGCATTCTCCCGCAAATTATCGTATTGCTTACCGCCATGGCCTCTCTTATTTTTGAAATGCTGCGGAAAGCTTCCGGAAGTCTCATTACCCTGATTATAGGTCTGGCCGGGGCATCAGGACTTGCCATTTCCCGGCTTGGAACAGTAGGAACCGCTTTTTCTAAAACTTTTCGAATCGATGACCTCAGTTTATGGGCGGTAATAATACTATGTGGCACGGGAATACTATCGGCGCTACTAATGCGACAGGAACTAAAGGGTACTAACAGGGAAGGTACACTCTACAGCCTGGTGGCTTTTTCCACTCTCGGCTCCCTGTTGTTGGCGGGAAGTGGCGATCTTATGTTCCTCGTCCTGGGGGTGCTTATAAACAGTCTGGGTGGATTTGCCATGGCTGCCTATCCTAAAACAGATAAGGCTACTGAAGGGGCCATCAAATATTTTGTATATGGCTCAGTAACAGGCGCGGTAATGCTTTTTGGCCTCACTTACTGGGTCGGGATAACCGGAACAACTTTCATTAAAGACCTCACGGGGATTACATCACAGGCTTTCGTCCTTTTGATAGGGTTTGGAGGATTGATCACCGGTTTGGGTTATGCAGCTTCACTTTTCCCCTTCCATTTCTGGACCCCGGACACCTTCGAAGGGGCCCCGGTATCTGTAGCGGCATTCTTGTCCGTAACACCAAAGATTGGGGCTTTTTTCGCACTGGCACAGGTCATGAAAGACCTGCCTCCTCTACTTGACTGGAACCTGATCCTTGGGATCCTGGCGGTGCTTTCAATGACTTTCGGAAATATTGTAGCGCTCTGGCAAAAAAATATGCTAAGGCTAATGGCCTATTCCACAGTGGCCCAGGCAGGATATTTCCTTTTGGGAATTGTGGCCATCAATCAAAGTGGACTTGCATTATCCGGACTGATAATTTTTAGCCTTGCTTACGCTGCCATGAACATTGGCGCTTTTGCAGTAATACAACGCACAGGAAACAATATTATCTATTTTGAAGGCCTTGCAAGAAAAAGGCCTTTTATGGCAGTAGCCATGTTAGTTTTTCTATTATCACTGGTAGGTATCCCGCCGCTGGCCGGTTTTGCCGGAAAATTCCTTTTATTCGGTTCTGCCATGGATGCCGGTTATACATGGCTGGCCGTTGCCGCGATTTTAAACAGCGTAATATCCTTAGCGGTATATTTAAGAATAATTTTCCCGATGTTCTATAGAAAAGAGCCTATCTATAGTTTTCCGACTTCAGGGATTATAACATCCGTTTTCACAGTTTGCTTTATCGTTACAGTACTGGTTGGAATATTGTTAAGGTTCCTGGTTTAAGAAACAGGTTCAGTCCTTCTTATTTTTCTCGATATCATTCCACCTTCCCTGCTCCATCAACATCATATCTGCCACCAAACCGGCCCATGTAAATTCTTTCGCCCCATAGCCTTCACCGGTAAAAGGATTATAATATTCCCGGAAGCCACTTTTCGCGATTAGCGTTTTTATGCTTTCTACCATACTTCTTGCTTCCCGGCTGTATTCATTTTCCATTAAAAACTTATGCAGGAACCAGTTATTGACGATCCAGGTAGGCCCTCTCCAGATATACACAGATTCATTAGGATTAAAAGCTGATTCTTTCATAGCCACCGAGGGAATTGGATATTTTGACTGGAACTCGTCTTTGTTAAAAAAATGTTCTTTAATTACAGAGGTTTTAATCTCCGCCGGGATCCCCTCTAAAACTACAGGATAGAAGATAGTAGGTGTTAATATCCGTATAGGTTCATTATTTTTCCCATAAAGGTCATAAAATGCCGCATCTTTTTCATGGTACATTAACTTCAGGATGGCCTGAGTTACTTTCTCTGACAGCTCTTTAAAATAAGTGATTTCCCCATCCCCTGTTAATTCACAGAGGCAAGCCATTGTTTCGAGGTTTTGGGCATAAATGGTATTAAAACCAGCATCTTTTACCAGGAAATAATCCTGCTCCCAAATACGCTCCAGCTTATAATTATTTAAAAAATTCCTGAAATCAACCCAGGTTACTTTTCGGAATAACTTTTTAGTTGCTTTTCCTTCAGTAAAATCAAGCGGAATATCAAAGCTGGGTTTCCAGTCCATTCCCGATTCATAGGGTGAAATAATGGTCAAAAGGAAGGTGTCATCAAAATCCCGGTTTTTTGCCAGCCATTGGTAATATTTTTTTAGACCGGGCATTAATTTTTCAACAAAAGCCTTATCACCGGTAATATTATAAATTCTTTGTACTGCCTGTGCAAGCAGGGGCGGCTGGATGAGCGCGCTCATGTGGCTTTTATAGAGGTTTCGAAAACGGGGAAGTGATTGTAGCAGGTCGGGCAGGCGATTAGGTTTCAACCGGTCCCAATAAATCATATGTCCAATAAAACCATCCTCTTTCTGGAGCGCCATAAGGCTTTCTATATGACTCTTAGCCATGGAGGCTTCTCCCAGGGCGCACAAAATATAAACATGAAAACAGGTATCCCAGAAATATTGGTAGGGATAAGTGCCGGGTGAGGGACGGGTAAAATGAAAGTAAGATTTTTTTCGCCCTCCTCCCTTTTCCATATTCTTAAGCAACAGGCTTTTAATGCTGTCAAAGAGTTCCTTTTCTTCCATAAAATCCCTTTCTTTGTAAACCCTTACGGCCTTTTTCGGGAGGATGAATGCCTTTTGATAATCTTCCAGGCTCCTTTTTCCTTTTTTAATACTGAAGTGGCCACACCTTTAAGATCAAATTTTTCAGGATTATCAGATTTAGAATCCCTCAAATCTATTGAATAATTATAGGTTTCTGTGGTAAAGGCATACGGATAAGCAATTCTCACATCCATAAAATAATTGGTAAAGTTAAAGGATTCAAATTCTTCGAATTCTGGTTTTAAATGCTGTTCCAAATACTGGTTATAGGACCCTTCCATTCCCCCTGATTCAAATATTTGAGAATCGCGGGAATATAAACTTAGGGTGCTGTCCAAATTTTGGGAAACCAGGGCTTCTTTAAATTTATTAAGTACCTGTTCTACCGCTTTTTTTTCCTTTTTTATATCCACATTACCGGAAGCCGATGCGGAAGGTTTATTGTTATCCCCACAAGCCAGAAGCACTGTAAATGATGTAAGAAGGAGAAATGATATAATTTTTCGCATAATCTTATAAAATTTAGTTTTTTTCACCCAGGTCTGTAAATATTTTATCACCATCATTTGTCGAAAAGATAGTCTAACTATTAAAATAGTAAAAATATATCAGGAAGCAATTTATAGGATAGACTGGTTTTGTGCCTGAGAGGGGAAGGGCAAAACCCTTCCCTTTTCAGGACTTTTAAAGGGATAATGTAAGATAAAATTAACCAATTAACAATGAAAAAATCATTTTCACTTACATAGAATCCCATTCCTTTATTATAGTTCCAGTCCCTTTTTCAGTCGTCTCATATAATCAAGAAATTCCTTTTTTTCCTTTTCAGAAAAAACCGCCTCTTTATGAAGAAAAGTATAAGAATCTAGGGGCATTTCTCCGTCTTCCACCTGGCTTATTATGGAGCGTAACTTGCTGTTCTTACGCCTGTCTGAATAATTTGCCCATTCACTAAAATTAAGTTCCTTCTTTCCTGCGGTTATATGGTCGTCCAGGAACCATGCCACCGGCTGTACCCTGTTATACCAGGGATACCTGGTATTATTGCTGTGGCAATCATAACAGGATTCGAACAATTTTCCTTTTACCGGCTGAGGTACCTCGTTGACTTTCGTAAAATCTGTTGGGGGTATTTCAGAACTTTTATTGGGATGCCTCGGTACAAATTGAACTACCAGCATAATTACCAAAAAAACACCTAAGGTGATTTTAAGAATTTTCAAGGTCTGGATAGTTTTTATAGTTCCTTTTGCACCTTTCCACAGCCCGGCATTTTTGTGCCCATATACGGGTTTTGTATTTCTTCTTCACTACTTAGCCACTGTGCCCCTTTATTGTCATTGTACATAGGGCAATATGCCTGAAAAAGTTTTCTGTTGGTTCCCGTAATGGCAATCATGTCTATCATATCTTTGCTCAAAATATCAAAATGCTCGCGCTGATGGGCTATAGGGCTTTCAGAAATATGTTCCGCATGTTCTTTGGCATCTTCAATAATATCTGTTAGCTCCTGTTGCTCGGTGGAGGAATATTCCTCCTTATCAAACTCTTCTAATTCTTTAGCGAGTTTGCTGCCGGCTTCCGCCGCCGCTTCCTGATCATCCTTTACCAGGGCATCTTTAATAGCCAGATAATTTTCCAATGTCATGGCCACCTCCTGGTTTTCATTAGTTTTAGAACCATTTTGTCCCTGATTATCCTGCTGGTGCATTTCGTTGGACATAGGTTCAGCCGGTTCGTCCTCTTTTGCATTCTTGCAGGAGATTGCGGCAAAGCTAAGTAATGTTAGAAGCAATACTTTTGTTGTTTTTCTTGGGTATCTCATAATTATTAAATTTAAAATATTTTTACTCTTTTTAAAATCTTGCAGATAATCCGGCCCCAGCCCCAAAACGATTATCATAACTTCCCATAAGGGAAAGGTTTTTTCCAAGGATATACTCCATGCCTACCTGCCAGGTAGTTTCGGATACATAATTTTTATCGGGACCAAGATCGTTGGACCATCCAAAATCCATCTCGTATTCATATTCACCATATAAGGCGATATGCGGAAAAATCATAGTTGCTTTATAGAAACTGATATTAGGCCTTAGTTCACTATCAATTCGAAGTTCAGAATCTATGAGCAGGGGTAGCAGGTAGCGCACCCCTCCAATCGCTACGGTATTCAATTCATCCACATTATCCTCGTAAACATTTTCCACATTGATCCCGCCGAACACCCTAAAGTAATCGTTGAGGTACCTTTCGTAAGTTAAATTGGCCTCTAGGTTTTGGTTCCAGCCATACTCCCCCCTAAAGATAAACTGGTTCCTTATGTTAGTAGCTGTCGCATAAAGCTCGGTCATATGGCTTGCTGCTGTCACTTCAGCCCATGTGTACATATGATTTGCCTCGGTGGTTAAATTGGCCAGCGGATATTCCTTTAACCGTTCATCACGTGGGGTATCATAACTAAAAACACGGGCCATTCCACTGTTTAGATGGTATAAAATATGGCAGTGAAAAAACCAGTCTCCCGTTTCGCTTGCATCAAACTCTATAACCACCTTTTGCATGGGGGCAACATCTACCGTATGTTTTAAGGGGGAGTATTCCCCATTTTTGTTCAACACCCTAAAGAAATGTCCGTGTAGGTGCATGGGATGGTGCATCATTGTGAGATTATTTAAAGTAATCCTGGCTACCGTGCCCTGTTCAATTTTAATCTTATCGGTTTCTGAAAGCGGCACTCCATTGATACTCCACACGTAGCGATTCATATTGCCTGTGAGATTGAAAAGCATTTCTTTTACCGGTTTCTTTCCATCAAACGAAGTTTTGACCGGGGACTTTAAAAAGTTGTAATTAAACTGTGGATTTGCGCCGGTTTTCATATTATTACCAATCACTTTATCTGCGGGAACCACATAGCCCAGTTTCATGCCTTCCATATCACTATCAGCCTCCATTGTATCTTTCGCCATTTTCATCTGCCCATGATCCATATTGGCATGCGCCATTTTTGTAGTATCTTTTTTCATACCGGACATCCCTTCCATATTCATTTGAGCCATGTCTTTTTTCGCTCCGTTCATATCCATTTCCTCCATATTCATTTCCCCCATATCCATGCTATATTTTTCCATTACTTTAATGGAATCGTTTTTGCCTGGACGAAATTTCGAAGCCGGGGCTCCCATTTTCATGTCCATAGACATCATGCGTTTCATTTTTTCGATGAGGTCCGGTTCCGGTAGTACCGGTGCTTTAAAAACCGGGCCATTTCCCAGATAGGCAGAAGCGAAGCCACTACCGTCCTGTGCCATTGCCCTTACTTCCAGCTGTCCGTTTTTAGGTATGGTAACTATAAAATCGTATGTTTCGGCTACTCCTATCAGCGTCTGGTTATGCTCCACGGGCACCACATCCTTGCCGTCAGCCGAGACCACCAAAGGATCTTCCCCTCCAAAGGTTAACCAGTAATAAGAAGCCGCTGATGCGTTTACAAACCTCAGCCGCACTTTCTCTCCAGGGTTGAACTGCGGGTATTCCTGTTTTGATTTTCCATTTATAAGAAAGCGGTCATAGAAGTTATCTGAAATCGCAAAGTCCGGCATGCGCTGCCAGATCATTTTTAGCTTTGCACTAACAGCTTTTTCTTTGATGATTTTATCCCAGCTTTGAATCTGTCCTTTTTTGATAAGGTACCACTCATTTCCCCTTTTTAAGTTTCTGAGCTGGTTTAGCGGATTCTCATCCATCCAGTCTGATAAGACCAGTACAAGGTCTTTATCATAATCTAAAGTCTTTTCCTTAGGATTTATCTGTATAGAACCATACACTCCACGTTGTTCCTGTAAACCTGTGTGGGAATGGTACCAGTATGTACCGGACTGTTTCACTGCAAACCTATATTGAAAGGTTTCCCCGGGCCTTATTGGTGGTGTTGTTAAATAAGGTACACCATCATAAAAATTTGGAAGAATGATCCCGTGCCAGTGAACAGAGGTTTCGTGGTCCATTTTATTGGTCACGTTAATAATGGCGAACTCCCCTTCAGTAAACACAAGGTTAGGGCCGGGAATTCCACCGTTAATGGTCATTGCCTTCACATCCTTACCCGTAAAATTTACGGATTCATAAGCTATCTCAAGATTATATTCATGTTCCGGCCAATTGTCTATATTCTCTTCTGTGGGATTTGCCGTTTGAGCGAATACCTTGTGTGTTAATATCAGTAATAATAATATGGTTAATTTTAATCTCATTAGAATTGTTTTAGATTGGTAAAACATCAGCTATAGCCCTGATAAACTTTAAAAGGAAACCTAAAACTATTTCTAAATAAGGAAAGTATCAAAGTAAACAAAAAGAGGGTGTTTTAATCCAGGTGGCGGATAATCTATAGCTATTTTCTTTCCGGGGATCCCAAAAAAATTCAATTTAAATTCCAGATTAGAAAGAGATAATGAAGGTACCAGGCAAACAGGAGGATAAATTGTTGGGAAAGAGTTCTTTAATTCGTTTTGCCCGTTTATAAATACCTGTGTATTGCTACAGCAATTCTTATTTGTAAATGATTCTTTTCTATTTTCTTGTCCAGGTGTTTCGAAACAACAAGCCTTAGCTTTATTGAAAACAGCTTTATCTACTAATACCTTTCCGCAATAATGCTTATTAACAGAAAAAGACAGGGTTGAAAAGACAACCGCAACAGCTAATAAAAAATTAATTATGTTTTTAAATAATTTAAGCACAAGAAGTTATTAATAATAGATACAAAAATAGTATTAATATTAAAATCAAAACTTTAATTTTTTGTGAAAAACTTTCACTTTTATTAAACTCTTCCTTCTAATAAACCTTTATTGCTTTTAAAATCTTTCAAGCTTATACCATATGCGATACAAAATCCAATCATTTTACAACCCTCGATATATTACGGGCTAAATAAAAAGTAAGAACAGGAAAAAAGGTAAATTGAAAGAATATAAGAAGGCTCATTGTATTGGAGAGAGAAGGTTCGGAATGAAACAGAAATGTCACTAATGCTGCCACTATGAATATCCACATAATTTTTACTAATGTCCATTTCAGACCCCAATATATATCCTGAAAGATAAATCCTAACCAGAACAAAATACTCATTCCTATAACCAGATTAATTACAGAAAAAATCCAGGTGTCAATGAAAACTTCAACGGTAAAGTTAAAATTCCCAAAAATAAGATGTTTAATTATTTCCCAAGTAAAATAAAAGATAAATAAAATGGTACTAAAACATAAAATAAAAACTATGAAATAATTTTTATCATCTGTTTTACGATAAAAAAATAGGAAACTAAAAATCAACCAAGCTATGATAAGAGCTGTCCACAAAATATTTGATATTGAACATTTTTACAAATGTAGATATTTTCTAAAGTTTTGAACTGGCAAAATTGATGTATGGAGTTTTTACTTTCCTTTGTTTTGCCAGAGTGGTATATATCCAATTTACGATTGGGAAGATCAAAATCAAGGTGTTTTACATCATTGAATTGTTCCAGTTTTATCCGAGTCATCTGCTCTTCGGATGGACAATCCATTTTGATTATCCTAAAGGTGCTTTTCTGCATAAATTGCCTACTTTAATTGATTATCCTAAGTTTATTGTAGCCTTGTTTTTGTGATTGCTGATAAAATACAAAATCAATAATAACGTAAATAAAATTAATTGTCCAACTAAAGTTTCGCTCGTAGGATAAACACCGAGCCATTCTATTTTTGGAAAAAAGGAAAACCCCGTAATGGATATCCATCCAGCCTCCTGAATGGCGTGTATGCCCTTGCCAATAAGGATTACCGCCAAAAGGGTAATTACCCAGGAAGAATATCTGAAAAGTTGCCTGACCGGTATTTTTTTTGAATATTTTAGGAAAAGAAAGGCAAGCAATGCAATCAGTACGAAAGCCGCCAACACTCCAAATCCGATAGATGATTGGTCTCCGGTTTGGGTTTCCAATCCAATCGCCTGGAGAAAAAGGATGGATTCAAAAGCTTCGCGGAAAACCACCATAAATGAAAAGAATGCCAGCCCGATCATTCTTTCCTCTTTCAATTGTGCACCCACCTTTTTTTCAATAAACCCTTTCCATTTTTTTGAGTGGGAATGGTTATGAAGCCAAAAGCCAACAAAGGCAAGAACAATTACCGCTATCAAGGAAATCATTCCTTCCATTACCTCCCTGTTCTGTCCGCTAATATCAATAATCCAATCTGAAAGAAACCATCCTGCTACCCCCATTAAAATAGCGATTATCCAGCCACCGTGTATATAAGTCAAAGCTTTTTTTGCCCCTGGTGTACTACGGATGAGTGCCAGGATAAGTGCAATGATTAAAAATGCTTCCAGTCCTTCCCTTAGCATAATGGATGCGGCTAAAAAGAAGGACAGCCAGTAATTGAGCTTTTCATCATTCATCATCTTTTCGGCAGTGCCAATTTTTGAGAGAGCCTTATTTATTTTATTTTCGACCTCATTTGTGTTTTTACCTTGTTCGATCGCCTGCCTTACGTCCATCATTTTTTGCTCTAGTTGAGAAGTAAATTCGGGATCATTGGCTTTTAGTCGCACTTCTACAGGTTCAATCCCTTCTAAATAGGCGGCCAGGGCTTTTTGTCGGGCTTCGTTTTTATTGCCATTTTTATAGCTGGACAATGCTTGATGAAGATAATCCCTTGCGATAGTCAGGCTGGACTGCGATAGTTTTCCCGAAGGGGAAAAAATCCTTAAAGCTTTCAGCTTTTTTTGTCCCTGTATATCTGAACCGAGCTTATTCAATAATTCATTATCAGATAGGGTGGCAACATCTTTTAGGGAGATGTTACCATATTCTTGATCGATTATTTTTTTCAGGGATACGGAATCTGTTTTTTGTTTTTGAAACCGCAATGATTTTACGTAAAAGGCCAAATCCCAGGCCTCCTTATCGGTCAGTTCAGTGAATGCCCGCATCGCTGTTCCCTCCACGCCCAGTTTTACCGTATTATAGGCTTCAAACGGGGATAGGTCCGCCATTAGGGAATCATTTAAAAAGTTTGCGGGTGCCGGTTTTAAACCATTTGCCAAACTTCCATTTCCAGCGCCTTTTGGTCCGTGGCATTGAACACAGTTCTGCAAATACAGGCTTTGGCCATTTGCATTATCCGGCCAATTTAAGGGGGCAACTTCATAGCCGGTCGCCTTAATGATCGCCCATTTTGCTTTTTCTGCCAAGTCATTGATTTTATTACCGGGTGCTTTATACTGAACAAGGGATTTCAAATTTTTTAAGTCAGAAAGAATTGACTCACCGGATTCAGAAGATAGGTTTAATGATTTTGCCAAATCATAAATCTTTGCGCTAAACTCCTGCATTTCTGCATATTCGGCTTCATCGAGTATTTCGCCATCGCTTACGGCCATTGGATAATCTTTTGAAAGATAATCCAGAAGATGGATTACACTTTGGACAACCTTGTCGTTTTCCCTGGCAGAAACTTGAAGGGAGGCAAAAAATATAAAAAAGCAGAGGAGATATGACGGGATGGAATGAAATCGCATTATTACAAAAATAATTATCAATTATTATTTAGACTAAATATAAACAAAGGTAATTAGTTTTATTAAAATTGGCTAATATTAGTATGAAAGTTATTTTGTCTTTTTTTATTTCCAATTCATTTTCTGTAACCGTACCGCATTTAGAATAGCCAGAAATGCGACACCAACATCCGCAAATACGGCTTCCCACATTGTCGCCATTCCAAAAGCACCTAATACCATAACGGCAATTTTAACACCGAATGCCAGGGTGATATTCTGCCAAACGATTCGTCTGGTGAAACGTCCTATTTTAATGGCCCTTGCAATTTTAGAGGGCTGATCGGTCTGGATGATGACATCGGCGGTCTCAATGGCTACATCGCTGCCCAGACCTCCCATAGCGATACCTACATCGCTCGTAGCCAAAACAGGGGCGTCATTTATACCATCACCAATAAATGCCACCGTAGTGCCGGTTTCTTTTTTGAGCCGCTCCACTTCATTGAGCTTATCTTCCGGCAACAGTCCCCCCATTGCACTGTCCACACCCATTTCCCGGGCAACTTCCTTGGTTATGGAATCCTTATCACCTGAGAGCATTATGATTTTCGAAATCCCCGCTTTGTGAATTTGTTTGATTGCTTCGAGGGCATCTTCTTTCAGTTCGTCGGCAATGGTCACATAACCTGCAAATGTTCCTTCGATGGCTACCATTACAATAGATTCTACAACATCGTCTGTTTCTGAAGGAACCTGTATGTTGTTTGAGGTCATTAAAGCTTTGTTGCCTACTAACACGGTTTTTCCGTGGACCTTTCCCTTAAGTCCCTTTCCTGCAACTTCTGAAACATCGGTCGCCTCATAATCCGAACCTTCGGTTTTATATTCCAAAATAGCCTTGGCAATAGGATGGGTCGATTGTTCTTCCATCGCCATTAGGTACTTCATCATTTCGTCTTGGCTCAATGCAGGAAATTCCACTTCCGTAAAAGCGTCATTATTAACTATATCCCTGATTTTAAATACACCTTTTGTAACCGTTCCGGTCTTATCCATTACCACCGTGTTTACCTTGGTCATTGCATCAAGAAAGGATGCTCCCTTGAACAATATTCCATTTCGAGAAGCTGCTCCTAATCCGCCGAAGTAACCAAGCGGAATTGATACTACCAGGGCACACGGGCAGGAAATAACGAGGAAGATCAAGGCCCGGTACAACCAATTTTCAAAAACGTAATTCTCGACAAATAAGTAAGGCAGGAAGGTTAGGCCAATTGCCAGGATAACTACTATAGGCGTATACACCCTCGCAAATTTTCGGATGAACAATTCAGTTTTAGATTTACGGGCGGTGGCATTTTGTACCAGATCCAGAATACGGGCAATGGAGCTATCCTTGAATTCTTTTGTGGTCTCGATTTCAATTACGCCATCGAGATTTATGCTCCCTGCAAATACCTTTTTGCCTTGGGAAATGGTATCGGGTTTGCTTTCGCCCGTAATGGCAGCCGTATTCAGGGATGCTTTTTCCGATAACAAAATACCGTCCAAAGGAATTTTTTCGCCCACTCGGACCTGAATTTTTTCGCCTATTGCTACCGTTTCAGGATCCACAGAAACATAACCGTTCTCACGATATACCAAGGCTTCATTTGGGCGCACATCCAACAGCGCTTTTATATTGCCCTTCGCTTTTTTGACGGCCGCACTTTGAAAGAGTTCACCGACCGCGTAAAAAAGCATTACGGCCACACCTTCAGGATATTCGCCTATGGCAAATGCCCCTAAGGTAGCGATGGACATCAACAGGAATTCGGTAAAAAAGTCGCCGTTTTTTATGCTTTTCCAGCCTTCAATAATGACGGGAAACCCAACAGGGATATAGGCTACAACATACCAAACTATCCGAACCCATCCCCCGAAAAATGCCAAGGCATCAAAATAATCGATGACGATACCCGTAATTAGCATTATAAAGCTGAATATGGACGGAATGTATTCCCTGAAGCTCGCCCGTGATGAAACCTTATTTTCAATTGAAGTTGCCTTGAGATTTCTTAAATTTTGTTTTTTCTTCATCTTGATTTTATTATTTTAATCCTTGATAGGGCTTATACTCTTTGTCCCGGAACTCTTTTTCAATTTTTAGCATTTATGGTTTTTGTTATAGTAAACTGTAGTATTTACATAGGTTTTTGAGATTTGTTGCCTTCCTTTTCAGGTACTCTGAGTAACCCGTTTTTAACAAGCTTTATCAGGTCTTTTCGGTGCCTGAAGATCATTATTAGCGTTAAGAATAGATACACCCAGGAAATAACTGTCAAAATTGAAAGGGTGGTTTGCTTGTCGTCCTGATAAATAAAACCAAGCACAAACTGAACAAGAAAAAGCATTAATATGGCCAGGGCATCTTTCACCCCCAGCTTTAAATTATAAATAAGTGCCAAGGCAAAGAGCGATTGTGCCGCCGTAAGGAATAATTCCTGATCTTGTAAATTGTTCAGCGGCAAAGAAGCAAAACTCCCGGCACCAATGGAAAAAGCCAATGGGATCATCCCTATCAACAAGGTCCATTGGTTGACTTTTGAGGTTACCAAAGTGCCTAAGGAGGTAGTTGGCCTGCCGTTGAGCACGAACATAATGGTAATGATTATTTCCGGCGTTTCGCTTGCCAGCGGGGCAACCCATTGCACCATCAGGTAATCGTTTATGCCCAATGTTTTTCCGGTTGCCTTTAATGATTCGGAAAAGGGTTGGGCGATAAGGAGCAGGCCTCCAATGGAAAATATCGCTAATCCGGTCATCAGCCATATCTGTTTGTTTTTTTTAAGCTGAAGGATAAGAGCTGCAGTACCAATTTCTTTTTCCTCTTCTTCAGCTTGCGGAAGGCGGTTCAGGCGCCAAATATACCCTGCATAAATGGCAAACAAAATACCCATATCCAGCAGGCTGATATTGTTCTTCAGAATAATGACAAAAGAATAAAGTGAAGCCAAGGTCAGGAATACAACTTCCACTGTATTTTCCGGTTTCAGTTTCACCTGCTTTTTCTTAAAACGAAACCAATACAGTAAGCCAATCAGTGACCAGCCTATTCCTATGAGCAGACGATTGGAACCGGCCATATTGGCGGTGGCCAGGTTGGTATATTCAGAACCGGGGTTTAGGCCGGCCTGATAAGAAAAGTAAATATCCACAGCATATTCGGGCAGTACCACAATAAATCCCAAAATTGCTACTGTAATGCCTTGGGAAATGTATCTTTTAGCAACATCTGCAGCCCAAGAAAGCATAAAACCCACAGCAATAAAAGCTATCACAAAAATCGCCGTTTTTAATCCGACCGATATTTGAATTTTGAAGAGCGATAACATAATACCGGAAATTACCGCTATCAATGCTAGGCCAATGAATAGATATAGTTTTTTCATAAAACCACTAAAAATTTGAACAGTTTTAATTCAATTGCTTATTAACATATCTTCCTGGTTGTTGCCCTTTCTCCATTAGGATTATTTCATTTTGATTCTATTCCTCCAGGCCTTGATAAGGTTTATATTCTTTGTCCCCAAATTCTTTTTCGATTTGCAACGTGGTATGGGTTATCTCAAATTTTTCGTGCAATTGTTCCCGGATATCATATAAAAATTGATCCTCGTGCCCATCGGGAACGACCAAATGTGTGGAAAGTGCGGTTTCGGTGGTGCTCATCGCCCAGATATGCAGATCGTGTACTTCTTCGACCCCTTCGATATCCATTAAGAATTTTTCCACTTCATCAATGTCGATATTTTTGGGAACGGCATCAATCGCTATTTTTACGGAATCCCTCAAAAGTCCCCATGCACTATATAAAATGACCAGTACAATGACCAAACTAAGCGCAGGATCTATCCATGTCAATCCTGTGTATTTAATGGCAAGCCCGCCAAGAAGCACTCCTAAAGTTACCCCGGCATCGGCGGCCATGTGTAAAAATGCGCCGCGAATGTTCAAATCGCCCTTTGAACCTTTCCAAAATAGGAAAGCCGTACCGGTGTTTACCACTAAGCCAATGGCCGCTACGATCATTACGATGTTACCGGAAATTTCTGCCGGATTTTGAATTTTTTGGATGGCGTCCCAGGCAATCATTCCCGCAGCTGCAATGATGATAAGCCCATTGATCAGCGAGGCCAAAATGGTCGTTTTCCGTAAGCCATACGTATAATGTTTTGATGGTCTTTTTGTAGCTATTTTAATTGCCGCCCAGGCCAGGATCAGACTAAATACATCGCTCGCATTGTGGCCTGCATCCGCCAAGAGCGCAGATGAATTTGCCACAAATCCGTAGTAGAGCTCTACTGCTACATAAATAGTGTTCAAGGCGATGCCTATACCAAAGGCTTTTCCGTAGTTCTGTGAACCGTGTGAATGATCGTGTGCCATAATTATTTATTTATCCATTGTTTAGCCTGCTCTTTTAGTCTCGGTTCAAAAAACCGAACTTCTGAACTGGTAAAAAATTCGGTAGCTCCCGTAGCGAGCTCCTGCCATTTTTTATCACCCACCATTACCATTTTTCCATATTCTTTAGAATGGGCGGCATCCACTTTTAAATCTTCCCACAGGCCACTTAATGTATATCCTGTAAAATTTTCCAGTTCCAAATACCAACGCACCTTCAATCCCTTATTCCGAATATTATGTATCAGTGGATGAATCTTTTGAACATCTTTTTCATTAATGGTACCTGTGATTTTTACCGCGATAACCTGTTCATTTCCTGAATTTAATATCTGTATCATAATTTTAAATTGTTATAAGTATTGACTATTTTTTTCTACATTTTAGACATACCCCTTTTAAAACCAGATTCACATCATTTATTTCGTACTTATCCGGTAGGCTATCCTGACCTACTTTATTGGGTAAACAGAATGTATTGCTACAATGGGTGCAATGGAAGTGCAGATGTAAATCCAGGTTTTTCCCATCGGAAAGAGCATATTTAGCAATAGCTGTTCCATCATCTATTTGATGGACGATGCCCTTCTCTTGAAATAGTTTTATAGTTCTATATATTGTTGTTCTGTCTCCGGTGTAATTGTTCTTCTTGATGAGTGCCTTTTCTATTTCTCTTAATGTTATGGCATAAAACTTCCTTTTAAGGTATTTATAAATAGTTGACCTTGTTTCGGTAGGTCTAA
Organism: Christiangramia fulva; assembly: GCF_003024155.1. Lineage (NCBI taxonomy): Bacteria > Pseudomonadati > Bacteroidota > Flavobacteriia > Flavobacteriales > Flavobacteriaceae > Christiangramia > Christiangramia fulva. The sequence continues at coordinate 3,468,864 of NZ_CP028136.1, forward strand.
TTCCTTTACCAGCAAGTATTTTTTCAGCTACTATCATCTGTAAATAATCAAACGGCACTACATTTTTCGCATATTCCTTTAACCACCAAATTAACATTTTCGGCCATATAACCTTCCGGCAAGTTGATATGTGGAATTTTATGTTCGGTCAAACAACCCGTCTCATCACAATTGGTACAATGAAAATGGATATGGAGATCCTGGTCAATTTCACAATTGCATCCTACTTCACAAAGTGCATATTTTGGTATTCCCGTTCCATCGTGTATTTGATGTACGATTCCGCTCGTTTCAAAAGTCTTAATGGTACGGGATAATGTGGCACGATCAGCCTTTACAAAGGCATTTTCGATCTCGGTCAATGCTACGGCCCTTTCTTTTTTGGCCATAAACTTGTAGATAAGAATACGCATCGCAGTGGGGCGAACCTTGTGCTTGTTTAATAATTTTTCAATATCGCTCATCCTAAATTGGTTTTATTGCCGGAGTTTTTTTAGGGACTCTCCTGTTTTGATCTGAAAAGCATCCTCTACACTGGAGATATAAATAATCCCGTCTCCGGGCGTAGGGGTTTTCCCGTTTTCAAGGATGATTTCGATGGCCGATTCTGCTTCTTCATTTTGGCAGACCAGTTCCAATTTGACCACTGGGCTATCCGTTACGTGAAAATCCAAGGATGGTGATGCCCCCTTAGTTTTAAACTTGCCCGTTCCCTCGCCTTGTGATAGGGTCATACTCTTAAAACCACTATTACCAAGTGCTTCGATTACTTTTTGAACTCTTTTTGGCTTTATAAATGCTTTTATTTCTTTCATTTTTATGATTTTATCTGTTAAACTTTTTTGTAAAAAACCGGACTTACCAAAATCTTTAACAACCAATTGACAAACAGTCTTTGGCAAGCCCGGCATAGTTCAATTATACTTCAGGGGCTTAATGGCCGTGCTCGGTTTCCCCTTTTTTCATTTCGGAGATCAGGTAATAGGCTTTATTCCAAACTACTATTTGTCCTTTTTCCAGAGGCTGCAACAATTTGATCTCCACCCAGCCGTCATCTTCCTGACCGGTTGCGACTTTTAAGGGGCTTATGGCCCATTCTTCCTTGCCGCCTTCCATTACTTTTTTGGCCGTGAAGATATAAGGCTCCCCATCCTCGGTAATGACCGCTTCTTCCGGAAGGGCGGGTACCTGATTCTCTGAAGTGGCTATCTTACCCGTAATGTACATACCAGGAAACAGATTGCCCTGCTTGTTCTCGATCTCGGCGTGCACATGAACCGCTTTGGGGTTCTGCTCAAATGTTTTCCCTACGGAATAAATTTTGGCAGTCAGATCAGATTCTGGCAGGGATTCAACATTAAATTGTACCGTTTGTCCCTCTTTAACCTTACTTACGTCTTTTTCATATACCATCAGGTCGGCGTGGATATGATCAGTATTTACGATCTCGAACATTTCGGTCTGTTGCTGGACAAATTGCCCTACCTTGATATTCACTTTTTCTACATAGCCATCAATAGGGCTGATTACAGGAACCTGGTTATACACATTCCCGTTCCTGAGGCGGTCCAGGTTAAGGCGCAGTAACCTGAGCTGCGATTCCAACCCGTTCACCATTCCTTTTATACTGTTGTATTCCGATTCCGTTTCCTGAAATTTTCTACCGGAAGCAACTTCTTCTTCGTACAGGCGTTTTTGCCGGTTATATTCCTTTTCCAAGAATTGCATCCTGTTGTAGGCATTGGAATATTCGGTCTGCAACTTGACAAGGTCCGGGTGGCTCAAATAAGCCAACACACTCCCTTTGCTTACCTTATCCCCTTCAATCACCTTTATGCTCGTAACGTTGGCTCCAATAATGGCGGTAACGGCAGCTTCATTCTGTGGGGGTACTTCCAGTTGTCCATTGGCCTCTACAAGCCCAGTCAGGCTTTTGGTGGGCAGGCTGTCCACCTTTAATCCCATTGCATCAAATTTTTGTTGCGATAAGTGCAGTTTTTTGCCCTCCAGGCCTGCGTTTTGTTCCTGATGTTCCCCACCATTTTCGGAAGCTTCCGGTTCGTCATGCCCATCAGCCGTTTTTTCCTGCTTACAGGAATTTAAACTGAATATGACCAGGGCTGCGAAAAAAATCGATTTTATATTGAAATTCATAGTTTCTCTTTTTATTGTTTAGCGGAATTGAGGAAAAATTCCAGTTCGTATTTTGATTGCAAATAATTGTTGAGCGCATCCCAGGACTTGCTTTGGATACCGATGGCATCCCGTACCGTTTGAAGGAAAGTTGTATAATCGATCCCTCCTTCCTTATACGCAAATACCGCCCCGTCCCGCTGCTCTTTCGCCAATGGAAGGGCTTCCTGTAAATAGTACTGCCAGGATTCCAGCCATTTTAAATAGGCCTGTTGCAGATCCTGATATTCGGAATTTACCTGGAGCTGTTTTTCTCTGAAATTCTGCTCGGCAATCTCAGTCTGTATTTTGGCCGATTGCGCCTGCCCCAGTTCAGGACTAAAAAATAGCGGAATAGATATTCCAACCTGAAAATTGAAGAAACCGTTCTGCCCAGCTATTTTCTGCCGTCCATACTGTGCATTGAATTTTGGGAAAAATGCCTTGGTACGCAAATTATGCTCGGCATCGGCCACCTCGATCTGCCTTTCATAATAATTGAGCATCGGGTGGTCGCTTATTGAATCCTTGCGTTGGAGGATGGGATCGTCAATTGCATCGACGCTTTCATCCGTCACCGTATAAAGTGAATCGCTCACTAACCAGAGGTTCAGTTTTTGCAGGTTGCCCAAGTAATCCCGGTACACCTGATTCCTCTGGAGCGTTACCTGGCGAGCCTGATTCGTGGCCGCCAGATATTCCAGTTTTGAAGAAGCCTCAGTTTCATAACGGATACGAGCCGCGCGTTCAAAATCGCTAAAGATAGAATCGAGCTCGACATACAAAAGGTATTTCCGTTTGGATGTATATACATCGCCCCAAGCTTTGCTCACCTCACGTTTCACCTGAAGGGAAGTAAGGTCGAGTGCCGTTTCACTCAAAGCTATTTTCTCCTTTTGAAGCTTGTTTTTAGCGCCAATACCAAACACATCGATATTTTGTTGCTGGACTCCGATAGTTTGATAAACACCTTCATCACTTGTTCCATTGTCCGGCAGTTCTTCGCCCCCCGTAAAAATTTGGGTAGTCCCTAAATCCCAAGCGGTTTTTTTCAGGGCTTCCTGGTTTTCTATTTCCAATTGGGCCGACTTTAACCTCGGATAGTTCGCTTTGGCTTTTTCCACCGCCTCCTTTAAGGAAATCGGGGTAAAGCCATGTTCAACCTGAAGGGTATCCTGCAGGACCTCATTTTGTTGTAGACCATCCCGCGTTTGTGCACTAGCACTTGTAGGGATAGCCATTGATCCAAGACCCAGTAAGACGGCAATGAGTGCAGGGTTTATGGCAACTTTATCCGTTTTTCCATTGTTGTCTTTTCCCGTTTTTTCAACAAAACTGTATAAAATGGGAACTATGATAAGCGTGAGCAAGGTCGCCGTTATTAAGCCTCCAATCACTACCGTTGCCAGCGGTCGCTGTACCGAAGCTCCCGCCCCGTGAGAAAGCGCCATTGGGAAAAACCCCATTATGGCGGCTAGTGCCGTCAGTAAAATAGGACGAATCCGTTCCTGTGTTCCTATTAAAATACGTTCTTGTATATCCATAACTCCTTCTTCTTTCAATGAATTCAACCTGCTGATGAGCACCAGACCATTTAAAACCGCAACCCCAAAGAGCACTATAAAACCAACGCCTGCGGAGATACTAAAGGGCATCCCCCGAATGGCCAAGGCAAAAATGCCACCGATCGCTGCAAGGGGTACTGCCATATAAATCATAATGGATTGAGAGAATGAGCCCAGGGCGAAATACAGCAATAGGAAAATAAGCGCTAAAGCAATCGGTACTACTATGGTCAACCGGTCTTTTGCACGTTGCAGGTTTTCAAAAGCCCCGCCGTATTCAATATGGTAGCCGGGCGGCAAATCCAACTGAGCATCCAGTTTGGCTTGAATATCATTTACCATCGATTCCACATCCCGTCCGCGGACATTAACTCCCACGTAAATTCTACGCGATGTATTGTCCCGGGAAATCTGCATCGGGCCTGGTTGATAACTGATGTCGGCCACCTCTTTAATGGGAATCTGGTTTCCGCCCGGTAGGTCGATCAACAGGTTTTTTAAATTATCGATGCTCTGGCGGTGTTTCTGATCCAAGCGTACCACCATATCAAAGCGCTTTTCACCTTCAAAAACGACCCCCGCGGTACCCCCGGCAAAAGCGGTACTCACATATTGATTTAATTTCTGAATATTTAGGCCGTACTGGGCCACTTTCCGCCTGTTAAAGCGAACCGTCATCTGGGGCAATCCTGAAGTGGCCTCCAGGTTCACGTCACCAGCTCCCGGAACGGTTTTAATGATATTTGCCATTTTGGAGGCTTTTTCGGTAAGTACATCCAGATCCTCACCATATAATTTGATGGCTACGTCCTCACGAACACCGGTAAGGAGTTCGTTGAACCGTAGTTCTACAGGTTGGCTAAACACAAAATTCACCCCGGGCACCACTGATAATTTTTCTTTTATTTCTGCAATCAGTTCTTCTTTGGTTTCTGCAGAGACCCAATTGTCTTTATTTTTATCCAAAATGATATACGTATCGGCAATATCCATCGGCATCGGGTCGGTAGGTATATCTGCTACCCCTATTCGGGCCACCATTGTTTCCACTTCGGGGAAATTATCCAAAACGATATTTTCAATTCTTTTGGAAGTTTCAATGGATTCACTCAGCGAGCTACCTGGCCTCAATAAAGCCTGCATGGCGATGTCTCCCTCATCGATGCTGGGGATAAATTCACCTCCCATTCTGCTAAAGGAATAACCTGCACCTACCAACAGCAGGACAGCTATGACCAAAACGATGACACGGTGGTTCAGTGATTTCAGGATAACCGGTCGGTAACCGTTATTGATGCGGTTCATCATCCCGTTACTGAAGCTGGAAATTTTATCTTCCGCTTTATGAAACCAGTTTTTCTTTTTGGTTGCCGGTTTCATCGTAAGTGAAGTGATCATTGGCACATAAGTAAGGCACAAAATGATCGCTCCCAATACAGCAAAACCAAAGGTAAAGGCCATTGGACGAAACATTTTTCCTTCGATCCCTGTTAAAAACAAAATCGGTGTAAATACGATTAGTATAATAATCTGGCCGAAGAAAGCAGAATTCATTACCGTACTACTTGCATCATACACCACTTCGTCCATTTGTGGCTGATCGAATTTCTGTTTTCCGGCCTTGATGCGTTTTTCTATTTCGTGCACCGTTCCTTCCACAATGATCACGGCCCCATCCACGATGATCCCAAAGTCAATGGCCCCCAGGGACATCAAGTTGGCCCAGACTCCAAAGGCTTTCATCAAAATAAAGGCAAACAATAAAGAGAGTGGTATCAAAGATGCGGTAACCAGTCCGCCACGGAAGCTTCCCAGGAGGAATACCAGTACAAAAATTACGATTAGTGCCCCTTCAATAAGGTTTTTTTCAATAGTTGCCGTAGTCCTTCCTATGAGTTCGCTGCGATCTAAAAAGGGCACGATCTTCAATCCTTCCGGCAGGGATTTCTGTACCTCTTTAATACGTTTTTTAACAGTATTGACAACGGAATTAGGATTATCTCCCCGTAGCATCATAATTGTTCCCCCCACGGCTTCCTCACCATCCTGGGTAAAAGCTCCGTAACGTACCTGATTGCCAAAATGTACTTGTTCGGCCACGTCCTTTACTAAAATTGGCAGTCCGTTTTCGTTTTTGATAACAATTTGTCGGATGTCATCCAGCGAACGTGCCAGGCCTTCCCCACGGATAAAATTGGCCATTTTGTTCTTTTCAATATAAGCACCACCCGTATTTACATTATTTTCCTGAAGGGCGTCAAAAACCTCCGTCATTGTAACATCCATAGCATTGAGTTTTGCAGGATCGATTGCTATTTCGTACTGCTTGATCTTCCCACCGAAGGCGTTTACTTCCACTACTCCTGGGGTAAGCGCCAGTTGCCGCTTTACGATCCAGTCCTGTATGGTACGCAGTTCGGTAGGGGAATATTCATTTTCATAGCCTTCCTGTGGCACCAGGGAATATTGATAGATTTCCCCCAGGCCTGTGGTAATCGGGCCCATCCCGGGACTACCGAACTGTTCGGGGATTTCAGATTTAACCTCATTCAGTTTTTCAGAAATGAGTTGGCGGGGCAAATAGGTACCCATATCGTCCTTAAAGACAATGGTCACCACAGAAAGCCCGAACCGGGAAACGGAGCGGATCTCTGTAACTCCCGGCAGGTTGGCCATTGCTAGTTCTACGGGATAGGTTACAAATTGCTCAATATCCTCGGTGGCCAGATTGGGGGACTGGGTAATTACCTGTACCTGGTTATTGGTAATATCGGGCTGAGCGCCCAGATTGATGGTGGACATCGAATACAGGCCTACCCCCACGAGTGCAAGTACCAATAGTCCAACGATAAGCTTATTCCGTATGGAAAAAGCGATGATTTTATTAATCATAGAAAAGAAAAATTTAATTCAGTTTTTGATAATGAAAATGGGGTCAAAACAGTATTGACCTAAAGAAAATAGGATATAGCTATCCTATAAAAACTGAATTAAACCCTTGGAGGATCTAAAAGGGAGAGAATAGGTTCTTCACCTATACTGTCAAAATGAAGGAATACTTTTGAAGAAATTTGCTGGTTAATTGGCTTAAAGATAACAGAGCCAAAATCCACCGTATGTACGTGGCAACAATGGCAGGTACAAAAAGGAGGGCAAAGGTCTAAAGCGCTATGTTCGTGATTCAAATTTGACGCGACTATGACCTCAGTTTGAGAATTATCGGAAACCACATCCGCATTAACATCAGTACAGGGAAACGCATTGAGTGTTAAAACATATAGACCGAATATGAATGCTAATAATTTCACGTTGCAAAGATAACAAAATAGTGATGCATAGGGTGTGCAAAAGGCAATGAACTGCTTTTTAATTTCTATGCAATCTCAAAAATTAATTACACTATCCAAGGCTTCATCAGCCTCGCGATGAATAAAATTGGCCTGATAATTTAGCGTTGTTTTTAAGTCACTATGCCTATATAATTTCTGTAGCATTAAAGGGTGAATTCTATCACCTGCAATATTTCCGAAACTATGTCGGGCTATATGATTCGATAATGTTTTATCAATACCACAGAGTTTAGCTATCCTTTTTAAATATTTATTGAGAAGTTTAGTAGTGCTTTTTGTCCGGGTATAAATTTGTTCGGCTTGGGTTTTATCTACTTCCCGTAAGAAAGGAAATAAATATCCATTATTGATTTTCTTATCAGGCCTATAATATTCAATAATAGCCTTAGCCTTATCCGGTATTTTTAAACTTAATGGTTTTCCATTTTTTTCCATGACATAATATAACCGGTCGTCCCTGAAATCAGACCATTTTAATTTAATTACATCTGAAATTCGCATCCCAGCAAAATAAAATGAAAACAACCATATGTTATGAGTATGCCATATAGTTGAATATTCCTCTAGCTCGAGTGATTCAATCTTCTCAATTTCTTCTACATTCAATCCTATTTTATTACCTGAGGATATTCTAATTTTTTCCTTTTCACCAGCAAAAGGGTAATACTTCTGCGCAATTATTCCTTCTTTAATAGCAATATTATAGAGAGTTCTTATGAAAATAAGCTGGTTGGTTATCGTTCTTGGTTTTTGATTCAGATAAGAAGTACAGAATGTTTTATATTTTCTTATAAATGACTCATCTATATCCCGGAATTTCAGGTTATCATTTTTTTTAAAATAGGCAACTCCATCCATCCAATGATATTTAGACTTTCGTGCATCACTAATTCGCTTTAAACGACGTTGTTTAATCTCTCGAATGGCTTTTGATTTGTTTCTGGAACTCTTTAGATTTATAAATTCTTCAATATTATAAAGTATTGATAATTGTGCTTTTGCAACTGAAAACACCCTTGTATCATATTTACTCTGTATATGTTCAGTAGCAATAGCAAAGAATGATTTTAAACCATCTGGACCTTTTAATTTTTGCTTTATTTGATTCGGAGTAATTTTAGTCTCTGAATTGAAATAAATATCATTGACCTCAATCATTTTTTTCATCAAAAAATGATTTAACTTTTTAAAGTTTGGATGAGTCTTTCTTACCTTACCAGCAGTCTCATCCCAATCCTTTTCAAAAACAGAATGTCCCAGCCAGACATAATTCGTTTTATAATTTTCGCTAATTCTCAAGGCTAGAGGTATTCTTCCATCCTTCTTTTTCATGTTTTTTCTCAAAACAATCTTCAAATTTGCCATTCATTTAAAATTTAACACCTTGTAATATAATAAATTACCTCCAAAAACTAGTACAGAATAAGTACAGAATCCGTTGATTTTAAGCCATATTATATGATATCAAAATTTATTAAAAATTTGTAATCTATTGATTTTCAGTACTTTTACCAATAGTTGGTCTTTACCAGAATATTTTCGAAATCCGGGTACTGTTTTTCAGGAAGGCCGTTGACCAGGAAAAGATCGTGGTAATTATCAGAAATGGCCATATCGGGCATACGTTGCCAGCTCATTTTCAGCTTGGCTCCCAGGGCATTTTTCGCCAGCACTTTGTTCAGACTTTGCACCTGCCCTTTCTTGATCAGGTACCATTCATTCCCTCTTTTGAGATTCCGAAGCTGTTCATGAGGCTTTTCATCCATCCAGTCTGAAAGTACCAGCACAAGATCTTTATCGTATTCCATAGTTTGCACCCGCGGATTGATCTGGATAGACCCATATACCCCACGTTGCTCCTGAAGCCCGGTGTGGGAGTGATACCAGTAAGTACCTGACTGTTTCAGGGCGAATTCGTAAGTGAAGGTCTCTCCCGGTCTTATGGGAGGTGTGGTGAGGTAAGGCACGCCGTCATAGAAATTGGGAAGCAAAAGTCCGTGCCAATGTACTGAAGTCTCTACGTCCATCTTGTTGGTAACATGGATCTTCGCATACTCTCCTTCTGTGAACTCCAAGATGGGACCCGGAATACCGCCATTGATGGTCATGGCCTTTACCGGATCCCCGGTGAGATTGACCATTTCTTCATCTATGGTCAGTTCATATTCGTGTACCGGCCAGTTATCGACATTACCTTCAACAGATTGAGGACGTTGAGCAAGTAAAGGAAGAGAAAGGGTGGCAGTGAAAAAAAGGGTGAAGAGAAGATTTTTCATTACAATTTCTTCAGGATTACAGGAAAAGCGATTACTTACAAGTTAGTCAGCTTCTACCGTTTTCTGTATGAAAGTACTGTTAAAATTCAGCCGGGTATAAAGTATCCGGAGCATAAGAAAAAATCCAAATATAACCTGTCGTATTATGACTGATTAACAGGTATTTAACCCGTTAGCCTGGCTAAATTACTTAACTTATAGATCCTTAGGAAAAAATCTAAAAACTATAGTTATGAAATTAAAATTGCTCTTCGTATTATTTAGTCTTGGTTGGGTGCTAACGGGTTCCTCACAGGAATCGATAGGATTGGAAGTAGTAGCTGATAACCTGGTTTCACCTGTGGCTTTGGTAGAATCGCCTGATGAGTCGGGAAGGTATTTCATTGTTGATCAGGTAGGGGTAATCCGACTACATACTCCTCAAAAGGGTCTTCTGCAAGAGCCTTTCCTGGACCTTAAGGATAAAATAGTTTCTCTTAAGGACGCTCATGAGGAGAGGGGACTTCTTGGTCTGGCTTTTCATCCCGACTACAGCACGAACGGCAGATTTTTCGTGTACTACAGTGCACCCCTTAGTGAGGATGGTCCAAAAAACTGGGATCACACCAGCCACATTTCAGAATTCAGAGTCTCTCCGAATAATCCCGATATAGCTGATAAGGCTTCAGAAAAGATCATTCTGAAGGTCGATCAGCCGCAGGATAATCACAATGCGGGAACTTTGGCATTCGGTCCGGACAATTACCTCTACATTGCCCTTGGCGACGGTGGAGGTGCAAACGATATTGATAGGGGCCATGTACCCGATTGGTATGACAAGAATGCGGGCGGAAACGGGCAGGATGTAGAACAAAATTTGCTTGGGAGTATTCTAAGAGTAGATGTCAACGGAGATTCTCCCTATGGAATTCCTGAAGATAATCCCTTCGTAGATAAAGACGGAATGGATGAGATCTATGCCTATGGGCTTCGGAACCCATACAGATTTTCCTTTGATCTGGAGGGAACTAATGATCTCATAGCCGGAGATGCCGGGCAGGTTTTGTGGGAAGAAATTGATGTAATTACTAAAGGCGGCAATTACGGGTGGAATGTGAAAGAAGGAACTCATTGTTTCAATTCCTACAACAATGATAAAGAGAAAAAGGAATGTCCCGAAAAAGATAAGATGGGCAACCCTCTGATAGATCCCGTCATCGAATTTAAACAAGGCGGACTTGACCATGGAGGAAAAGGCCTGGTGGTAATAGGGGGTTATGTCTACAGAGCTGAAATGATTGGAAATCTGTCGGGGAAATACATTTTTGGAACCTGGACACAGCACCATGGAAAACCTGCGGGGGCAGTGTTTGTGGCAACTCCGAAAGAAACCGGAATGTGGGATTTTAAAGAGCTCAAAATAATTCAGACTAATTCCAATTCTATTGGTCACTATCTGTTGTCTTTTGGCCAGAACAACGAAGAAGAAATGTTCGTGCTTACAACCGATGAAGAAGGACCTACAGGGAACACCGGGAAAGTTTTTAAAATGGTTGCGGGCAAATAATTCGGAGTAAACGTCATTCTGAATTTATTTCAGAATCTTTTTGAAATTGGCATTAGTCTTAATAGAACCTGAAACTCCCGAAGCTTCGGGACAGGTTGACGAAGATCCTGGATTTTTCAATCAAATCTTGAATGATAAAGTCACTCCCGTAGTAGCGGGATTTCCGAGGTGAACTGCTCCAAAGTTATAGCCGTAGCTAATGTATTCTGTGTCAAAAATATTTCGGCCCCATAGCATGAGCTTAATATCCCGGTAAGAGACACCAATATTGCCATTGTACAGGCTGTACGGCTCCTGCTTTAGATTATTTGCAAGATCGAAATACTGTTCCCCCAGGTACTTCCATTCTGCACGGGCCGTGAATTCCCAATTCTCATTCAGGCCGAGGTTTGACCGGTATTGTAGAGCGAGCATTGAAGTTACTTCCGGAGTATAGATCTGCTTGTTATCTTCAAGATTGACTTCCTCGCCATCTTGTGCAATGAGGAGTGATTCATAACCAGCGTCTGTAAAACCAAGATCATAACTGAATTCCAGGCCGGTGGTCAATAAAGCTTTTAGTTCTACTTCCAGACCTTTACTGGTTAGCTTTCCTGTGTTTCGGGTAACGATAACTCCATCGGGCATGACCAGGGTCGGCACCTGTACGTCGGTCACTTCGGTATAAAAAACAGTGGCATTCACCAGCAGCTTAGTCTCCAAAAAGGAATTTTTAGTACCTATTTCATAATTATCGCTGAACTCCGGTTGGTATTCGTACAGCGGTGGTTGTGTAGGATCTGCGCTTAAAGGAGTGAGTCCTCCCGCCCTAAAACCGCGACTGTAGGTAAGGAAGATGAGGTTTTCTTCTGAAAGATCATACGTGAGCCCGGCTTTTGGCGAGAAGGCATTGAAGCTGGCAGTGGCAGTAGTATCCGGCTGATATTCGAAAAGCGGTTCGGTATCAGAATCCAACTGGTATTCCCCAAGCACAGACTGCTTCTTAAATTCGTGGTCATACCTTAAACCGGCGATCAGACCCAGTTTTTCTACAACCTGATAATTCAGTTGTCCAAAAAAGGCAATTCCTTTTCCTGTTGCCTCACTTATATTGATGAGGGAATAATTTGTTTCTTCAGATCCCATTACCGCAGCATCCTCCCCAAAATGGGTGGCCTGTTTCACCGGACTTTCCTGGTAGAACATATAAGTTCCAGCAGTCCATTCCAGGTCCCTGCCGGGTCCGCTGGCAGAGGAGAGCCTGAACTCCTGGGTCGCTACTTTCACCGTATTCCAGTCCTTTCCGTAGTCATTGATGATCGACATCGCGTCCAAAGGAGAGAAGTCTGCATCAATAGGATTTTGGTAATATCTGTAATTCTGCTGGTAGGCAGTCTGTGAGCTAAAGTTGAGGTTTTCCCCTTTATTGTCGATGACCAAAGAAGTATTAAAGGTGTTGTCTTTCATTGTTGAAAGCTGGTTCTGGTTGAGGGTATAAGGATTTTCCCGCGCGGCCTCGATCCCCATGTTCAAAGGGAAAGCTCCTTCATTTTCGGCTGAAAAATGTTTAAGGTTTAAGGTAGCATTCCAGGTAGGGCTAAAAAGGTATTTTAAATAATAATTTCCGGAAAAATTTTGCTGATCATCATAACTGGAACCGGTGAACTCATTAGTGTAAAATCCTTCCCTTTCCTCATACAATCCGGCTGCACCAAAAAATAACTTATCAGTTAAGGACGTTCTTATTCCTGCCATATATCGCTGTTGGTTATAATTTCCCAAACTGGCCTCTCCAAAAATTGTCGTTTCTTTTTGCGGCTCCCGGGTAATAATATTGATTACCCCGCCCATAGCATTTCTTCCGTAAAGAGTTCCCTGCGGTCCCCGCAACACTTCTATTCTTTCAATATCAAAGAGCTGGGTGATATAGGTGTCAAGGTTGTACTGATTTACTCCGTCTATATAAGTTGCAACGGCAGGATCATAGGAGGTAGTAACAATTCCCCTGATTGAGGTCACGGTTCTTCTATCTCCGGGATCACTGGCGTACAGATTCGGCGAAACAGCGGTGAGATCATTTGCATTCTGGATCTGGCTCTGCTTTACATTTTCATAGGACAGGCTTATAATACTCAATGGGATCTCCTGGATGCGCTCTTCCCTTTTCTGAGCAGTTACAACTACATCCTTTAAACGCTCCCCTTCGGAAGAGAGAATGATTTCCAGCTCAATTTCTTCGGAATCAATTTTTACTGTGCGGGTAGTTTCTGAATATCCGCGTTTGCTTACACTAAGGATGTAAGAACCATAAGGCACTGCCGAAAATGAAAAGGTTCCGTCTCCGGAAGTTTTGGTTTGGAAGGAGGAATTCAGCAGGTTGACCTCTACATTTTCAAGCGGTTCTCCAGATTCTGAAAGAACTTTTCCCGTTAAGCGCCCTCTTTCCTGTGCGCCTGCGGTCATAGAAATAAGAGAAAAAAATATGCTGAAGAGTAGACAGTGTTTCATTACATGGCTTTTAACTTCTATTCAATTTTATTTTTACGGAAGATCAGGTTTAAAAAAAGGGCGAAACTCAGGATGAGTAATCCGAAAAATTCCCGGGTGTACTCGACCCACGGTTTTTCATCTGACATTGATCCGGTAATATTTTCAGCACCATGCCTGGTTATCCAGGAGAGAACTCCATCAGGTATAAAGAAAAGATAGAGGGCATATGCAAGGAAAATAAGAATTCCTGCGTAGTGCAGCATTCTGTTGTCCTTTCTAAATATTGCGAGCAGACAAACAAGGGCTCCATACCCATAGATAACCATCCACAAGAGAGGATCGGGATCATTATATTGTATAACGGCAGAAATAGTGAAGATGATTACAAAGAATGCATTAAGAAATTTCACTTTTTGCTATTTAGGATAATCTAATTTTTTTCTTTTTTGTGTTGCTGATTCTCCTTATGAAGCGGAGGCGACAGGCGCAACATTTTTCGAATTCCCATTACACTTCCTAACAAACCACCTATCCCACTTCCCACGACGAATCCGAAGAAAGCTCCCGGCCCGCGATTGCCTGAAGACATCTGCCCGAGGCCCACTACTGCCCAGCTGCCATCGGCAACCATCCAGGCAAGAAAAGCAACAATAAGCCCTCCCACAATAGCGCCTATTACGGCAAAAGTGAAAATGGAGGGGTGATAAAAAAGCTTGCCGTGAGGATCCCTGTCTGTGGTTTCCAGTACGAGATCGGGACCCGGTTTTTTATGCGGCTTATGTTGATTTTTTTCGTGTTCCATATTAATCTTTTTTTTCCTGCAGTATAGGGGCTTTGGGTAAATATGCTGTAGTGTCCACGGGAATATCAAAGGGAGATAGCAACCTATCTACCGATTGCTGGGTAGCTGTACTAACAGAGGTAGTGTCACCAATGATCCATGCAAAGTTTAGAATTGTTTCCTGAGGCCCGGTCTTAAAAGGTTTTACCATTTTTAAATAATCTGCTGTAGGCTTTGGCACGCTATCGGGTTTTACCAGTAGGATAGGACCGTGTTTTCCCATGTGTCCCAGGACAGCTGCGGGGATCATGTACAGCATATCATCCGGATTTCCGATAATGTAGTTGTGGCCCGCCTGCGCAATTCCCCAACCAAGGGATCTGGGAGACCAGTCCCACCACCAGCCCCAGTTGCGGCCAAAGTCTTTGTACCCGGCGTTCACTGAATTGGAGGCGAAGACATTCTTGCCCGCAATTCTTCGAACCAGTCCGTAGCGGCCCAATTGTTTGGCGACCTTGTCTGAGATGACATCAGAACCTCCGGTCAAATACATGAAAGCGCCAAAATCCCCATACCTTCTCTCCAGAATATCTTTGGTAGCCTGGGGAATGGAATCTTTATACACCCAGGCAAAACCTTTTCCCATATGGGCATTCCAGCCCATTGCACCAATTCCGTGCTCAATTCCTTTAGGATGGTCTATGGCCGAAATGATCACCTCATCGGGATGATCGGCTTTCAATGCTGCCTGCCACCTGTCAAGCACAGAGGCAAGTTGTATAGGGTCTTCTTCATAAAAGGTACGCACCCTATAGCCCAGGATTTCCCTTACTTTTTCTACCTCCTTCGCCGGAACATTGACAGCATAGACATCTGTTCGTTCATCCTGTAGGACACCATCGGGTTTAAGCCGCTTCATTTCCCGCAGCGTTTGCTCTGAGACTGTATTGTCCTGTGAAAGGTATAGCATAGGGGCATTGACAGGCATATGAGTGATACGGTGCATAGCAGTAAAAGCTATCTGTTCGTCCTGGGGAACTAAAATAATGGCTCCAACTGCATTATCTTCCCTGGTGGCGGGATACACCGTTTGAGTCAAGAGAATTGCCTGTTCTTCCGGATTACTTCCCGGCAGTCGAACTGTATACGCAGTGGCCGTAGCTTCCTGTTGTAAAGGATGGCTGCCACCGCCAGGTCCCCCTTCGGTATTTCCGCAGGAGATCAACAGGCTTCCTATTAAGATGCTACAAATATATTTTATCATACATTTCCCGGTTTTAATTGTTTTTTAATCAGCAGCCAATTGATGGGCCAGGCAATAAGGAATCCAACAAAAGATGCGAGCCACATACTGGCGAACCAAAGGACATCATCTTCCTTAGGCATCATGGGGATTTTGTTCATGAGCATGAACCAGGAAGTGGTCATCATTCCTAAACTCACTGCCAGCATGCTGAGGGCAGTAGTGATAAAGGCCATTTTTGAGACCTGTTTATTTGACATACCCGGCATCATGCTTTTCTTCATCGGATATTGAACAAGTGCCCAGGCAATAAGTACGGCAAAAACGTACATGGCGATCATCATGATTGGCATTCCCGCCCCCAGCCAAAAGAACGGACCTTCCATGCCCTCTCCAAAGAAAAGTGGAAAGCCGAACCATACCAGGATAAAACCTACCACGATCATTAAATTGGCTCCATAACCAAATCCCATAGCGGTTGCTGTGGCACTTTGCTGGTTGTGAGACCTGATCCATCTCCAGTCTCCTTTTTCGACTTCTTTGGCGGGTCTCCTGTAGGAGTTTATATATAGTACGGGACCAAGAATTGGGAGTAGTAAAGAAGCAAGGGCCCAGGATATTTTTATCGGCATTTTGACCATGGGGAGGGTATACATTGAATGAATCCACACGAAAAGGGCCGAGGCAATTCCCCATATCACCAATATCACCAATAAGGCTTCCATATCACCTAAAGCTACAGGGCCCATACTCGCATATTCTGCTTTCTCCACGGCAAAATCCATACGCCCCTGGGCTGCATAGCTAATCCGGTTACTTACGATCCAAAAATGACGAAAGGGTCCTTCAGACGGAGTGACAAACCAGTCAGATCTTTGGGCAAAAGCATAACGATCCAACTCTCCTGAAATACCGCCATCTTCCTCGGCATATAATAAAGTGGCGTTATTACTCCGTGCGTAACTAAGAGCTGCCAGTCCCAGTAAGGCATCATCGGGTGTAGTGAGCACGTAATGAAAATATCCGTTGTCACGATCCACTTCCCGACCCCATCCAAATTCAGCTTCTTCATCACGATATTCGGCAAGTTTTAGCGCCAGTTGTTGAGGCGAGCTGGCTGTGACCCTCTCTGCTTCCGCAAAATCATCGAGTTCAGGAATTATATCTGTAGAACCTATAACGAAGGCTTTTTTGTTTTCCAGGTGCTCTTTACTTCCGGAGAGTTGTCCATTTTCATAGAATAGAACCGGGGAGCCATTGAAGTAGGCGTAGTAGAGTGCCGGAAGCGCCCATTCCAGGGCTTCTTTTCCCCCTCCGGGTACAATGATCACATTTTTTGCTTCAGGGTCCACTTGCAGGGATTGAGAAAAAAAGGTCTGCCAGTTCTTTTCAGAAGGGGACATCTCTGCCGTCTTGGCCTCTTCATAGGGAATCGCAGTCTTGAGGTAAGCATGAAGATCTGCGGCACCGGCATTGACCAATCGGGTCACATTTTTGGTATGAGCCATTAACCTTCCTTCTTCAGCGCCAGATTCAGACCAGGGAGAGACCTCCAGCTCTTCCTTTATCAGGTTGGTCAATCCAAAGCCGAGAACGAAAACGACAATAAAAGCTACTACAGGATAGGTCCACTTCATAGTTTTGTTTTAAGGTAATACGTAGGTTAGCAGCCAGAAAAATCCGAACAGACCAATTAGCCCGTACATCATGGCGAGGGCTTTTTTGGTGGCCATATCTCTTTTACCGAACAGGATCAAAAGGCCCGGAATCATTGCTATTCCAAAGATGACGAGTATGTTATAATGTTTTTCTACTTTTTCTGTGGCCAATGCGTAAATGATGAGGGCGACTACTCCCAGAATAACCATGATCAAATGGATCATCCAGGTCATCCTGGGTACTTTCATGTTCATGCTGAGGTGGGTAAAGGCCATAAAGCCGAATACTACACCTATGAATAATAAGATCGTAGCGGTTAGTTCCATATTATTTCTTGCTTACTTTCCAAATTACGCCGGTAAAAGGATGTGCGTTCATACCCGTATCGTCAAACTCAACAACGCCGAAGTCGACTATATAAAGATTGCCTTCTTTGTCCCATTCCAGCTGAATGGGCCTTTCCAGGCCACCTCCTTGATCAGCCGAGGCCGGCAGCCCTGATTTGTTGTAGATAAAGTCTGTAGCTTTCCCTGTAGAAAGATTGACTTGCTGTACCTTGAAACCCGGCCAGTTGTATTTGACATCTTCTGGCGCCTCAGATTCAGGTGGTACTCCTGGAGGCCGGTTGGGGTGGAATTTCTCACCTTTAAAAACCGGTACTATGGTACCAAATTCGGCTACAAGTATATTTGTTTCAGGAATATTCATATTTCCACGGCCAAAGACCATTCCCTGTGTCGCCGAATGTGAGGATAACTTGGCGAGGGGCTGTCTTGGTCTGTCTTTCCCCTTTAACAACTTTTTATGGGTTTCGGGTGTAAGTACAAATTTTCTTTCCTCCTTTTTCACGCCGAAGCGCTCATTGGTAATAGGAAGCCCGCTATAGAAGTCGGGCCAGCCATACCACTCATCCTGTACTACCTCATAAATAGGTTCCCAGTCAAACATTAGCCCTCTTGGCGGCATTGGGTTTGCACTGTTCATCGTTGTAATAAGTCTGCCGTCGGGGCTAAAACGGTAACCAAAACTACTGCGCAAGCCCCAGGCAATTCTCTTTATGTCAGATCCATCCAGGTTGCTTACAAAGAAAGCTCCATTAGCTATTTTTTCTCCCGGTACCACTTGTCCGGCTGTGGTCGTATCCCCCAGAGCGGAATAGGCGCCGGTCCTGATCGAATCGGCCTCAGTGAGTTTAACTTTAGAGGTAGGAACCCAGAAATTTTGTCCGGTAAGGGTAACATCCTCTCCGGGGATTTCCCTTGCTTCGGGCTTATTAAACTGGTCGATCACCCGCACCCAATGGGCTTCAATAACTCCGCTATTTCCCTGGGTGGAAAGGAACCAGTACATTTTATCGTCTTTAAATATGGGCTTGGCGTTGAGGAATTCTCCCCAGGAAGGCAGACCGTTAATTATCGTTTCAAATTCTCCTGTTTCAAGATTATAAACTGAATATCTACTGCGGTGGGAAACGTACAGGTTTCCTTTGTAGAAGGTAACTCCGGTGACAGGAGGGATCAACCCTTCTTCCATGTCTTCGGAAGAATCTTCTTCCTTAATCTCTGTCATGGGTACCACCTGGTCAAAAAACACTTCGGGTTTTTTATTGGGGGCGACCTTTAAAATTCGCGCTTCGGGAGCTCTTGGTGGTTTGGTGCCATAGGTGTGGCCGCCGGCCTCGGCGATATAGTAATTTCCATTCTCATCAAAAGTGATGTCCACAGGATAGGTGAGACCTTCTACGAGCGCTTCGATCTTATATCCCTCGGGTACGGCAATATCTGTTGCATTTACTTCTCGTTGTCCAGGCTGGGAAATCTCAGAAATAACTTCCTCTTCGTCTCCTCTTTCTTCTTCGGCTTTTTTACAGGAAAAGACCAGGAAAAGAAGAATGAAAAAAAACCAGGAAAAGAAGAATGAAAAAAAATGGGGAAAATTTCTTCATTGTCTTTAATGATTGGTTCGCTATTTAAAGGTAAGGACGAAGCAGAAGCTGAACAAAAGCCTTAACAAGTTTTCACAGAAGATTATGATGCCTTTTAGATATTGAACGCCAGCAATGAAAGGAGGTGCTTTTACAATAAACTTAAGAAAATAATTGTTCACTAATTGTAATTTCGAATGAGGGAGATTAATTCCATGGGTTTTCTTTTTCCTGTTGCGAATTTCTCCACTATTTATCCAAAATCTGTTTAGAATGAATGATTATAAGAAAAACAGCTTAAGTCTTGGTAATGCCGTAGCCATGGGAACAGGTGTAATGATAGGTGCCGGTATTTTTGCTTTACTGGGGCAGGTGGCTGAACTTTCGGGAGAATATTTTGCTCTTTCCTTTGTAGTGGGCGGTATAATTTCTGGTTTTAGCGCCTATTCCTATGTGAAGATGGCGAAGGCATATCCGTCTGCAGGGGGTATTGCTATGTTTCTTCAAAAAGCTTACGGAAAAGGCACTATCACAGCTTCCGCAGCACTTTTGATGGCTTTTTCAATGATCCTTAATGAAAGTCTTGTGGCGAGAACCTTTGGATCTTATGCAATGCAGCTATTCGATGGTGGCGAAGACAGTTTTTGGGTGCCGGTATTAGCTGTGGCTCTTTTAGTGGTTGCATTTATTATTAATATTTTAGGTAACAAAGTCATCGGAAAAACCGCAATGACTACTGCTGCAATAAAGATTGGAGGAATCCTGATTTTTGCAATTGGAGCACTTTGGGCAGCAGATTTTGCCGTAGGTTCAGCCTTGCCCTCTTCTGCACCCACTAATTCCTTGACTGATTACATTGCTTCTTTAGCGCTTTCGATTCTTGCGTACAAAGGTTTTACCACCATCACCAACAGTGGAGGTGAAATTGTGAATCCGAAGAAAAATATCGGGAAGGCAATTATTTACTCGCTGATAATATGTGGGGTAGTATATTTTCTTACCGCATTAGCCGTGGGTGCCAATCTGGAGATATCAGAAATCATAATAGCGAAAGACTACTCCCTGGCCGAAGCAGCAAGGCCTTTGTTTGGGAATTGGGGACTTAATTTTACAGTAGGAATAGCACTGGTTGCAACAATAACAGGGGTGATATTTAGTGTTTTTGCTGTATCTCGTATGACCGCTATGCTGACTAACATGAAACTGGTACCACATTCTCATTTTGGAATGAAAGGTAATATCCAACAGCATATGTTGATTTATGTTATTGTAATTTCAATTGCACTGACCGTGCTCTTTGACCTCTCGGGAATTGCGGCAATGGGTGCCATTTTTTACCTGATCATGGATATGATTATCCACGTGGGGGTTTTAAATCGCATGCGAGAGGAAGTGCAGGCGAATCGATTTGTGGTAATAACTGCTATTGTACTAGATGCGGTGGTCCTCATCGGTTTTGTGTGGGTGAAAATTCAAACCAATCTCACCGTGATCCTTGTCTCTTTAGCACTCATCCTGATCACGTTTGTGGGAGAAAAATTGTTCTTAAAGGGAAAGGGGACAGATGAGGACGAAGATTCATCCGGTCATTGAAGCTAAGAAATATTTTTGTAATCTTTTGGAATGGGTTCTACAACGAAAAATAAAAGCCGAAGATTTCAGATCTTCAGCTTTTATCAATTCCAAAAGAGACAGTTCAAATTTTTTTCAGCCCGGTTGTATAACTTATGATCTCGGCTTTTTTCCTCTATAGAAAAATAGGCATCTGGATGAAGCGATGTATAGGAATCTATAGGCATTTCTCCCTCTGCTGTCTGGCTGACAACACCCGAATTTTATTGTGTCTGTTCAATAGAAGTATCCTTAATACCTGCTAACCTACAAAAAAGGCTTTGTACTGGGTTTACCCTTAAAATTTCTTCAGATTGATTCTCTGTTGTGATTGACTGGCAGAGTATTTCTCCACCTATGTACCACGCCATTTCCACAATTACAATTGCTGCAAAAATCAGAAGTAAAATTCGTCTTTCTTCTTTTTTTCTGATCACTGTTAATTAATCATCAACAACTTTTATCATAAACCTGTATGAGTTCTGTAAAAATTTTTATCCTTAGTAAAATGATGAGTGAATGAGGCCAGGCATCAAGTTTTGAATGTCTTCTTCTGTCGTCTTTAGGCAGGATTCGATGTGATGGAATGAATTGTTGTAAACTTTAAGAGCATAGATAGAGGAAAGAAATTGAAAACCGATCCTAACCCTTGTCATGTAAATCACCAAAGAAGTTTTCCTCCCTAAACTCTTCACGGTCATAAAAATTCTCTTCGGTGTACGGAATTTCTTTTGTAGAAGAACCAGCAAAGGCTCTTACTGTTTCTTTTTCATCTTCAATTGCCAGGCTTTTAACGTTTGTGAATTCTGGTAAGTTCAATAGTTCTTCTGAAGTAATTTCTTTTTGTATTATTATCTTTTCTGGCTGTTGATTTATTTCTGCTTTTCCTACAGGAATCAAAATGTTTTTATTCTCTTTTGTATTTCTGCCTTTCTCCAGGGTCACAACTAAATATCTTATTCTTTTGTGATTTCTGTCGAACAGAAAATCCTTCAGTCTTCCCACTTTACCTCCTGTATTTAAAAGGACTTGCCAACCGTAAATTCCCGACAGATGATCAGAAATCTTGTAGTCACTCTTCTTAAGCTCTTCTAAATGCTCAAGTGGTGCAGAAATTTCGTTAGGATCTCTTGAGGTACTTCTTTTTACATCCTGACCAGCCTCATCGTATTTCCATTTTTCTATCATTATTCTGTGTCTCGTCATAGCTTTCTTTTAATCAGGTTCAATTTTTTAATCGCGCAATCATTTAAAATTAAACATATTGTTTTTGAAAGGAAAAATAGGACTCCTAATGTTATTTTAAAATTTTTAATCATTGAGATACAGACATTTTAGCCGTAGCAGTTTCTCTGGTATTTAAAATGATCTTCTCTAAGGACTTTTTTTTATTTTCCAATCTTTTTCTTTAGTAACTGCGCATTAATTGCGACTATAACTGTACTCAGGCTCATAAACACGGCTCCAACAGCAGGTCCTAAAATAAATCCTGTGGAATATAACACTCCGGCAGCTAATGGAATGGCAACTACATTATAACCCGTTGCCCAAATCAGGTTCTGAATCATCTTATCATAAGTAGCTTTTCCAAAGAGGATAAGATTGGCAATATCCTGAGGGTTGCTGTTCACCAGGATGATATCGGCAGTTTCTGCGGCCACGTCTGTTCCCGAACCAACGGCAATACCCACATTTGCCTGAGCCAAAGCCGGGGCATCGTTAACCCCGTCACCGGTCATGGCTACAAATTCTCCCTTACTTTCCAATTCTTTGACAATTTCTACCTTTTGATGGGGTAAGACTTCCGAATAATATCCATCCAGCCCGAGTTTATCACTAACTGCTTTAGCGGTCTTCTCGTTATCTCCTGTGGCCATGAACACTTTAATATTATTCTTTTTAAATATCCTGATGGCATCTGCCGATTCCGGTCTAATCTCATCGGCAAGTGCTATATACCCTGCTAATACCCCGTCGATCAGTACAAAAACCACGGTTTCGGCTGCATCACTATAGGCATCTTCTGGGATGTTAATGTTTTCATCTCGCAAGTATCCGGGACTTACTACTTTCACCTCTTTTCCCTCTACAATCGCTTCCACCCCTTTACCTGTAATTGCATTAAAATTTTCGGGCTTAGGAATAGCGACTTTATCATCTTTTACTTTTTTGATGATCCCAACAGCAATAGGGTGTTCAGAACTCTGTTCCAACGCACTGGCGAGTCGTAAAACCTCTTCTTTGGAGAATTGATCATTCACAGATTCGATACGGGTGACGCCGAAGTCTCCTTTGGTAAGGGTTCCGGTTTTATCAAAAAGTAAGGCGGTAATTTTTCGGGATTCTTCAAAAGCCGTTCTGTTACGAATTAACAACCCATTTTGAGCAGATACTGCTGTAGAAATTGCAACTACAAGTGGAATTGCCAGTCCTAATGCATGAGGGCAGGCAATGACCATTACGGTGACCATTCTCTCAAGTGCATATACAAAAGGAAAGCCTAAGATCAACCAAACCGCAAGGGTGCCAAAACCGATACCCAAGGCTATGTAGGTTAACCATTTTGCGGCTCTGTCAGAAAGATTTTGCATCTTGGATTTGGACTTTTGTGCTTCCTCCACCATAGTGATCACTTTATTGAGGTAACTATCTTTCCCTGTGTGTTCTACTTTAGCCTTTAAAGACCCATTGCCATTAATGGATCCTCCGATTATTTTTTGATCTGTACTTTTCTTTACCGGTTTTGATTCTCCGGTGAGCATCGATTCATTCAGGTAGCTTTCGCCTTCTACGATTATAGCATCTGCAGGCACCTTTTCACCGGGTTTCACAAGAATTATATCTCCTTTTTTTAAAGTATCCAGCTTTACATCTTCAACCTGATCTCCGTTTACCCGATGCGCTTCCGCAGGCATCATACTCACCAAAAGCTGTAAAGCTTTAGAAGCACCCAAAACAGACTTCATTTCAATCCAGTGCCCTACCAGCATGATAGCTATAAGGGTAGCGAGTTCCCAGAAAAAGTCAACTCCCTCAAGACCAAAGACTGTAGCAGAACTGTAAAGATAGGCCACTGTAATTGCCATAGAAATAAGGGTCATCATTCCGGGCGCAGCTTTTTTCACTTCGGACCAAAAGCCTTTTAAAAATGGCCAGCCTCCATAGAAGTAAACAACAGTGGAGAGGGCAAAAAGGATGTACTTATTTCCAGGCAGAAGAAATTCGTACCCAAGAAAATCCTGGATCATTGGCGACAGGAAGAGGATTGGGATAGTTAGAACAAGAGTTATCCAAAAACGCTTCTTGAAATCTTCAATCATTATTTTGTGGTGGTCATGGCCTGCATGGCCATGAGCGGGTTCATGATCGCCATGCTTACCCTTGTCATGATCCATCACATCCCGGTCCATCGCCTCATTATGCCCATGTTTCGTTTTTTCGGTCAGATCATCCTTTAAGTTGGTTTCTTCTTTTCTGGCTTCCCGCTTCGCTTTATTCTTTGACTGCTCCTTGTGTTCGTCGTGATGTTCCATAACCCTGAATTTACTGATTAATTTGTTTTAGTTTGGTTCTCATTGTTTCCGAAATATTCTCTGAATAGATACCGTATGCATCTACCAAAATCCCCCTGACCCCGTAACGGGAAGAGATAGCAAATAATATACTGCTGTCATCTGTACTGCTCATCCCTTCGAATCTATATACTTCATTGACCAAAAAATCCTGTGGGTGTATCTCCAGCTTTAAAGAGGGGCACTCCAGACAGTGGGTCTTTAGGTTAAAATCGTATTTGTAACCTCTGGCCTGGAGGCCATTCACAGCTTCTGAAAGGGTGTCGTAATTGTTCATTTTCGTTTTATTTATAAGTCATTGTAAAATAACTGTTGTCTTCTTCGGTAAATTTTTGAAAGTTCAATAGACCTTGTGCATTTAATTTCTCGTTAACAGTATAATTGAGTTGCTTAATGCGAATCCCCCACGCATAGGCCTTAATATTGATCTTTGAAGTAATAATGTTTTTGTTTTCGTTTAACTTTCGGTCATAAATCTTTATAATGCTTTTGGAACCAAAAAAATTCAACAGCCCTGAATCAAAAGTCATTTCCAATTCTATATCTTGAAGATTGTCCAAATCGTAGAGCTCCTTAAATTTTTCAGAGGTGGTATTGATTTCGGTCTCCTTTGAATTTGGATTCGAGAATGGAAAAGCCATTACCATTACACTTGCTTCATCAGGCTTACAGCGATAGGTTGTAGTGTATTTGTCGGTCAATTTTTTGTCTTTATCAAACAGCTCAGTAACTACCTCAATTTCATAGGATCCATTTTTCTTTATTGTTTCCTCAGCTTTAAAAGTTTGTTTGTTCAGAAAACCACCTTTTTCATCAAAATTTTCCCGAACGATAACTCTGCCCGAAATCTGTCCAATAAGCATTTCAGTTTGTCCATTCATTGTGATGCTGAATAAGATAAATAATACTATAAATCCTTGTTTTCTCATATCTGGTGCATTAATTTTTTCACCTCTTTTGCCATAATATCACTTAAATCTATTCCATTTGAAGGATGCGGGATGGTATGGCAAGTCACTATTTTTTCCACCCCGGAACCCAATAAATCTTTATAGGAATTTCCTGAAAAAACGGCGTGAATGCCTACGCAGATAGGTGGTTTCATTCCTGCTTTTTTCAAATGTTGTACGGTTTCAATCATTGTTCGGGCTGTGGAAATAATATCATCAACCAAAATAGGTGTAGCATCTTTGTATTTATCCACATCTGGAACAGAGACCTCTACATCACGGTCACCGTGGCGCATCTTTTGTAATACTATAAATGGTGCTCCAGCATTTTTGGCGACTTTGGAAACCCATTGTTCGCTTTCCGAATCAGGTCCGATAAGTACCGGGTTTTTGATGTTTTCCTTGATCCATTCTGAAATGGCATCGGCTGCGTGAATCACTTTATTAGGTATTTGATATACTTCTCCCAAAGAACTAATTCTATGTAAGTGAGGGTCAACTGTGGTAATGCTATCGGCAAAGCCTGAAATCAATTTTCCAAAAAAACCGGAAGTAACGCCTTCACCTTCATTAAAAACTTTGTCCTGGCGCATATACGCCAAATAAGGTGCTACCAAACAGGTACACATTGCTCCCAATGATTTGGCTGTGTGGCTTAAAAAATATAGAGGCAACAGTTTCTCGTCCGGTTCGTGCAAGGTGCATACTAGTACCACACATTTTTCTTTAACATCAGATAATATACGCGTGTACGACTCCCCGTCAGGGAATTTACGCACGTTGGCTTTCCCTATTTCAGCATCCATTTTTTTTGCTAAAAGTTCTGTAAGTATTTCATTTCCGGGAAGGCTAAATAATATTGTTTTCATAGCACGTTTAAATTATGGTTATGATGTCGTTATGGTTATTTTTATATTCCAATGCATAGTTAAGTTCGCCTTTGGATTCAGCATATAAAGTATATAGCAATTGATTCTTTTCTATTTGTTCTCCCAAATGGATGTTTAATAGAATTCCTGCCGAAATAGATTGAGGTGCTCCTGAAAGCTTTGCGAGCTTTGCGATTTTTCGGTTATCAATTCTTTTTAAAATTCCGGATCTTTCGGCTGTAATTTCAATTTTATGAGGTGCTAAAACTGGTTTTGAAAAGCGACCTTGTGCTTTACAAATGGCGATAAACTTTTCATATGCTTTTCCAGATTTGAGAATTTGACGTGCTGTTTCCAGTCCCAATCCTTTTTCTTCTTTTCCAGAAAGCTCAAATAGTTCAGCGGCTAAAAGCAATGCTCTTTCTGTTAGGTCTTTAGGTGCATCAGCTTCATTTTTCAAAACTTTTAATATATCAATAGCTTCTAACGTGGGACCGATTCCCCTTCCAACAGGCTGCGTGCCATCAGTAACCACAGCTTTTACCTTCAACCCAACAGCAGTGCCAACGGTTTCCATATGATTTTTTAATTTTAGAGCCATTTCAGTACTGCGAACCTTGGCGGTTTCACCACTTGGAATATCAATGACAACGTGAGTGGATCCTGCTGCAGCCTTTTTAGAAAGTACAGAAGCTATAAGCTGACCTTCACTATCGATATCCAAAGCTTTTTCAATTTTAATGAGCACATCGTCGGCAGGACTTAATTGCGCTGTACCTCCCCAGACAAAACATCCTCCTTCTTTTTCGACTACAGCTTTTATTTCTTTGGAAGAGAGCGTTACATTGGTCAATACTTCCATTGTATCTGCTGTACCAGCTGGTGAAGTGATGGCACGTGACGAAGTTTTAGGCATTGTAAGTCCATAAGCGGCAACAATAGCTACTACCAATGGGGTTGTTCTATTGCCTGGTAAACCACCAATACAATGTTTATCGACCACAATATCTTTACTCCAATCCAATTGTTTTCCTGAAGCTATCATCGCTTTAGTAAGGTCTGCTATCTCATCAATATCCATTCGGTCGCCCGCACAGGCTGTAATAAATGCCGATAGGTGAATGTTAGAATAATTGCCTTCTACGATATCGTTGATGATGTTGTTATAGGCTTTAAAATCCAGTTTTTGATTATAGATTTTAGCTCTTACGTGGCTTAACGATTCAATAGGCTCCAAATGGGAAACATACAGCATTTCATTTTGGGAAACATTCAGTTTTTTTGCTGCAGCATCCGAAAGGCCTATTTCATTTGGTAAAAGAAGGCCGGAACTCAAAACGTTAAGGCTTGCGACGATTGAGGTGGTTGCATTTGATATCCTGATCCTTGTTAGTGCTACAAACCCTTCAGAACTACAGACGTGGCAATCCTCACGCATATACACTACATATTCGTTTTGGGTGTAAATCCCGAGATGTTTGTATTTTAGTATGTTTGAGTGTGGGTCCATTATTTTATTGATTGCTGGGATTTATTCTATTTCTTCGATGGTGTATAATTGCGGAATTTCTGTATTCCATCCATAGGTTTCCTTGATACCTTTTTGTAATGCTTCTGCACTTTCTTTTTCACCGTGGACAATGAATATACGTTCGGGCTTATTTTTAATGTCGCCCATCCATTCTATAAGTTCTGCGTGGTCTCCGTGTGCCGAGAGACCTTCAATTTCAGCGACCTGCATATTGAAAGGCACCCATATTCCATAGACTTTTAGTTCTTTCTCACCTTCCAACAGCTTTCTACCACGTGTGCCTTCAGCTTGATAGCCTACAAAAAGCAAGGTGTTATTCGGATTTTGTGCCTGTGTTTCAAGATAGTTGAGCATTCTTCCACCTGTGAGCATTCCACTCCCTGCAATTACAATTTTTGGTTTGTTATCAGTTCGTAATTCCATTGTTTCACGATAACTACTTACTACTGTAAAGTGCGAACACATTTCATCGCATTCATTCTCTTCCAATCTGTGCCAATCACGAGTTCTATGAAACAGTTCTAATACGTTGGCACCCATTGGGCTATCCATAATCATTTGAACTTTAGGGATTTTGTTCTCCTTGAGTAATTTCCAAAAGATAAGCATCATTAGTTGGGCACGCTCTACCGAAAAACTGGGAATAAATAAGCTGCCACCTCTATTGATGGTATCGTTGATTAATTTTTCAATTTTTGGAAGCGCTTCTACTTCATCAGGATGAAACCTTCCTCCGTAAGTGGACTCAACGAAAAGTATATCCGCTTTTTTTGGTTTAAGGGGTGGATAGAGCAATAAATCATTGGTTCTACCAATGTCTCCAGAGAAGACAAAGCGTTTTCTATAAATATCCAACTCAATATAAGTTGCACCCAGAATATGCCCGCTGTACTGGAAGCGAGCCCTGATACCATCAAATAACGTAATCCATTGTGCTTGTGGAATGCCCTTGAAATGCGGAATGGTTTTTTCTACATCCTTTAAATCGTAAAGCGGTTCCGCAGGATTATGTTTGGAATAACCTTCTTTGTTGGCACGTTCGGCTTCCTGTTCCTGAATTTTTGCACTATCATTCAAAATGATTTTTGCAATGTCCAAAGTAGGATTCGTACCATAAATGGGACCATTGAAGCCTTGTTTTACCAATCTGGGTAGATATCCTGTGTGGTCCATATGACCGTGTGTGAGCAATACCATATCAATTTCTGAAACTTCAAATGGTGGATACTCCCAGTTTTTAAGGCGTAATTCCTTCAAACCTTGAAAAAGGCCACAGTCTATGAGTATCTTTCTCTCTCCCGTATTCACTAAATATTTTGAGCCGGTTACTGTACCTGCCGCCCCTAAAAAGTGGATGTTTATTTGATTAGTTTTCATTGGTTGTTGTAGGATTAGATTTTGCATAGTTCAAGTGAATCTTCCAGAATTCTTTTGTGTCGGGAGTTGGGAATTCCTACTTTATCTAGTAATTCGGGATTTTCGTGAAGCTCTTTGCAGAGCACGATACCTTCATCTAATAATTTTGTTTTTTCAGCTTTGGTAAGGGTTGTTAATGCTGTTAATGGATGCAGGCCAGATTGGTCTATTCTATCTTTAAGGCCATTTCCTCTTGGATAATCCCAACTGGTCATCAGTAATCCAACACATTTTCCGTACTGAATGGCATCGGTTGTGAAACGCGTGTTGGTGTACACCCCACCTTTGTGAAGTTTAGCCCTGTGACCTTTTTGGTTTTCCCATTGCTTTTCCACGTCCAAAAAACGGGAATGGATATACAACGGGATTTTCACGTTGCAAAACCTGCCTTGGTCGCTATGGTATTTACATTCAATCATATAGTGTTTGTCGCCTTTTTGGGCGATAACATCAACTTCGTGCTGTACACAATTACCTTGAACAATAACTCCCACATTTGCGCTAAAGCCTTCCATCTCCAAAATCTTACCAACAAATTTTTCAAAGGGAAATCCTGATGGCCCTAATTCCATAATGGCATTTTTGAGCTTGTATTTTGAAGCATTTACCCTTGCTTTATTCTTAAGAATTTTAAATGCCATCTGATAGATCGTTTTTGTGGTAATTCCATCATAAAGCTGGCTTTCAACTTGTTCAAGTATTTGCTGAATTAAACTATCGCTTGCCTGAGACCGTTTCAGGGAATTGATGAGTTTGTCAATACGGAACTCCTCATACTCACCCGAAGACTTTTGAACCATGACTGATTTTTTCATAGTTACATTTTTATAGTCATTACAGGCAATTCAGAATGGTTGGTTATCTTTTCAACAGTGCTACTGGAGAAGAGGCTTAGAAATCCCGTACGTCCGTGAGTACACATAGCAATAAGATCCACATTCTTGTATGCCAGAAAATCATTTATGCCTTCCTCTACACCCGATTCGTTATAGACATTCATTGTGTAAGCGGTGAACCCTGGAAAATTTTTAAGAAAATCTTTAATAGGTTGCAGACCCTGCTCAATACTATTAAAATCGGTTATAGTATTTACCTTTAATAAATGGACGCGGGCATCACATTTTTCAGCAAGTGATTTTACGTGTTGAAATTCTTCTGTCACATCTTCTTTAAAATCTGAGACAAATAAAATATCTTTAAAAGGAAAAGAAACTTCCTTATCTTTGACTACGATGACAGGCACCTCGGCTTTTCTCACTATTTCTTCCACGTTGCTTCCAAGTAATTCACGAATTCCTCCTTTTGTGCCACTACTACCGGTAACTATAAAGTCGTGTTCAAAATGACCGCAGTGGCTTAGTATGTTGTTGATCTCACCATTAAATTCCAAAAAGGTCCTGCATTTGAGTCCTTGTCCCTCTGCTTTTTTTTCTAACTCTCTCAAATCGGCTTTTGCACTGCCAATCTCTAATTTTGTTTCAGGATATCGATCTTCCTTCTGTTTGTCCAGTCGAACCCAGTCTACGGGAGTTTTAATCAAATGGAAGAAATGGATTTCCGAGTTATAAAATTCGGCCATTTTGAGCCCCAGCTCCTCTGCTTTTCGACAATTTTCAGAAAAATTGGTAGGTACGAGTATATTGTTCATAATTTCACATTATTAGTTACTTCACATTATCGTTTTTGGTATCTCTTATTTTAAATGTATCCTGCACATCAGAAACATATATTAAACCATCACCACTCTTTCCTGTTTTGCCATTTTGACGAATGATTTCACAAATAGCCTCAACTTTACTATTCTCACAAACGATTTCCAGTTTAAACATCTTGCTGTGGAGGAATGGTAGTTTGAGGGAAGGCCATTCTTTTTCGGGATCAGTATAATCTCCGGTTCCTTCTCCTTCGAAGACTGTTAAACAGCAGTGTCCTTCTCTTCTCAAGGAAGAAATCACCTCCTTGATTTTATTTGGCCGAATGAATGCTTTTATTTCTTTCATAATCTTAGTTTTTTATTTATTCCGTTAAGGATTAATTATATTCCTAAAATACGGTTAGTCTTTATAATAGAATCTTGAGCATTCTTTTCAAGACCTGTGAGTGCTCTTATGGCGTCAATAGTTTCAGGGATTACAATCGCCTGATTATCTACTACATATGCATAAAACAGTTCATCCCCCTGTACCTTCAACATATCTTCCCAAAGTGCTACTTCGTACATATCTCCCCAAGGTCGACCCATATCCAGAAAAAATTCTTTAATGGTGTTATTGGAAACCAAACCCTGGTCATACCGGATCATCTTTATTCTTGTCGAGGTTTTAAAAGCATTTAAAACGTCATCTTTTGAGGCCTTTTTCTTCAGTTTTACATTCCAATAGTGCATGTGGCTCAGGGTTTCAGGTACTTTGACTGCAGCAGTAATAACATCCAGTTCGGGATCTACACTTTGAGCATCGGGACCCTGATGACTGGGAATATCTTTTTCAGGAACCATTGTATTCATGATTCCCCCCATATGGCTTTCCCAGGGATCTGTTGCTCTTCGCAATAGAGTACCGCGGGCACTTAGTAATAGATCTGCTCTTTTGAGGGCCGTAAGAGTTCTTAAAATGGAGGTGGTGTTGCACGAAACCACCCGCGTAGCATCTATGTTTAGAGCGGTTTGGTAATTGTTTTCGGCACTGAATGAATGGCCCGCAGTTTCATGCTTTTCACCTCCTTGTACAATAAATTTTTTACCTTGACTTTTGTATCGTTCAACGTTTTTTGCGGCAACTTTTTTAGGGGTGCAATCCACAACCAGGTCCACCTGATCTAAAAGCTCTGTCATTCCGCCTTTAACGGAGAATCCGGCATTTTTCATTTCCTTTTCTGCTTCTTGTGTGGCGCTATAAATATCGTAGTTCTTTCTTACCGCATTTTCTATGC
The DNA here is from genome assembly GCF_003024155.1 of Christiangramia fulva. Classification (NCBI taxonomy): domain Bacteria; kingdom Pseudomonadati; phylum Bacteroidota; class Flavobacteriia; order Flavobacteriales; family Flavobacteriaceae; genus Christiangramia; species Christiangramia fulva. The sequence continues at coordinate 3,500,729 of NZ_CP028136.1, forward strand.
GCCAGTCACTTATGATATCACAAATGCCGGTTAACTCCATATCATCTTGTTTGTCAATGGCATCGGCAACTCTTTTGCCAATAACCCCGTATCCTACTACTGCTATCTTTTTCATTATCTTAGATTTTCTGGTTAATCATTGATTATAAATCTCTTTGTTTCGGAATGGTGGGTTAATTTACGTTTCACAGTGAACCGTCTTAAACAACATATTTATCCCAAAGTCCATAGGTTTCCTTTATTTCTCCTTTTGAGTAAGAGAGAATTATTACTAAAATTCCAGTTATACTTGTGCTTAACATGAACGCTAAACTCACACTTTCAATAAACCACGGCATCACGGCCAATACCAGCCCGAGTAAAACATTTAAGTAGCGTAAGCTTCTAATAACTTCAGCCATGGCCATCACAGCAAATACAATTACAAGAGCCCCACCCAGATGATTCAAATCGGCAAACGGAGTTTCTATTCCAATTCCGAAGACTGTAGGAAAGACCATCAGCCAGATTCCTAAAAAGGTCGATACTGTCAACCTCCAGGGGAAGCTCATTCCCCAGATTGAAGATTTAAATACCTTCCAGGGATTATCATTCAATTCTGCTATTTCAGGGGAGCGTACATCTGTTTCTGTGGATAATGCTTCACCACCTTTCCAGAACACCCTCCATAGGGAATCTCCTTTTTGTTTTCTTTGAACCATATGTTGCCACATTGCGATTACCTCATCAATTTGCAAAGGGATCATTGGAAGCATAACTATAGCTGAAAAGAGGCAGATAGCACACCAGGCGCCTACCGACAGCGGCTGAGAAATGATCAAAAAAATACTTACGAATCCAAGTGGAATGACCAAAATTCCAAAAAGAGTTACCATCCAGGGCATGGTGCGCCAACGGGACGTGCCGCCCATAAATCCCATCAGAAATTCCAGAGTGTATGCAAAGGTCCCCAGGGCAGCATCAGATATAGGAAAGGAATGAGACATATCAGAATTTAGAACGGTCATGGTGCCGTTATCAAAAAAGGGATCCCAGGCATAGTCTATATATCCCAACTGGAAGGCTCCCAGATACCTGGAGGCTAACCATCCTAAAAACGCCAGCCCAATCATAATCGAACGTTGGGGCCAGCTTGAAGGATTATAACTCCACCCCATAGGTACATCGCCTCCCATTTTCATGAATGTGATCATGTTTGGCATCCCCGGAATAAGAATGGTCAGCGCAATAATTAAGGCGCCCACCATGGTTCCGTTATAATAAGCAATAGCAGTTGGCGCCCAGAAAACAAAGGGAGCTAGACTGATCCACACCCCAATAAAACAACATATCCAGACGCTGTAGGGGCGGTTTGGTTTAAGAGAACGCCATCCAAAATACACCAATAGTATTCCGCTAATAATATCGCTCCAGCGCATTGCAGCTATCCTATCGGCAAGAGTTAACCATACATCTCTTCCGCCACTGGGTTCAACCACATTCTTTCCATAATCAAAAGTGAGGGGAGAAATGATCATCCAAAATCCCAGTAATACCACCGCCCAAAAAACCCAAAGCGTTTGCTTGTGGTGATTCACCAGCATTTTCATACGATCTTCTGTACTCATTTTCATGCCACCCATATCCTTGTGTTCGCGGCTTTCCATGTGCATCATTGGACGGGTGACGCCCCGTGAACCCATACCTTCCATTTTGTGGCCTGACATTTCGTTTTTTGCTTCCTCCTTTTTCACCAACGTCATTCCGCATTTCGGGCATTTGCCCGGTTCATCACTCAGGACCTCAGGATGCATAGAACAGGTGTACTGAACCTTTTTTGAAGATTTATCATCATTACCCGGGTGGGCCATTGAGGAAGGATCATTTTTTTTCATAATACGATTGAATTTTGGTTAATGAATCTGCATTCCTGATCATTTATTCAAATGATTCTCCCGATAAAATTTCTTTGGATCGTCGTTTAAGTTTTTTACCATTTTTGGCAAAGTATCACGAAGACTATGTTCGGGTTTCCAGCCCAACAATTTTTGCGCTCTGGAGCTGTCCATCTCAAAATGGTCATTTGCGAGATCGATCATCCAGGGTTTTATAAAAGCTTTGCCGAACAGATTTTGCATAAATGCCCCGGCTTTGGCAAACCACTTTGGAATGCCGATAATGGGCATTTTTTTTCCATGGATTTCAGTGCTTATTATATCCTGGAGTTCTTGGTAAGTGAGGGTTTCATCATCCCCAATATTCAGGATTACTTCGGCTGGGAGATCTTTTCGTTTTTCAACAGCTAAAGTCATCGCATCGATAACATCATCCCGGTGTACATAGGTGCTGCCATGGGCTGTATTGGCAGGATATAGTTTTGCTGTAATTTGTTTCTCGTAAATTCGCTGAACCTGATTGGTGATGGGTATTGAACTCCCCTCTTCACTGTAAACTCCGGCTATACGCATCATCACTATAGGAATTTCACCCCGTTTTTCGTGCATTACTTTTTCAGTTGTAACCTTCGATTTAGGATAATCCCATTTAGGTTCCAGAGGCGAATCTTCTGTTATTCTCACCCCGGGAGATGAAGGTTTATACACCAACATACTACTCGAGAAGATAAATTGCTCAACCTCAAAATCCTGCAGGTATTTAAGCAAACGCTCAGTACCTTTTACAGTCACTTTGTCGTACAGATCAGAGGGTCTCCCCAGAAAATCATAATAAGCCGCAAGGTGTACGACTGAGGCGATTTTGTTACCGTAGGCATAACGGATCCTTTCAAAAGCAAAGGCCATTCGGCTATCACTTGTGAGATCCACACAAACACATTCGGCTTCTACCGGTGGAAAAGGATAACCATCCTGATCAAATCCCACGACGTCGTATTTTTTAGCAAGCTTGTGAATTAAAGCTGAGCCAATCATTCCACTGCTTCCTGTTACAATCACAACCTCTCTCCCAAGATTCCCTTTCGACCTAAGACTATTTTTTAAAGGAGTTATACTTTCCATTGTTCGAAATTTTAATGATTATTCAACTTTCTTTTTTTATGCTCCTTGAATTTAATAGAAGAATTATGAGATTGTTGCCTTTCACCAGCATGTCCGGAGCAGCAGATCGGGTCCGGGCGACTTCATCCAACCGGAGAAATCGCTGGTAAACCCTATAATGGTCAAACCTGTACTTAATATCTTATAACTCTTCCACATTGTGAGCTGTTGTTGCGAATAATTGATAAAAAGCAGCCTACTCATGTCGCTATTGAAGTAGCTCCCGAATTATTTGGCCTTTACTGTCACATTGTAAAATCCAGCCACACAAGCCCCTATAAGCCAGGCAATAATGAAAGTTTGAGCCAGACCTAAACCGGCTTCCCAAAGGGGTATATCCATTCGGATTATAGTGGAGGTGTCCAGGCCATGTAAGAGGCTGTTAAAGAATAGTACTGTTCCTTCGCGGCCCATAGTGGCCATCACTAATATACACCCCAGATAAAGGAGCGCTCCTGTGAGGCCAAGGGCCAAACCGAATTTTTTTACATTTAATTGATACATAATATTGGAATTTAATTTATTCATTCGATTCTAATACTTTCTTTTGTTCTTCAAACTCTTCCTTTGAAATTTCACCCCGTGCAAATCGCCTTTTTAGAATATCCAGCGGTTCGTCTCTTCTGGTTCTTTTTCCCCACTGTGTAGGTATCAGGAAAACCCAAATAAGAAAGGCTATCCAGATAAACCACCAAATGAGGTGCATTCCTCCCCAAAATCCATCATAATCGTGCATAGCTTTATTTTTTTTGAGGTTCCTTTTTTACCTGATCTTTGCTGTTATTCTTTTCCCTTAAGTTCTCATCAGATAAGCCGTGAGTGTGATCTCCATGCCGCATAGGCATCATTAAATGAATGGCGAACATTACGATGATAAATGTAAACAGCCAGACATCGCCACCTAATCCTATTGATGGCGCCAGAAAGATGAGCAAAAGAGGTAAAACACATCCGATGATCATCCACAACCGGTGATTTTTCATTTTAGTTTATTTTTAATTATTAAACAATTTATTTAGATAGTATATCAACAAGTTAACTAAAATGTTATTTTTTTAAATATGATAATGCTCACTAATGTTAAAAATTAAATATTTTTTTACATCTGTATGGTTTGGGTATTCTCATCTATTTACCTTAGTTTTATAAATATTCAATTACTTTAATTGATTTATCGAAAAATGTAAAAGACTGATTCTTAAATTGAATCTTTAAATCACATTCAACTTCATCCAAAGGCTGTTGTTCATCGATGAAATATATCTCCCTTCTCAGGATACCTTCAGAGATATCACGTTCCTGAACATAATTTAGGACCTGTTTTTTTTCTAACTAAAACCAGTTCTTATCTCCTTCCACCCTGAAGCTTAAGTCAGCCTGTTAGGCCAATTGACTAGACCTTCATTTTTGATGGTCTTTCCTGCTATTTGTGATTTAAGCCTGTTGCAATAGAGCGAAGCTCTTGAGGCTCCCATCCTCCGGTTGGCTCTCCTGTTTTAGGATTCCGACCTTCCAGGGTGTACCAGTAAACCTGCCCCAGGGCTGTGGCATCCGGTCCTAATGCAGGTTGAACGCCGGGTGGCAAGGTGCCGGCAGGGAGAGAATTCAACTTCTCTAAAATTCTGGACCGGCTCCAGTAGAATTCTACATTTTCTTCAAAAATTATATATATACTAGAGAGGCCAAAGAGGGAACTACTGCGTACTGTTTTAACTCCAGGAACTCCTAAAAGTGTAGTAGTGAGGGGATAGGTGATTTGATCTTCAATATCCTGGGGCGATTTGCCCATCCACTCCGTATAGACAATCTGCTGATTTTCACCAATATCGGGTATAGCATCTACGGGAACGGGATCCCTTGGCATCCAGTCAAGGTTCCAGTTAAAAGGTGCTGTAGCTACTCCCCAGGCCATTAAGGCAACCGTAAGTAAAGCGGTCACCAATTTGTTCTCTAAAAAGAACTTTATAGTTTTATTAAGCATTTCGTTTTAATTCTGAATTAATACTCTTTTGAAGCTGCACGGTTGCAACATCAAAAAAAACTCTGCTCCGGCGGTAAAGCACCAGAGCCTAATTATTAATTCAGAATCAAATTAAGAAGGTCTCGTTCAATATGTGGATTTCCTGAACGATTAAGGGAGGTATATACTTAGTATAAGGAATATCTTTCGCAGGCAGTTCTTCAAAAAGCCCGCTAAATGAATAAGCAAAACTTACAAGAAATACTTGCTGATCAAAACTAAGATCGTAAAAGGGTATCTTCAAATCTTTCTGACCATCAATAGCTATAGAATCATCATAACAACCTTTCTCATCAGCTACTCCGGAATCATGTTCCATTCCGCAGGTATCAGCTTCAAAAAAGACTGATTGGTCCACAAGAAAATCACCACAAAAATGTTGATGTACGGTAAAAGACATTGTAGACAGGAACATTAAAAATGCCAGAGCCGAAGATGATATTTTGTAGAGTGAAGATTTCACTATGTTCCTTCCTTTTACGCCAAAAAGAGATTTTTGACTGCTTTATGAATTAAAAGCCGGCTTTTTTACCAGCGATATTTCCAAAATTATATATTTTTTACTCTTTAAAACATGACATATATCATGTTTTGAGAAATGAATGGCAGAAAATTTTCTCATTTTGTGCAAAATCCTGCCTGTGAACGTAAATCACCATATAGGACATGCCTCATAAAAATTTTAGAAAAAAATTGTAAAGGGGAGTTCGCCATAGAACGAAACTAGTTATTTTTTGGATTGGTTTAATTTGAGTAAAGATTTGAGCACAGGATTTATCCATTTACACCAGAAAAGATTTCAAAGCACCTTAATAATAAAAATTTCAAATAATGAAATTCACAAAAACATTTAGTATTTTTTATTTATCCTTATTGGCCTTCACCACAATTTCCTGTGTAGAGGAAAAAAAGGAAAATGTTGCTCCTGGGAAATATAGGTGAATGAAGATTCTGAAGCTGAAAAAACAGCATCTACAAATTCAGATAATCCAAGCGGTTCAATTTCAGTTTTACCTCAGAACCTATTCAAATCTATTTTTCGTTTTTCTTCTTTATTTTTATAATCTGACGGAATTACACCTGTAGGCTTTTTAAACTGAGTTGATAAGTAAGTAGCACTACTATATCCCATCTCATGAGCAATCTCTGAAATAGTAAGCTCGTTATACTCCAATAGCTCCTTTATTCTTTCTATTTTTACTTCACTATGGAACTTCTGAATATTCTTTCCCTCAAGTTTGGTAAAGATATGAGTAAGATGACTATAATCGTAGTGCAAACGGTTGATCAACAGATCTGAAATCTTCTGTTCTCCAAAATCTTCCTCCTTGTAAATGCGCGCAATTATTATTGATTTTATCTGATTCACCAGTCGCTCATTTTTTTCAAAAATAAGCTCAAATCCCACTTTGTGCAATTGCTCCTGGAGCAACGGGAACTCAAGATCAGAGAGATCCCTTTCCAACTCTGCTTCTCCCAAAGACACTCTCTTAAAAGGAATTTTTAATGCAGTCAATATTTCTCTTACGCTCCTCTTGCATCGCTGGCAAACCACATTTTTAATCTGAATAACTCTATGATTTTCAATATTGATCGAATTCCTGTCAATTAAAATTTCCTTTTTCATGGTTGATGGTTGGTTAGTTAGTTCTTTAGGTTGTACGCTTAGTCATTCATTCACTGTCACTCGGTCCTGACCTGAAAAGGAATACTAATTTTCTTTCTTTCCCAGGTGAGAGAAATTGCTCCTTCATCACTTTCTATTTTTTCAACTTCATAAGTCAGCGCCTCCTGGACATTCTCCAGCGTCTCAGAATGAACTTCCAAAACAACTACGTTTTCTTTTTCATCATATTCATCCTTTCCATGCTGATCCCAACGGGAATTGAACATGACTTTCCAATTTTCTTTTCCGGGAACTGTAAAAAAAGCATACTTCCCGGCAGGCAATATTTTATCACCAATTAGCAAATCCTTACTGGTTTCTATCCAGGTAGCTTTGTGTGCCCCAGCTTGCCAAACTGTGTTGTAGCCAACCAGTCCGCCAAAAATTATCCTGTCACGCACGCGTGGTGAAGAATAATCTATATGAATATGAGCGCCATCAATTATGGCCATGGTACTGGTATGCGGACTTAACACCTTTTTTTTTGTGTTGCCACCTTTTCGGCCTGGTGGTTTTCATGTTGCGCCTGCATCCCACTTGTGGAAAATAATACAAGCAGCACGTAAATATATGCTCGTTCCGGCATTTTTCCTGGTAAACGTTTTTATTAATGCCATATACACGGAAATTAATACCAATTTTTGGACGAACCTTTTCGGTACTGACGTGGGTAGTGATTTTTTTGCCCCGGTAGTTGAACTGGGATCCATCGGGTTTATCTTTTTCCTGAAGTTTAAACTTTACAGGCGGGCAACTTCTTTTACACTAAGACTTTTTACATCATGAAAACACCTTATCAAAATATATATTCCGTGTTAAAGTTAAACAGGTTTGTAATTATTGCTGTAGTTATTTGCGCATTCTCTTCGAGCATCTTTTCGGGATGGATAGCATTTTCAATCAATAAAAAAGCACTAAACAGTGCCTTTGCGGTTAATACAAACGGAGAGGTAATCCCGTTAAAACTGGTTTCCCAAAAAGAAAACTTCAAGGTGGAAGCACTGGCACATTTGGAGTTATTTCACAATTACTTCTATAACATCGATGCCAGCAATTATGAGAAAAATCTTGAAAAAGCACTTTGGCTGGGAAATAGCTCTGTCGATAATCTATACCGTCAGAAGAAAGCTGATGGTGTTTACAACAGATTAATTCAATATTCACTGGTTCAAAAGGTACTTAGTGTTAACTCTGAACTGGAGGAACAAGAAGAAAAGTACAGCTTTAAAACCACAACAATTTTTGAGATCAACCGCGGATCTGTAATTGACACTTATGAGCTGGTTTCCACAGGAAACCTGATCACTGTAGATCGAAATTTCCCAAACAACCCACACGGGTTGCTTATCACCAACTACTTTGAAAACACTTTAAAGAAACTAGATAATGAAAATTAAGAAGAATAAAATAGTGTTTGGGACTGTAATCGCAGTAATATTCATATTTCTAATTTCCTATTCGCTTATGATTCTTGGCGATGACAAAAGTGAAAGCCAAAATTTGAAACAAACCTTGGTGCCTGAACTAGAACAGGAATCGAAGGAATACGATTCTAAACTTGATGCCATAAATGATTTGAGGGAAGTGCGGGAAACCAACGCTCCCAGTATCTACGATGAGAAGCTGATAGATTCCCTGGGTTTTTATGACTCAGATTTAACCGAAAAGGAAAAGGAAAGGATTGTTGACAGTATCTATGAATCCGGACGTATAAAATATTCAGAAGGAATACACCAGGAATTCAGTCCAGAACAAAAATTAGATACCCCCACTGCTCGAGTGGCAAGTGAGGAGACAGAGAAAGAGCAGAAAATCGAGACCAAAGAGATGGGATTGGAGCATCAACTGTTCTTTGCCTCCTCCCCTACTTCAGATAGTAAGCTTATTGCTTCGGATATCCCTTCGGTTGTATATGCTGTGGTGGATGGAAACCAGGTCGTAAAAGCCAATTCCAGACTCCGGATGCGCTTGACATCCACTGCAAAGATCAATGATCAATGGATTCCCAAAAATACTGTTGTCTATGGTTTTATCAGTTTTCAGCCGAACAGGACACTGGTCGAAGTTGAAAATATAGACCATCATCCGGTAAACCTGAAGTCGTTCGACCTCCAGGATGGCAGCGAAGGTATTTACGTGGAAAACAGTTTCCGCGCCGAGGCAACCAGTGAAGTCCTGGATGATATTATTCAGGACATAAACATTCCAAGTGTGCCACAAATTAGTGGAATAACCAAGGTACTTAGGCGCAACAACCGGAACGTAAAAGTAACCGTACTCAATGATTACAAACTCATTTTAAAACCAGGTTTATGAAAACAAATGTATTATTTCTATTGTTCCTCACCGCTTGTGCATTTCACCCCAGTTTGGCACAAGAAAGAAAAATCCTCGACACCATTTTTGCAAATGACCAAAAGAATGTGGCTCTGTTCTTTCCGAAACCTATAAGGCAGGGAATAACAGGTTCTGACAATTTTGTTTTTACATATAACCGGGAAGCGGAACAGCATTTTGGACTCTTACAGGCCAAACCCGGAAAAGAAAGTAATCTTCTGGTAATCAACTCAAACGGCTCTATTTTTTCTTATATTTTAAAATATAAGGAACACCTTGATCAGCTGAATTATTTTGTTTTAAAATCTGACACCATAGGCAATGAAAAACCTGAGGTCATCGGTGAATCGCGGGTAACCAAGGAAGAGCCTAAAGAAAGCGACAAAACCTACTACTACGACAAATTTTGCTCCTTTCTGGTTGAACGCAAACAGAAAATAGGGGGGCTAAAAAAACGGAATCAGGATATCGTCTTAACTGTTGAAAATATTGTATTTGATAAAGAAGAACTGTATTTCGTTATCCATATAGAAAATAAATCGTCCCTGGATTATGATTTAAATTTTCTGAATGTGGGAATTGAGACCAGGCAAAAAGGTAAAAAGAAATCTTCTCAGACCATTTATCAAGAACCAATATTTACATATGGTCTGCCCACTAGAGTCAAAGAAGGTGAAACAGAGAAACTGATCTATGTGCTACCAAAATTTTCTTTGGGAGATGACCGTAGGGTAGTACTGGAACTGAATGAAAAAAATGGCGGGAGAAATATTAAATTAAAAGTACCACATAAACATATCAATAATCCTAATTAAAAAGCGTCATGAAAAGAATCCTCCTTTATTCTGTCATTCTAGCTTTGGTAGGTTGTAATGAAAAGAAAATGGCCCACACAGAGACCGCTAAAATTGTTGCAGAAAGTTTCTACTACAAGGACAATGCTACCCTGAAAAAACATACCACCACCGAAAGTTATGCCATTTTATCAAGCCTCCAGGATTTATTTGCTGAAGATGAAAAATCCGAAATCAACTTTGAAGTCATTGAGGATCCATTAATAGTGACGTAGCCTGGGTGCGCTATTCTACTTCGTTCGAAGAAAAACCGAGCATTTTCAAGTTAGTTAAAGAAGATGGGCAGTGGAAGGTAACAGAGCAGAAACCGCGGGAGGAAGAACCATTTTAATTTAACATTTTGCTATCCGATTTTCGAGTGCTGTGATTTTAAATTACATTAGTGGCCCTAAATGATAGAAACCCTCCACTTTATGGAATTAGAAATCCGACAAATTGCCATACATTATTTAGAAAAAGAAGCTAAAAAAACGATGGCTGATATTGATTACTCCGACCAGCCGTTGGAAAAAAATGAATTTGCTTTAAATCTTATTGAACAAGTCCATAAGGCAGTAAATATCAGTCCAAGCTTAAAAAATGCATCCTTTAAGGAAGATGAAGAAAATAAATTTACCCTCACACTAAAGGATTATATAGAAAATCCATCAGATGATAATTTTTCCTCATTTACACATTCTTTAGATATATTGAGAGAAAAGGTTGCCAAAGAACCTTTTGCGGTAGGGGGATATTATCTCTTCGCGGATTATACTATTCAAAAAGTCAGATATCTTTCAGTAATACTGCTTAGAAAAAAATCCGGGATAAACATTATTAAAAAGGAAGGGGCTTACGTTTTAGATAGTACTGAAAACATAAATATTGAGAAAATAGCGATGGGAGTGAGGCTTAACTTCAGTATCTACAATTCCCAATCAGATGATCGCAATTATTTAGCTTTAATAACCACTCAACAAGACGGGGAAGTGTCAGGTTATTTTAAAGATTGGGTACTTGCAGCAGGCTTAATTAAGAATTCTGTAAATACTGAAAACATGATTAAGCTAATTAAAACAATTCCTTTACCAGTGGACGAAGAGGGCAAAGAACTTTTTAGTCGCGGAGAATTCAATAAAGCTATATTTGAGCAGGTAAACAATAGAAAAGATAAGCGTGTTAATTTATTTGAACTAGGGGCTACTTTCTATGGCGAAGAAAACAGAAATTCTCTTCGAGATTTTGCCGATTCTAACGGGATAACTATAGATTCTGAATTCAAAAGAGACGCACCGAAATGGAAATCGTTGATTTCCATAAAGGCATCAGTTCCAGGAATTAATATAAATGTTGACTTTGATCAATTTGGGCAACATGGAGTGCAAATAAAAAATGGTAAGGTGATTATAAATTCCGAAGAACTGGCTAACTCTATGCAGGAGCAATATGATCAATACTAAGACCGGAAATAAAAATATTGATACATTTTTAGAATGTTATAATAAGAACCTTAAATCTGGTTCACCCAGATATGATGGTAGTAGATTGATACTAAATATTAAGTCTGATTTTCAGGAAGCAATATCAAATATTGAAAATGTTTTTTATGAGGTGAACACGCTGGTGGCAGGTTCAATTGAAATTAAGTTATCTTCTTGTAAAATTACCAATGTCAGCTTTTTTTTTGGCACGAATGATTTTTCTCAAAAATATGACCGCATAAAAAAGAACTTCATTCTTCAAAATATAATTATATTAAATAGTAGCGGACATCATATCCTGAAGAAAGAATATGACACCTATGACGAAGGCAATGCTGTCATTTACAATATTCATGAGTATCATCAGATTTTGGACTACTTCTTACGTACCCCGGAATTTACTCCATATAAGAGCGATACAGATAATCAATTTACCCTGATAAGTAAAACCCACGGCGTATTTAATGTAGGATACAACTTGCCTGATGTTACTTTCTTTCAGAACGTGAATCTAAACGGCTTATTCAGCCGATTCCAAGAACAATTTGAAAAGAAAGAATTTATACAATTTTTTAAGGAGATTGTAATAGCAGGAGTACATAATACTCCTGAAGAAAAACGGTATAATGAAATTATCAGAGAACATAATAGTCTTCTGAATCTCGCTAAAAGAGATTATGAAACCTACGTCTCAAATTTTGCTTTTGATAAAATCAAATCAGAATTTAAAGAAGAGAGAGGGAAATATTTTGAAACTATCGATCGAAATATAGATTCGATTGGTAAGCAAGTAATATCATTCCCTCTTACGTTTGGGGCGACCGTATTCGCAAGTTATAAGGTAAAGGATCAACCTGAATTTTTAATTCTCATACTTGCGGCATATTTACTCTATACAATTATAGCTTTTCTAATCCTAAGAATGACCGCTTATAATGTAAAATGCCTTTGTAAAGACGTTAACGACGAAGAACTAACGATTCAAAAATCTTATGGAGTAATTTATGAGGGGTTCAAATCAGATTTTAAAAAAATTAAGCATAAAATATTAAACCTTCGGTTTATCATTGGTGTGTTATACTTTGTACTAATAATGTTATTACTCCTTTTTACAATTTTCACTTTTTATTATATCGATATAGATTATTTATCCTATTTAATAGAATGAGATCGGTCAATTTAAGCACAGTCAAACTACAATTTAAAGACTCGTTTACACCGCTCTATTTTTTTTAAAATTTTCCACTTGTTCAAAGATTTCCTCACAAATCTCATCTCGTTCTATCGGTGGATAACCATGTTGATCAGGCAATAAAAAGTCCGACTTTAGGGCCAATTTCATGTCTTTTCTTTTGCTCCAGTCCGGGAATTTTGGAAGAAGGAATCTTTAGGCAAGTCTTCATTCACCAAAAATAGACTTTGCTTCAGAATAAATTTTATTAAAATTCTCCTTTAGTTCAGCCTGCGAAAATATTCTATATTTCTCAGGAAGCTGTCTTGAAATATCAGGAAGTTTGAACTGGACCTTTTTATCCTCCCCATCCGCATAGGTAATAAACTCTCCCTGCTTTAAACGAAAAAAGGCATCTGCCCTTATTTTAGGAATTTCCCGTTCCCCGATAGTAATTCGGGTATCAAAATCAAGGCTGTATCCTCGGTTGATACTGGTAGTTTCTTTTTTCACTATTTCGAAGAAGCGTTCATAATATTTAGCCGTGTTTGGATCATTCACCTTCCCGAAAAATTGATAGGAAAGGTTACTTAAAATTGCTTTACTAGCTTTATCACCATACATCATATCGTTTTGAATCTTGTCCTGCATTACGTAAATGGTCGCTATATCGTAACTTCTCAAGGTAGCCGGAATGCGATGCATATTCAATAACCGAATGGTTGGTGCTTCTTCCATCAACAAGAAAGACGGCTTAGAATTGCGCACACTCATTTGTTTAATAACCGTATGGATAATCGCGGCAATAACAGGAGAATAGGATGTTTCAAATTTTGGATTGTTCACGACTGAAATTACAGCAGGATTTTCCGGATTATTAATATTTAATGGCACTTCATCTGCAGACAGGGCCATAAAAATATTTTGGGTGCTTATGCGTTTCAGAGCATTGGCCAGAGTACTTTTCACTCCAGCAGTCTGTCGTTCAGAATCTTTGCCGCTAATAAACGCGTCTGCCATTGCCCTGGATGTTGTGTTGGTCTCTAAAAATTTTATGAGACTATCGGTATCCAAAAATTGGTAAATAGCGATTAGATGGGGTAAAGTGCAAAAGTTAGGATAGGATGTTTTCAGTTTCCAGATCAATCCGCCAATCAGTCCTTCAGCTGCATCGTTAAAAAATTTAGAGGTTCCCGTAGTTCCCGATTCCCGCTGTTCCAGAAGATTTTCAATAAGTACTCTCGAAATCTCATTCACACTTTCTTCGTTTTCAAGATACCGGGGTGCAATGGGATTGACCCTATGAATAATTTTGTCAAAGGAGATAATACGAAAAGGAATATCCGGATTTTTAAATAGCGGGTAGGCCATTTCGGTAAGTTCAAAATCCTTGTAGTCGTGAATAACCCCACAGAAGTTATGTTCCTGGAAATGTTTTAAAAATCCGTAAACGACGCTTTCGGTTTTTCCGCTTCCGGCAGACCCAATAATGGATGCACCGCGTCTGATGTTTTCAATTTTAAAACTTTTCTTGTCTGTTTTAAAAGTTACCCGATATTTTTCAGAGGTATTTTGCTTTAAATCCGGTTTATGCCGAAAAACGTAAAATACCGTATTGACCAACAATAAAGGACAGCCTAAATAAAGTAATGCTTTTATCGCATTATGAGGATAAAACGTAAAGGCTAGTATTCCAAAGAGCAGCATGATGTTTATCAAAAAGGCATATTTTGATAACCGATACAGTGCGTAAAATACTGAAATTGTCAAAACGATCATTAAAAGTATGTGTAGTGGATTAGCTAGTTGCATTAGACTTTTCCCTTTAGATACCTATTGAACTTGATTTTATAGCGATGTCCACACCACGTCTTAAGCGATTAAATACTTTCATTGCCAGTTGTGCCTGTGTAACCGGAATACTTGGTAACATTGGAACATCACTTTCTTTCATTATTCTAAAGGCAATCGCTCTTTCACTGGTCGGCAATTTCATAAGCGAAGCAAAATAGATTTTAGGGTTTCTGATAAAATCCTTGCGAGCCTGATAGGTTTCGGCAAAGTTTCTTTGGTAGCCAAAAGTTCTGTCAAAGGTCTTTTCTGCCCGGTCAAAAAACTTATCCCGGTCGAAGCCCCGTTTTATGTTCTTACCGTGCATCTCGACTTCCGAGGCCTTATGTTTGCTCCCGGGTGAAAGGCTAAAGGTATTGGATACGTCTTTTCTGCTTACGATGATATGGATATGGCTTTGATTTCCTGCCTTTGGCATCCCCTGGACAATTCGCTTCCCGTCTTGTTGCTGCGGAGCCTCCTTTTCCAATCGGTCAATTTTATTCTGCAATAGTTTAATATTGCCTTCAGCTCGCCCCTCTTTAACGTTTCTGATTTCAGTTTTGAGCTGCAATATTTTGGTAGCAAAGGGTTGGTTTTCCCAAATCTGCCAATCCGTTCCCTTAAAAGTTCGTTGGTGTTCTATTTTGGCGTAATATTTTATATCATCGATGTTAATCGGTCTTCCGTTGATTTCCCGATTGAAGGATGCCACATAGTCCTTCATCAGTTCACGGGTGTATCTCTTTAGATCCTCGCTGTTATTCTGTAACCGGTTCAGTTCATATTTGGAAGGACTGACCGTAATCGAATAGAATTTCGGCTCGGTCTTTTTAAGCTTGGCACCATTTCCATCAATTTCCTTTACAACTTCATCCGCTGATATTCCCTCATCATATTGATTGAAAAAATGTTCCATAGCTCCCTGTTCCAAGCCCTGGTTTTCTTTCTCCAGATAGCCCACAAAATCCGCTGAACTTTGTGAGTAATTGTTCCCTAATTTTTGGGGTGTGATGGTGATGTACATAGCTCAAAAATTAGAGTTCGCTGTTGTCGTTTAGCTTTTCCCGAAAACCTACTTCATTCTTTTCTTGAAGGATTTTCTTTTCCAGAATCAAGGGCTTCTTTTTGGGTTCCTCGGTTTGGAAAAGAGATTCCAACATTGCGACGGTGGGTTTGGTCTGGCTCTTTTCCATATCCCTCATAATGGCAATCACCGCATTGATTCGCTTCTTGATTGAAGCTTCGATTGTCCTTCCCGTAGGCCCTAGTTTTTCCTTTGGGGAAATTTCGTTGTAGAAGAAAAAGTCAAGCATTGTATCTAATGCTTCAGTGTGTGATTTGAAGTGTTTTTGAAAATTCCTGAAAACGTTTTGCCGTTTTCTTTTTAAACCTGATGCCGATAAATGAGTCCATAATTCGCCGATTTGTCGCAAATCCTTCCCTAAAAATGGGCATTCACAGGGCATTTGTCGCAAAGTGTAGAAAGTCGGGAATTTATATTTTTTACAATACGCTGAATATGAGCGTACTAAAAACAGAAAGGAGTGCTTAACATCGCATCGCGTGTTACCCTCTTGCTTGCTTGTTTTACCACTCAACCATGGAATGCTTTTTTTACTTCAATTCATGGGAGGCAGAACATGAACCTAATCACTATTAGTATCATGCCCGTTTCATAAGCAATTCCACTGTAATGGCCATCAACTGGGTTTATGGAAGTTGCTTTCCCTTCTCGCTCCGAATCAACTGACGCTATCATTCTTGATTAACACTTTTTTACATTAAATAACAATGATTAACTATGTTCCGGTAAATGAATGCTTTGTTTTAGACCATTACTAATCACAAATTATTTAAATTATGAGAAAGTTATTTTTACTTTCAGCATTTGGACTTATGTCTATGGGAGCTTTTGCCGCTAATGACAAAGCAAAACCAGAGTTTTCGAATCTCGAGACTGAAGTTATCGGAAGCAGCATGGAAACCATGGAAGCTGAAACAACTATTGACGTCGTAAGGGCTGAAATCATCGTAAACTGTGAGGATGGATCTTCTTACACTGTAAGTTGCGATACATGTAGTACCTCTCAGCTTGTGGGAATAGCAATGGCTTTATGCGCCTAGACAACATGCCCTTCCTCTTATTACCAGGGGAAGGGTTTTTTTCAATTAAATACAACTATAATAATATGAGATTTTTATTATTTTTTTTCTTTATAACCTCAATTACGGTTTGCCAGGCTCAGGATAAGGGTATTGTTTATTATGGTCACATTGAGAGTCCGGGAAAAGGCGGTCCAGTCGGTCTCGACTTTAATGCATATCTAGTTTTTAATAAAGAAGCATCCTATTACGTTTCAGCTAAAGATTCTCTTGAAAAGCAGATGGAATTAGAAGAAAACCAAATCAAAGAGGTAAATGGAACTAAACAAATTTACCTAGGAAAACATACACTACCGCAAGGTAAGCAGGTTTACTATAACCGTAAAAAAGACAGTCTGTGGTGGAATAAAAAATATAAAGAACCAGTTTACGGACGAGAGAAACGAACCCAAATAGATTGGAAGTTAGGTTCTGAAACAAAAACCTTCGGTGATCTTACCTGCCATAAAGCAACCGGTGCTTTTAGAGGAAAAAATTATACGGCATGGTATACTGATGCAATACCATTACCCTATGGTCCATGGAAACTACAAGGGCTGCCAGGCTTAATTCTAGAAGCATACGATGATAAGAAGGAGATGTATCTTTATTTTAAATCTGTTGAATATCCGCTAGAGAGAAATCTTACTGTCGGACCGATGGATAAACCTAAAGTAGATAGTCAATATCCATATATTTCAATTGAAGAATACAAGCAAACCCTAGATAAATTAGTTGAACGTAATAAGACAAAAGCTATTCTTATTGCAAAACAAATGGGTGGTGATGTGACGGTTAATCCTGGGGGTATTGAAACCCTTAGCGTTGAAATATTTGATTAATACAATATTCTTATTATACACAAGAACCCCATGTAAAATGGGGTTTTATTTTTATCCATCCTTAATGAAGTACATTCTCCTACTTTTTTTATTTCTCCTTTGCGGAAGCAATTATGCGCAGGAAATGGTTATTCGGGGAACTATTAGGGATAAGCAACTTCAACCTCTTTCAACAGTTCTATTACAAGCGAGGAATTCACAAAATCAAGTTCTTGACTATACATACAGCGACCAAAATGGACATTATCATTTAAATTTTATAAAAAACAACGAGTTAATAATTATTGAAGCTTCCAGTTTAGGATTTTCATCTATTAAAAAGGAAGTAACAATTGCCGATCAAAAAATGTTGGAGGCTCTGGATTTCGAATTGGAAGAAAAAGCGGAGTCTTTAAAAGAAGTAATTGTTGAAGGTCATCAAAAAATTAGAATAAATTCTGATACCACGTTTATCCGTGTTTCACAATATGCTACCGATACGGAACAAACGGTTGAAGACCTTTTAAAAAGATTGCCTGGTATTGAAGTTTTACCCGACGGAAGTATTAAAGCCCATGGTAAGCCTATTGAAAGCCTTTTAGTGGAAGGAGAAAATATACTTGATAAAAATTATAAAATTCTATCTAAGAATCTAGATGCAGAAACCCTCGAAGAAGTACAGATTTTAGAAAATTATGAAGAAAATCCTATTTTTAAACAATTATCAAGCTCTGAAAAAGTAGCTCTTAATTTAAAGCTCAAGGATAAATTCAAATATGTCTTATTTGGTAATATTTCCGGAGGGTACGGTTTGAAAAACCGATATGAAACAGCCTTAACCTTGGGATTACTTAGAAAGCGAATTAAATTATTAGAATTTAGTAATGCTAATAATACCGGGAACAAAGCAGCCAACTTATTACAAAGTGAAAGAACAGTAATCGATCTATCCCAAATGTTTCAAAAGATCGAGAAACAGCCATTAACTATTTTTTCGATTGATGAACAAGAAGAAAATATTTTCAATAACAGAAGTATTTTCAACACATCCATGCTGCATTCAATCGGATTATCCACTAAAATGAATAATGAACTATCTTTAAGAGGGGATGTAACTGTTATTTCAGACATAACCACGCAAGATTATCAGGCTCAGACCGAATATTTCACGGGTGCGAACAGCACTACTTTTTTTGAAACCAGCAGTTATAAGAATAACAATAGAATAGGAGATACGGAGCTAGAAATTAAATTTACCCCCAACTCTAGCAATTACCTCATTAATACTGTAAGTTACAATATGAATCCTCACGATGCCTTGAATAGCATCACATTAAGTGATCAAGAGATTAGACAACAAAATGATATTAATTCAGAAAAGTTTTACAACCATTTAGAACATACATATTTGGTTACTAAAAAAAGCGCATTGAACAATTACCTTTATTTCGGGTATGGTGATTCTAAAGAAAGTGCAGAAATTATTTATCCAAGTTTGAGTGAGCTGTTTAAGAAGGAAATCGATGAAACCTTTTATCAGGATGTTCGCAATAAGTTCAATTATTATGGTTTGCAAAGCACCCTGCTTACCAAATCTCAAAAATGGGAAAATCATTTGCAGTTACATATTCATAATGAGGTAGAAACTGCAAAAAGCAGTCTTATTACTGAACAGGAAGAAAGTTTTGAAGGATACACTAATAACCTGAAAATTGATAATATTTTTGTAGCAATAAGTAATTCCTTAAAATTTAAACTCACCCAGGATAATTACCTAAGGGGAGGTATTTCTCTCAAGAGGAGTTGGTTTAATGGTGACGAATATCTTCTTAAAAATGCCAATTTCACTTTACGGCATAAATTGAAAAATAAGGGAGTAGTTCGATTAGGTTATAGTTTTAAGGAAGAATTACCTGAGTTGCAATTACTTTTACCTAATTATGCGCTGAATTCGTATCAGGATTTTATCAGTGGTTCTGATGATATCAAAAAACTGGGAAACTCTGTGTTTTCTTTAAACTATAGTTTATATAATG
This sequence comes from Christiangramia fulva, assembly GCF_003024155.1. Classification (NCBI taxonomy): domain Bacteria; kingdom Pseudomonadati; phylum Bacteroidota; class Flavobacteriia; order Flavobacteriales; family Flavobacteriaceae; genus Christiangramia; species Christiangramia fulva. The sequence continues at coordinate 3,520,104 of NZ_CP028136.1, forward strand.
ATATTAAAGGGTTCTCAATAAATGCCTCTGCTTTACATACTATAACTCATTCTGGATATGCTCCGGGAGCATTTACAAATGAAAATTTTATTTTTAATGAGTTCATACCTTCACCTAACGGTAAAAATACCTTAGCTAATTTGATCTTAACTAACTATTTCAGTAAGCTTAAACTGGCAACTAAGGTAGAAACCAACCAGAGCTTCATTCAGTCTCCATTTTCTATTGATCAAACTAGTGAGCTTAAGCTTCAGAATTATTCAGGAGATTATTCATTTTCCGTGAGTTCCTATTTTGATAAATGGTTTAATTTTTCAAGTGGTTTTGCCTATCGTTATTCTTCTTCCGAGCTTAGAGATGAAACTAATTCTTTTGAAACATCGAAAGTCTTTGCTGACTTCGATATAAAGATTTTTGAATCTATAAAGTTCAATCTCAACAATGAACTTTACGTTTTAAACAAAGAAAATTACACCTTTATGAACGCAAATATCGTATACGAACCCAAGCAAAGCAGATGGTCAGGAACCGTTCAATTGAACAATCTATTAAACGAGCGTGAATATCTATTACAAAGTATTAATTCCTTTAAGTCGTATCAGAAACGGATTAGTCTTGTCCCTGCCTATGCGCTATTGAGTATCAAATACAGATTTTAACTTAGCCGATTAACTTATAACCGACTCCTCTAACATTCAAAATTTTCAGCGTTTTATCTTTATGCAACAATTTCCTGAGTTTACTTATAAATACATCCATACTCCTGGATGAATAGAAATCATTATTTGTCCACATTAAATCCAAAACCGTATTACGTTCTACTATCTGATTTTTATTCTGGGCTAAAAATAAGAGCAATTGACTCTCTCTGCTTGTAAGGGTCTCAATTTTTTCTTCCTTATACTGCAGTGTTTGGTTATTCGGATTGAACTTATACTGCCCTAAAATTAGCTCGTGCATGTTATCCTGCCTAGGTTTCCGGTTTACTAGGTTTTTTACACGTACAATTAGTTCTTCTATACTAAAAGGCTTTTTGAGATAATCATTTCCACCAGTGTCAAAACCAGTAACTACATCCTGGGGTTGAGATTTGGCAGTAAGAAAAATGATTGGTGTTTGAGTATCATTACTTCTAATCTCTTTTGTTAAAGTAAGTCCATCCTTTACAGGCATCATAATATCAACCACCAAAATATCAGGAGAATGATCCTGATACATTTGGAAAGCTTCTTCCCCGTTTCGGGAATGTAGTACAATAAAATCACGTGTTTCCAGGCTTTCTTTAATTATCTGAGCCATAGTTATTTCGTCTTCAACTAATAACAGTTTTATTTTATTCATTAGGTATAGAAATGATAAATGAGGTCTTATTATTTTTTAAAACGATTTCTGCAGCACCATTATGTTTTTCGGCTATTTTTTTAACATAATATAAACCAATACCATATCCTTTTACGTTGTGAAGATTGCCTTGCGGCACACGATAAAATTTATCAAAAATATTAGTCGCCTGCTCTTTGTTCAAGGTATTTGCATTATCGCTGACCCGAATTTTTAATTCCTTTTTATTCTCAATGTTTACTTCAATTCGATTTCCTCCATACTTAATAGCGTTATCCAGTAAAGCCCCTAAACAATTACCAAGATGGAACGGTTCAATATTGGAGTTGCTTTTCGAATCTTCAGAAATTTTAAGAATAATTTCTTTTCCATTAGAATTCATCCTATAATTTTCAACAATATCTGCTGCCCATTTTGGGATATCTACCGAATGTTTGTCAAGTGTCCAATTTTCAGAATCTAAAAGTGCGGTATCCATAAGTTGATCAACCATTTTTTCTAACTTTTTAAGCTGTTGATCAGAATAGTCTAGATATCTATTTGTTTTCTCAACATCGTGGTTTGTATTGAAAAAACGTATGCTTTCAATGGCAGCGCCAATAGTTGCGATTGGAGTTTTAAATTCATGTGTTATATTGCTAATAAGGTCATTTTTTATTTCAGAGAGTTGTTTCTGCTGCTTTATCACCCATTGCAAATAAAATAATGCAAATAGGATTGAGGTCATTAATAAAAGGGAAATAAGTATACTTAGAAGACTTTTTTTTACGATGATTTGAATTGCATTTGGAAATTGCAACTCTAAGCTCTCCCGATTTTTCAAATAGGTAGATTTTCCAGTTACACTAAATTCACCTGATGAGAAGGATTTGCTCAGAGAGGTAGCAAAAAGTGAATCTTTTTTATAATGATTTAATTTATACGGAATGTTATAATCCCTTCTTTTGAGTTCGGCGTTTAGGAGACTTTTTAATTTTTTAAAATTAATAGAGTCTTCATTGATTGATATATAAATATCCTTTATGTTATTTAACATCTTCAGACTGTCCGAAGATTTACTAACATTCTTTGAATCGGTAGTATCAGGACGGAATTTATCTATAATTTTTTTATTCCCACCAGTGATGGTAAAATTGTCAGGATTTTTACCGGATTCTCTTTCAACCTTCAACGAAACCGAATTTTCCTTCGCAAAATCCACAAAGTAATTATCGATAGCAACGTCCAGTGCATTTTGTATTTCGTTTTTAAAAGCCACCGTATTTTTCTGGTATTCTGTATAACTCCAATAGAGCTGAATGGTTATAGTTACAGCTATAACAATAATTAATAAATAAGGGATACGTTGATATGATTTTTTCATTATTCCGTTGAAGATACTAATTAATAAATTCATCAAGGTATTTATGATTGTGGGTGCTAACAATGCTGTAAAAGATTTATCATATATTTTCCAGATTAATGAGAACAGCAATTTTTGAAATAAATATTTTTAGTGGCTATTTCGGTTCGAATTGTGCCAGTCATTTCGGTCGGTTAGTGCCAGGTATTTCGGTTTGATTTGTGCCACTTCCGGTGTGGATTAAATCTGTAACGGTTCAAATTGTGCCACCCGTTTCGGTTCGTTTTGTGCCACTTTGAAAGATCAAGTAACTCCTATCTTGTCGCAAAATGTGAGAAGATATGGCCAATACACTTGATCCTATGGACCTGAAACAAATTATTACTTTACATCTTGACGGGTATAGCAACCGTAAAATAGGGATTACTCTTGGCATCTCCCGCAATACGGTGAACTCCTACATGAAGCTCTTCAAGGCATGTGACTACAGCTATGAAGAGCTCCTGCGCTTTGATGATCCCGCTCTGAAAGAACTCTTTCCCTCTCATTCCACCATCGACAACCAGCGTTACGATGAGCTGATGGTATATTTTGAGGGGGTCAATAAGGCCCGGAATCATCCTGGGTTTACCTTTCTCCATCACTATCAGGAGTATGCCCAAAGGGCCAGAGAACCCTATAGCTACACCCAATTCATGGAGCATTACCGCAGGAAGTACTCCAAGATCAAAGGATCTATGAAACTGGAGCACGAGGCCGGGAAAGAGATGTTCATCGACTTTACAGGCAAAAAGCTTCATGTGGTTAACAAGGAAACCGGAGAGTTAGTACCAATGGAGGTCTTTGTAGCTATATTGCCTAATAGCCAGTATACCTATGTGGAGGCTTGTGAGAGTCAGAAACGAGAAGATCTTATCTCCTGCTGCGCCAATGCTCTTCGCTTTTACGGTGGAGTTCCCCAGGCTATCGTCTCGGATAATTTAAAATCTGCAGTAACAAGAGCCAGTAAATACGAACCAGAAATAAACCGCAGCTTTAAAGACTTTGCAAGGCATTACAACTGTGTCATCAATCCTACCCGTAGTTATGCACCTCAGGATAAGGCCCTGGTGGAAAATGCTGTACACCTGGTTTACCAGCGGATCTACTATCCGATGCGTGAGATGACCTTCTTCTCCCTGGAAGAACTAAACCGAGAGATAAAGCGCTTGCTTGTGAACTACAACACGCTTTTGTTCCAGCGAAAGGAAGCCAGCCGCAGAGAACTTTTTCAATCCGTGGAACGGGAGTATCTAAAGCCTCTGCCGTCACAGCCATACGAAATGAAGGACTACAAAAGAGCCAAAGTCCAGAAGATGGGATACGTGTACTTCTCTCCGGATAAAAGTTACTACAGTGTTCCTTACCGCTATATCGGAAAAAGAACCTTGATCCATTACACAAGAACTACAGTAGAGGTGTATTACAATCATCAGCGGATAGCCCTTCACAAGCGGAATCCGGCAAAAGGCACCTACATTACCAATAAAGAACATCTGAGCAGCACCCATAAAGGATATACTGACTGGAGCCCGGAGTTCTTCGAAAACAAAGCTGCTCCTCATGGAGCTCATGTGCTGAGTTGTGTAAAAAAAATACTGGCAGCTACCGAATATCCGGAAATAGGATATAAGCGCGCTATGGGGCTGATCCAGCTCCACAAAGCTTATGGATCTAAAAGATTAGACAGCGCCTGTAAGAGGGCTCTGGCAGCAGATACATCATCCTATAAGCGGATCAAGAACATCCTGGAGAATAACATGGACAAAAACTCCCTGTTCCATCAGGACCTGGAAGAAAATCAAACCCATATCCCGGTACACCAGAATATAAGAGGCGCCTCAGCCTATCAGTAAAGAATCTTTAAATCAATATCATGAACAACAATCAGACTATCGAAAAATTAAAACAAATGCGCCTGGGTGCTATGGCCTCCCTGCACCTTCAGCACATCAAGGATAACCGCCTGGAGTCTCTCACTGCCGATGAATACCTGGCTCTCTTGACAGATCATGAGTGGGATCATCGTCAGAACAGAAAGATCGACCGGCTGCTGAGCCAGGCTAACTTCAGGCAAAAAGCAAACCTTACAGATGTGAATTACACCCAAAACCGAAACCTGGATAAGAACATGTTTACCCGTCTTGGAACCCTTGACTTTATGAACCGAAAGGAAAACATTATCCTTACCGGCGCTTCTGGAGTAGGGAAAAGTTACCTGGCTCAGGCTTTAGGTCATGAAGCTTGTATAATGGGGCACAGAACTATTTACTCCAACACTGCACGTCTGTTCAAAAAGCTTAAGCTCAGCAAAATGGATGGTACTTACCTTAAGGAGCTGAAAAAACTCCTCAAGGCAGATCTTCTTATTCTTGATGATTTTGGTCTGCAGGCCTTTGATAATCACGCCAGGGAAACTCTCATGGATATCATTGATGATCGATACAATAAAAGTTCAACCATCCTCTCATCCCAAATCCCCGTCTCCGCCTGGTACGACATTATTGGAGAAGGCACTATTGCAGATGCTATTTTAGACCGGATCGTCAACTCCTCACACCGCATAGATCTCAAAGGTGAGTCGTTGAGGAAAGGTGTTTTAAAAAACGAGTAGATTAAATTTTTATATAATTGCAGTATCTTTTAAAGTGGCACTGTTTGAACCGAAATAGGTGGCACGGTCACTCCGAAATAGCCATTTTTAGAACCCGGTTTTGTACAATACGGGAATGGGAGGAGCCTAATTGAAGAATTAATCTTTATTTTTTTTGCCAGAAAGAAAGGAGTAATTACTGTAAGTCAATAACCTTAAAAAATGCGAGCTGCCAACGAAGTATCAATGACAAGATTTTTCCTATATCATTTTTTAAACTTTTGAGATGGCAGTAATGGATCTTAATTCCAACTTTTTGTTTTCGGCTACAAAATCCGACAAAAACTTCCTACACCATGTAGAATAGTCTATTAAGTCAAAGATGTAAATGTATTTTGGTTTAAACAAAATTTAATTCAGCCTCAGTTTTTAAATTAAAAAGCCAAGGGAATCATTAGAATTTGTATGGAAGATGTTCTTAATAAACATGCGCAATCAAGAATAATCGGTAAAAAATAAATCATTTACTACCTTTACAGAACAGAAAAGAGCAAATAATATTTTCTCCTCAAGTTCTTAGATATTAGTGAATGATTCGGTGAACAAATTGAAGATATACTGGGCGAGGTACCGTGGATAAAGAGATTGCTCTCAAAAAGAATATCCTGCCACACTCATAATCTTCCATAAGAGCGTGAATTTCACCTTCTCATATTGGTTGCTAATTATATTCTTCACAAAATAATCTTCACATATTCAAAAATTTATCACACTATCCAAAGCTTCATCAGCATCTCGATGAATGAAATTGGCCTGATAATTCAGAGTAGTCTTTAGATTACTATGACGATAGAGCTTTTGCAGCATCAAAGGATGAATTTTATCACCTGCAATATTCCCAAAGCTGTGTCTTGCAATGTGATTGGACAAATTTTTATCTATACCACATTCCTCTGCAATTCGTTTTAGATATTTATTGAGAAGTTTGGTAGCATTTTTTGTTTTAATATAAATTTCTTCAGCATCTTTAGGATGGACATTTTTTAGAAAAGGAAATACATATCCATTATAAAGTATCTTATCCTTTCTGTAATAGCTTAATATTTTTTCGGCTTTATGAGGAATTTTTAAGCTCAACGCCTTTTCATTCTTATTCATTACATAATAAAGACGATTATCCTTAAAATCAGACCATTTCAGTTTAACCACATCAGAAATACGTATGCCTGCAAAATAGAAAGCAAACAGCCATACATTATGAGTATGCCAAATTGAAGCACCTTCTTCAAATTTTAGAGCTTCTATTTTTTCAACCTCTTCTATAGTTAGTCCGATTTTATTACCAGAACCAATTCGAATTTTCTCTTTTTCCCCTGCAAAAGGATAATACTTTTGATCAATAATACCTTCTTTTATTGCTAAGTTAAAAAGTGTTCTAATAAAAATAAGCTGATTAGTAACAGTTCTGGTTGTTTGGTTTAAATAAGAAAGACAAAAAGTTTTATATTTATTTATAAATGCCTCATCAATTTCCTGAAATCGTAAAGCTGTACTTTTTTGGAAATAGTTCACTCCATCCATCCACATATATTCGGCTTTTTTTGCCCTACTTATACGCTCTCTACGCCGTTCTTTGATCTCTTTAGTAACTGTAGATTTGTTTTTAGATTTTTTTAGATTTAAAAATTCTTCTAAATTATAGAGGATTGACAATTCGGATTTGGCTACAGAGAATGTCCCCCTTTCATATTTGTCTTTTATACGTTCAGCTGCTAATGCAAAAAAAGATTTTAAGCCCCCAGGTCCTTTTAATTTTTGTTTGATTTGTTTGGGAGTAATACGATCTTTTGACTCAAAATAAATATCATTGACCTCGGTCAACTTTTTCATCAAAAAATTGTTCAATTTTCTATAGTTGGGATGAGTTCTTTTAACTTTTCCAGCAGTTTTATCCCAGTCCTTTTCAAAAACATATTGTCCAAGCCAATGATAGTTTGTTTTATAATTTTCACTAATCCTCAATGCAAGTGGAATTGTGCCATCCTTTCTTATCATGTTCTTCCGTAAAACAATCTTTACATTAGCCATAATGATCTGATTTAAAACTTAGTAAAGATAGTGAATTGTTTAGGCACTTAGTACAGAATAAGTACAGAATAGTACAGAATAAGTACAGAATAATTTGAATTTAATACCTTCTAATTATAATCAGATAATATATAAAGCACTGTAAATCAAATATTTTGAGTGGTTTTAGTTGAAATTGCATAGATAAAACATCAAGTTCATAACCCGGAGGTCCCGAGTTCAAATCTCGGTCTCGCTACATAAATCCCCCGATCTTTTTTGGGGGATTTTTTTATGGAAGAATTGGTGACTTACGTGCTGTATTCCAAGAAATTCGATAAAATATACATCGGGTTCACTTCTTCTATCATTCAAAGATTCTACTCTCATAACCTGCTGGCCACCAAAGGTTATACGATAAAATTCCGGCCGTGGATGGTGATTTTAGTTGAATTTCACAAATCTAAAACCGAAGCATTAAAAAGGGAAAAATTTCTCAAATCAGGTAAAGGGCGTGAAATGATCAAAACACAAATTTTACCCAATTACATATAGTCGGATTCATATCCGCCAGAGGCGGACCCGAGTTCAAATCTCGGTCTCGCTACTACAATCCCCCGATCTTTTTGGGGGATTTTTTTATGGAAGAATTGGTGACTGGTGGAGAGATAGGATTCCTATTGAAAAAAATATTTCGGATCAAGACCATTTCTGGATTGCCTCAAATTAAAATCTGATTTATTAGAAAAAATACCAGCCATGGCTGCCTGCCACTGCACCAATGATGGTAATTAAGCTTAAAATAAGTAAAACCCAATGCGCCCGGTGAAGAATATTAAAAGTCTTTTCAGGGTTCTTTATGCCATATTTTTTAAAAAGCTTATGTAGCACGAAAGGTTCCAGAATAAACAAAACAATGGTGAAGATCAACCAAATGCAAACCATCGCGTGCAACCACCAAAACTGAATATATTTAAAACGCTCCCAGGCATCCATGGAATACAACATAAAAAGTCCGCTTAAGGCAGTTAGAACGGTGGTGATCTTTGCCTGTAAAGAAAACCTGCCTTCAATCTTTTCAAAAGTTTCCATCCGTTCTTCAGGAGAATTCATTCTTTTAACCGCTGGAATAATTACCGTGGTAACCATGGCCACTCCGCCAATCCAAAAGACAACCGCGAGTACATGAATAACTCTTGCGAGGCTTAAATAATCCATAATCGAAATTTCAAATTTTTGAGATGGCTAATATTACAAAAGCTTTTAAAATTAAATTCCTTTCCCTATCATAGTTTTAAAGAAACCTGATTCTCATCATATCCTGTGAGAATTTAAGCTTTTAGTTTTACTTCTGTAAAGAATAATGCTGTTCAAAAAATTAAATTTTCACTCATGATATACGCTTCATTAACAAAAGATCTGGAATATAATGATAAAAAACCTGCAGTAACCGTGCTTTTAGATACCGATACCACCCGGGAATTAAGGATAATCATGAAAAAAGGACAGGTTATGAAGGAGCATCAAACTCCCTACCCCATTGTCGTGGAGATCTTTGAAGGCCAGATAACTTTTGGTGCCAATGGAGAAAGCCATAAGCTTAAAAAAGGAGATCTGGTTTACCTGGAAGGCGCCGTACCGCATATTCTCAAAGCTGAAGTAGACAGCACAGTGAGATTAAGTCTTTCAAAATCTGATTCGGCAGAAAGGGTAAAAGGAGTAGCCGATAATTCTTCTAAGTAAAAGTGATTAAAAATTGGCGGTGACCTTCTGAAGTTCAGCCTGGCTTTTTAAATATTTTACGATCACTGATATTTCTTTCAGTTTAGCTGAAACAAAAGAATTTTCACGACTGTTTACAAGGAACAGAGAACTGTCCCCCAACTCAAATTTTCGCTGTTCTGCAGTTACCAGTTTGCCATAATCGGCTACCAGCCCTTTTATTTTAAAACCCTGATTTCTGAAGGAGTTAATTTCCATCTGAAGCGATCGAAGTTTATTCTGTATTTCCTGCCTTGCACTAATAAGTTCATAATTAGAACTTTCCAGCTCGAGTTTTGCCAGTTGAAGGTCTCCCCTTTCTTTTCGCATAAAAAGTGGTAAACTAAATTTAAATCCGAATTTGTAATCTTCGGTATTCAGGCGCTGCCAGTCTTGGGGCTGCTCCGTTAGAAAATTATAACTTAGATTGATATTAGGTAAAAGTTTATTTGCCCGTAGCCTCTTTTCAACATCATTGATAGCCACATTATATTCCAGGTACCTGATTTTCGGATTTTGCAGGATATTTTCCGAAGCAGTGATCTCATTTTCAAGCCACATTTCATTGACTTCTTCAAAAAGATTTTCATTGGGTTTCACTAAAGAAGTGATCTCTAAAGGAATATCATTTTCTGCCCACAGGTAATTTGATAATTTTAAAGATGCTTTTAAATAATCAAGTTCTGCCTGCTGCAACCCGATTTCACGGTTATTATAGGCAATATTAGCCTCCAGGGTATCCACAGCGGGCTTGTCACCGAGCTTGAAGGAAATTTTTACCGATTTCAATCTGAATTCGGCATTTCTTAAAAATTCCTGATACAGCAGTAATTCCTGGTGCGCGGCAAACCATTCAAAATATGCTTTGGAAGCATCATATAAAATTTCTGCTGACATAAGGTCTTTTTTCATTGCGGACTGTTCGCGATATATTTTTGCCTGCTTCAAAGCCGCCATACGTTCGCTGAGAAATATTCCGTTTGTGACATCTAGCGAAACTCCCGCCGAAAAAAGGCCTTCTTCGGGAACCAGGTTTTGCTGATTTAGATATTTGCCAGAATTTTGCTCGTACTTCGCATTCAGTTCCAATCCGTAATAAGTAGGGATCTTAAATGCCGCGCCTAACAGGTTGTAATATTCGGTGGATTTATAGTCTTTTTCTGTAAGATCGGCTTCTAATTTAGGATCAAAAGCGCCCCTGGCCTTCATTAACTTAAAATTACCTTCTTCCACTATTAGGCTTGCCTGTTTCACCAGCGGATGATATTTCTTAACGATGCTTAGATACTCTTTAAAATCAAGTTTTAAGGTATCTGGTTCCTGTGCGAAAACTCCGTGAGTCAGGCCCGACAGCAATAATAAAACGAGAATTAGTTTTTTCATTTTTTCTGATCTTTGGCATTTACGGCATTTTCAGCAGAATAATAATTAGGCGGAAAACCATTGAGTTGTCGCCAAATCTCATACCAGATAGGAACATCTTCCAGCAAAGCAAGCGTGGAAGCGCCGGAACCAATTTTTATCTCTTTTGGCCATTGATAATCATCCTCATTAGGAGCCAGTAAAACCCTGTATTTCCCGTTAGAGCTGATAAAATTCTCGATGGCCACGATCTCCGCGCCAAAAGTTCCGTAAGAGCTATTTGGCCATCCGCTAAACACAATTGCCGGCCAGCCATCAAATTGCACTCTCACTTTTTCCCCCAGGTGAAGCAATGGCATATTAATAGGGTCTATATAAGTTTCTACCGCTAATTCATAATTAGAAGGCATGATCCCAACCAGAGCTTCGCCCTCTTTGAAGGTCTCTCCTATTCCACCTTTGATCGCTTTATTAATGTAGCCATCCTGCGGCGCAAGAATGTAATACAGGTCTCTGCGCTTATCATAATTTGCATAAGAGGTCTCGAGCTTACTAATATCAACCTGATTTTGGAACATTGAACTTTCGGCTGAAGAGCGGTCGCTTTGCGCTTTGGAGATCTTTTCGCTGTATTCGGCATCTACACGATTGAGTTCAATTTTGGCGTTGATGATCTCATTTTTCGCAGCCAGCATTTTATTTTGCTGCGCGATTTTTTTCGCCTGCGCTTCCTGAAATTTTAAGCGATAGTTTTCCATATCGGTGGTTGATTTCAAGCCTTCTTCATTCAAGGTTTTAATCCTTTCATATTGCCTTTGAGCAATTTCCAGATTGGTTTTTGCAGCTTCAAGTTCAATGGAATCACTTTGAAATTTCAATTGACTTTGCTGTAATTTGTTGTGAGCCTGATCTGACTTTAATTTTCTTTCCTGCTCAAGTGAAACAATCTGATTGTTCAAAAACTGAATTTTACTGGTATAAGAATTTTGTGAACTTTTTTTGGCAAGGATCTGATCTCCGGTTCGGTCAACCAGTTGTGGGTCGAAATAATCATTTTTAATTTCTGAGATATATAAAATGGTATCGCCTTTTTTCACGTGATCTCCCTCATTGATAAACCATTTCTCAATACGCCCGGGAATGGGAGATTGAATAGTTTGTGGCCGCTGCTCAGGCGTTAATGTGGTAACATAACCTTTGCCCGGCACGGTTTGCGTCCAGGGCAAAAAGAGCATGATAATTAAAAGGATCCCAAAAATGATCAGGAACCGGTTAAAGTATTTTTGATTTCTGTCATTAAACACCTTTTTTCCGGAAGCATACTGTCTAAGATCTACTTTACCATGCAGGCTGTTTTTGGTAATATTCAGCATTTTTTAGGTGTTAGATTTAATTTTTCCGTTTTCTAAACAGATAACCTGGTCACAATATTTTTCCCATTTTTCGTCTTTGCTGGAAACAAGAATCGACCAGTTATTTTCTTTGTTAAATAAAAATTCGATGATCCTGTTTTCTTCCTCTTGATCCAACTGGTCCAGCGGCTCGTTCAGGATCAGTAAAGACGGCCGCTTTACAATGCTACGCGCGAGAATGATTTTCCTGGAAATTGAATAAGGCATCTGGATACCCTCAGGATAGATCATAGTATTAAGGCCTTTTGGCTGCTGTTTTACAAACTCCTGTAAACCGGTTTTATCAAGGGCCCATTGAATATCTTGTTTCGGAATATTTAGTTCTCCCAAAGTGATGTTTTCAAGTATAGTGCCTTCAAATGGAGATTCTTCGGCAATAGAATGTCCAAGTAGGGCCCTGTAGTGGTTTAGTTTAATGCTTTTCAGTGAAATATCATTTACATAAATTTCCCCGATATTCGGCTGAATAAGGCCTGCCACCATCTTAAGTAAAGTAGATTTACCCGCTCCATTTGCTCCTTTCAGCAAAATTTTGTCTCCCTGCCTGATCTTTAAATTACAGTTCTTCAGGATCTTTTTTTCATTAAAACCTGTATAATTAACGCTGTCTAATTCAATATTCAGAGGTTCCCCAATTTTAAAAGGTTCTTCCCCCGTCTGGTCTTCCAGTTTTTTATCGACTACCTGACCCATTTTCTCTAAGGAAGTCAATATATCGTAGAAGGATTCCAGTCCTACTATTATCTTTTCAATAGAACCTATAATGAGAAGAATGATAATTTCAGCCGCGACAAACTGCCCAATATTCATTTGCTGATTGAGAACAAGAATACCACCTATGGCAAGCAGACCGGCCGTAACCAGAACTTTAAAAATGATAAGTTGTATAAACTGAATTTTCAGAACCTGGAAATGGCTTTCTCTGGCATCCAGGTAATCATTCAGTATTCGGTCATTTTTCGAAATGGCAAGATTGGTTAATCCTGAAATTTTGAAACTAATAAGGGTTCTGGCAACTTCCTGGATCCAATGAGCGATGCGATATTTATATTTAGATTCTTCGATGCTGGCATCAAGCCCCCTCTTCCCGGTAATTTTGAAACCTATGTAAATAAGGAACACCAGAAGGAATCCGTAAATAATAAAGAATGGATGGTATAACGAAAGTAAGATCAGCCCAAAAAATACCTGTACAAGCGCTGAGGGAAAATCGATGATCACCTTGGAAAGGCCTTTCTGTACCGTAAGTACATCAAAGAAGCGGTTGGCCAGTTCTGGCGGATAAAAATTGCGCAGTTCCTCCATTTTGATCTTCGGAAAACGGTAAATAAATTCAAAAGAAGCCCTGGTGAAGATCTTTTGCTGAACGTTTTCTAAAATCCTTATCTGCATTAACTGAAGTACACCTACAAAAGCGACGCCCAGCGTAACCAAGATTACCAGTACAAACCAGGAAGTAGAAATTCGGGCTCCCTGCATAAGGTTCACTATAGCCTGAATTCCCAGCGGAACCGAAAGGCTCACCAGTCCGGCGAAGATGGCATAATAAAAGATTTGAAGAAAATCCTTTCGCTCCAGCTTTAAAAGGCCGGTGAATCTCTGAAATGGTTTTAATTTATCCATTTTCTAATTTTAATAAACCTGAGGCCATTGTTTTATAGAACATCGAGGGCGTAACTTCTTCAATGGGATCGGTAATACTGCTAAAATGTTGCCTGAGAAAATGCTGGTGCAGCACTCCGTCAATAATAGTGGTGGCGAGGGAAAAAGGAAATTCATAGCCAGCATTCACCTCAACAATCATATCGCTAAGCCTTTTAACCAGCCTTTTATAAAGCATGAAATGACCTTCTTTATTCTCTTCATCCACTGTTTTTGTGAGATAAGATTTCGAAGATTCATTAATGATAATATTATTAAGCGCGATCTCATTAATATGCTGAAAACGCATATCCTCTTCTACCGGCTGCGCCATAACTTCTATGGCAGTCATCAATTTTTGCTGTGGATCCTGGATGCCGTAGGTAGAAAAAGTAAGCTGATATTCCTTCCAGCCCCAGAACCAGTTAGTGATGTATACCAGAAATTTATGTTTGTTTTCAAAATAGCGATAGATCGAACTTTCATTTGAATTGATCTCCTTTCCCAGTTTCTTGAAGGTGAATTTTTCAAATCCGATCTCATCGATCAGTAAAATTCCGTTACCAATAATTTTCTTTCCTAAGGCAGTTGATTCAGGATCTTTCAGGTACAGATTTTCACTAACGGAAATTTTTAAATTTTTGAGCAAAGCATCCATTACAAAAATATTTTTGCCAAATGTAATAGTATTACTTTTACTTTTAAATGTTTTACTTTTATTTAACTATTGTTGAAGAAAATATTTTAGGAAATCTGGAAATAATTATATCGGAAAAAGTGAATTTAAATAGCCAACAAAAAACCCCTTCAGCTAACCAAAGGGGTTTAAATTGGTATTTCTGTACAAGAAACTCCAAATTTTAACCGATTCATAAATACCTTCATCTGAAAAATTCAGCTTAAGTTTTTCTGAAATTAATTTTTGGTATTCCCGATCAGCAACCCATTTGTTGTAGTTAATAAGCACTTTTTGTCCGAGATAATTTTTCTTACTCATAAATCGGAATTAAAGCTCTTTTTATAGCCAGCTTTAGACATTTTTATGATTTTTATGATTTTTCCATTACCTCCTCAACATAAGATTCCAGTTGTTGTGCACGCGCGCGGGAAGTGTGATATTTCAGGACTTTTTGCCGTGCCCGTTGGCCGATTAATTTTCTTTCTTCCTCGTCTATGGAATCGAAACATTCAATAGCGTCTGAGGAGGAACCTGCTATTAAAATTTCTTTATTGATCTCAAAAATACTGTCTATGCCGTTCCAGAAATCGGAAATAATAGGAACTCCACAGGCAGCAGCCTCAAAAAGACGTGCAGTGGGAGAATAGCCGGCACGTATCATATCCTGTTGCGTAATATTTAGCGTATACCTTTGGGAGTTATAGAACCGGCGATGTTCAGAAGGGGGTAAATGATCAATTCTTTCCACATTTTCAGCCCATTGAATATCTTCAGGATATTGCGGGCCGGCAACGATAAATTTCATATCCTTCTTCTGTTTTGCCGTTTCGTTAAGCAATTCTTCAACTGATGCTTGCCGGTCGTCACTGTAGGTCCCCAAATAGCCCATTTGCCATTTTTTTTCATGGTCTTCAGGAAAATATAAATTAGTATCGACCGAACAGTAGAGGGCTTTAGCATTGGGTGAATCATAATGCTCTTCCAGATAATCAAGAACCCTTCCACCGGAAAAAGATAAATAGAGCTGGTATTTTTTTATTAGCTCTTCATTGATGTATTCGTAATTTTCATTCCTGAGCTTTTCCAGGGTAACCGGCGTATCTAAGTCGTAAAATGCGGTAACTCCCCTGGCGGTTTCTATCACCCAATTTCCAATTTCAACCCCTTGGGGAACAAAAGATCCTACGATCACCGCATCGGCTTTTGCTACTTCGTTGGCATACCTTGTTTTTAGTTCTTCATTGGTTTCATACAGTCTAAGCCTGCAAAAATCAGGATTTGGCATATCACGGTGACCGGCATACCAGGGAACATCTTTTTCCAAAAATAGGACTTCATTTCCCAGTGCAGTCAATTCCTTCAAAAGCGCCCGAAAAGTGGTCGCGTGGTCATTTCCCCAGGAAGAAGTTATCGATAAGCCAATAACTATATATTTCATTTGTTACTGTTTATTTGTTTTCTTTGGTCAGATACAATTCTCTTATTATCATTTCCGAATGTTTTTGCAACTTTTGATTAATGAGTTTCTCTAAATTTATTTAAGAGCCAAAACTCAAGCTGAATATGAGAATGGTATAACCTATTTAGAAAGCCTCCTTAAAAAATTAAAGCTTTAGGATCGTATCCACTCCCAGGCCATATCTTTTTGATTAAGTTCGAAGAATTTCACCTCAGCCGTAGTAAAAGGTTTCATTGCTTTAGCGAGCATATCTTCCCATTTTTTATCTCCAACCATGGCAATTTTCTCGTAATCGTTAGCATGACTGGCATCCATCTTTACATCTTCGTAAAATCCTTTAAGGTCCCAACCTTCAAAATCGACCATTTCAAAATACCACCTTATCTTATTATCTTTTTCTATAAGCTGGTGGATTAGCGGATGCATTTTTTTTATATCCCCTTTTTGAAGTTCTCCTGTAACTTTGGAATAAATGATCTTTTCTTCGCGAATTTCTAAATCTTTAATCATGAGTTTGTTTTTTTATTATTTCTTTCTTTTTAGGTGGAGGTGGCAAAAGTCCTTTTTCTTTGTTTTTCACCATTAAATATTCAACAAGCGCGTCCAGTTCATCACTTTTTAAAGAACCTCCAAATCCGGGCATATCGTCTGTACCATTTACAATACGAATGATAAGTTGCGATCTGGTCATTCTATTTTGAACATTTTTGAGCTCCGGACCACTTTGCCCGCCGTGTTTTCCTATTTTATGACAATAGAGACATTTCATCTTATTCATAACCTCCACTCCTTTCGCAGCTTTTTCGCTATTTCCTGGAATAGAAGTGTATACAAGAGGATCTGCATCATATTTTGGAACCCATGGTGCCCTTAATCCTAATATGGTTAGGGAAATAATGGCAACAGACATGAATACTACGATTCCCACGGCCCATGGCCTTCTTTTAGGGCTCCTTTCCCCTTTATTCCACAAAAAAGGAACAGAAAGCAGTACTACTGCCACAATAAGAGGTGCAAAGAATAAGTAATATGGTTCCAGATTCCTGTTCATAGTGGCGAAAGTGGCATAGATCCATTCGAAATACCAATCGGGATGCGGCTCTACTTCAAGAATTGTAGGATCGGGAGGATCGCTTAGTTCGGGTGCTCCCATCCAGATCGCAAGGCCGGCCAGCACTATAAAAAGTCCGAAGCTGAAAACCACATCCCGCCACATCACATCAGGAAAAAAAGGCACTCCTTTCTCTTTTAAAAGATTTTCATACCAGTCACGATAGGTCTTTGGATCTACCAGCCTTCCTGCTTTTGGCGGTTCCGAAATTCCATTCCTGATTACCAGATAAAGATGAACCACGATAAGCATGGCAATAATTCCCGGCAACACAAAAACATGGAGTGAAAAGAACCGGTTAAAAGTTTCTCCTCCCAGTGTTGTACCTCCAAGGAAAAAATAAGCGATATAATCACCAATAATCGGGATCCTTCCCATCTGCTCAGCGGCGAGAATGGCCGTCCAGACACCATTGCTGTCCCACCTCATCAACTGGCCGGTAAAAGCGAGGGTAATGGTGGTTCCAAAAAGTACCACTCCTGTGAGCCAGTTCATTTCTCGCGGATATTTATAAACAGCATTCAGGTAAACCCGAATCATATGGATACCAATGAGGACAACCATTCCCGAAGCTCCCCAGTTATGTAATCCTCTGATAAAGTGTCCTAAAAAAGCCTTATGTTCTATGTATTGTAATGATTGATAAGCTGAATCTACCGAAGGTTGAAACATAAAGGCAAGTGCGATACCAGTAATCACCTGAATGATAAAACAAAACAAGGTCGCACTCCCCCAAACATAATTCCATCCTGTTCCCGGTGGCACCGGATGTTTAAGAAGAGGTTTAAGAGCTTCGGTTACTCCTCCACGGTCATCAATCCATTTCCATATTTTGCGTAATTTCTTTTTCACACGTCGATATTTGTAATTGGAATTCGGCCAGTTAAAAGTTCAACAATCCCGTTTTCTTCGCGTACTTCATACTGGTAAAGCGGACGGTTTGGAGGTCCTGCTGCCCTCTTCCCATCTGAATAAAAAGCTCCGCCATGGCAAGGGCAAAGGAACATATGAGATCCCTCCTGCCATCTTACGGGACATCCTAAATGGGAACAGTTTACCTTAAAGGCTTTTAAAGTATTATCCCTGTTGCGATAGAGGTAAGCTTCAGATTCTTCAATCTTTTTACTCCAGTCGTAGGTCGAGGCATTCCTAAACCTTACGTGGGTCATTTTACCAACTTTAAAATCAGAAGATACTCCAATTTTTCTCCAGGTTTTCTTTCTGTTTCCTACCACAGGTTCCAGAATTGCATCAATCAGTGGAACAGACATTGCAGCGCCAATAAGTCCGCCCAGCCCTATAGATAATTTCCGAAGAAAGCTCCTTCGGCTTTTCTTTTTATTCTCGTCATTTTCGCAATTACAGCTCATCTTCTTCAGGTTTTTTTAATTCATGATAAAGATCAGACATCCATCCGCCCAAAGCGATTATAAAAACGATTAGCCCAATAGCTGAAATGAGCATGCTGGTTAAAATTCCCCAGAGTAAAAAAGTGACTCCCAAAGCCAGGAAAAAAGGCCAGATCGTTGGCTCGGGCAGTTCTATTGGGTCTGGTTTAAATTTCTCTGAATCACTCATCTTATTTTCTATTTTGTATAACTTCTTTTTCTGAAATTATCTTTTCATGTTTTGTTTCTTCAAGCCAGGTCAGCGCAATATATACTGAAGTAGCCACATACATCACACAACCCGGAACCCACATGATCATTCCCGCCAGCTCCTGATCCTGAACCAGCGTCATGGGAATTGGATTTCTAATGGTAGTTAAAAGTGGAGCCGCATGAACTGCCTGGGATGCCCCGGCTGAAAAAGCCACCCAGAGGCCAAGAAGCGAACAGCTTACACAGGCAGTAAAAAGATAAATTACAGCTGATAAGGGTCTTATTTGATGTTTAGGATTTCGGCTAAAAACGGGGGTCAGGAAAAATATTCCGGCAATCAGTACCACTCCTAATAATAACGAATTTGGAATCTGGACAGCAAAACTGGAGCTCGAAGCACTTATTCCGCAGATCACGAGTCCGGTTTCTGCAGAAATCTTTGCGGCACTCAGGAAGTGGGCAATCCACATTGAAGAAGTTCCGGCAAACCATGCCAGCAGCACAAAATTTCTTTTAACTGCTACCTCACTTTGTTTCGGAATATACTCTCCTTTGAAGGCTATCCACAAAAGCAAAGGCACCAGCATGATAATTACTACATGTTGTATCATGGCCATACTATGAAGGCCAAATTCCAGAAGATGATTTAAAGGTGAGCCGAAAACCACATAAATACCAAGAATTGCTGCCAGCATAGTGAAAAATCTTCGCCAGCCAGGCCTAAACCAGATCGTAAATACACCCAGTGCTATAAAACATGCAACAGCCCAGGCTGAAGACCAGTTTCGTGACCAAAAAATATATTCTTCAAAACTCATAATAAGGGTGTTATATAAACATAAAAGAAAATAAACAACCATACTCCGTCTACAAAATGCCAGTAAACCTCTACACCATTGATCCCTGCTTTAGTAACTATTTTAAATTTACTAAATGAGAATGCAAAAAGTAAACTTATACAGGTAAGGCCCAGGAATACGTGAAGACCATGAAAGCCAGTAAGCGTAAAAAAGTTAGAGCCAAAAATATCACGGCTGATTGTAATCTGTTTTTTATAGAGATCGTAATATTCTTTCCCCTGGCCTAAAAGAAAAATGGCCGCAAGGAGCATGGTTATGAACATTCCAATTTTAAAACGCCTGATCTTGTTTTTAAAAAGTGATTTTTTGCTCAACATGAACGTCACACTGCTGGTAACAAGGCAAATTGTGAGGAAAGCAGCTCTTTTCACATTCAAATGTGGCGCAACCGAATCATGAATAAGGGTATCCCTTCTAAAATAGATATAAGTCATCAAAAGGGTCAGAAAAAAGAAGGCTTCCGAACCTATAAATAATAGCGCCAGTAATTTTCCTTTATCTTTCATCAGTTTAGTCTTTTATCCTGGTTTTCGGGGTGTTTCAGGTCCCATAAAGGTCTTCTGCTATGTATGGGAGGTAATTCTTTGAAATTCTGCAAGGTTGGCGGCGATGTTGTTGCCCATTCCAAAGTCCATGCATTCCACGGATCTGGTCCTGCTTTCTTTCCTTTTTTATAGGAAATGTAAAGGTTCCACAGAAAAATGGCTACAGCGATAAACATGAGTACAGCTCCTGCACTTGAAATGCCATTCAGTAAAAATCCATAGGGAAGGTCATCCATATAGGTATAAACCCTTCGGGGCATACCAAAGATCCCTAAGAGATGTTGCACCAAAAAGGTCATATTGAAACCGGTAACAAACAGCCATACATGCCATTTTCCTAATTTTTCACTTAAAAACCTGCCGGTCATTTTTGGAAACCAGTAATAAACGCCGGCAAAAACCGCGAAAGCCGTTCCGCCTAAGAAAACGTAATGCAAATGCGCAACCACGTAATAAGAATCGGTTAATTGCCAGTCTACGGGTACAAGTGCAAATGAAATTCCGCTGAGGCCGCCAATGGTGAAATTGATCAGAAAAAGCAGGCAAAATAACATAGCCACTGTAAAACGTATCGAGCCTTTATACATGGTCGCGATCCAGTTGATCACCTTCACTCCCGTAGGAACGCCAATCAATAAGCTGCTCGCGCCAAAAAAGGCGTTTACCGTATTAGACATTCCTATAGCGAACATATGGTGCATCCAAACCCCGAATGAAAGCAAACCTATGGCAATGGAAGAAACTGCCACGAAAGCGTAACCAAAAATGGGTTTTCTTGAAAATACAGGAATAACTTCTGAAATTACTCCCCAGGCCGGCAAAATAAGAATATACACTTCGGGGTGGCCAAATGACCAGAAAATATGCTGCCAAACAAGCGCTGATCCCCCTGTTGAAGGAACAAAGAAGTGAGCATCTAACTGCCGGTCAATAAGCAACATAAAAAGACCGGAGTTAAGCAGAGGAAATGCTCCCAAAATCAAAAATGAATTTACCAGAACCATCCATACAAAAAGAGGAAGCATATTAAGTTTCATTTGTTTGGCGCGCCTGGTAAGTACGGTAGTTATAAAATTTAGCGCCGCACCAATACTTCCGATTCCCGTAATAGAAAGGCCTATTACGTAATAATCTATTCCAATATTAGCAGTATAGGGTTTTTCGCTAAGGGGCGCATAATTGAACCAACCGGCATTTGGTGCGTTTCCAGCGAAAAAACTGAAATAGAGTACAAAACCTCCAAGGCAGGTGATCCAGAAACTAAATGCATTCAGGCGCGGGAAAGCCATTTCGTTGGCGCCAATCATCATAGGGACAAAATAGGTTCCCAGACCAATGAGCGACGGCATAAGCACCAAAAAGATCATAGTGGTACCGTGCATGGTAAAGATCTGGCTATAGGTTTGCGGAGTTACAAATCCGCTTTGCGGCATACTCAGCTGAATCCTGATCACCATCGCCTCAAGTCCGCCAATAATAAAAAAGAACAAAGCCAAAAGCATATACATAATGGCTATTTGCTTATGATCTACCGAGGAAAACCAGGATAACAATCCGGTTGATCTTTTTGGGGATGGCAATTCATCCTTTGGCTCAGGTATGGGTTGGTATAAGCTCATTTTAAATTCTGTAAATAATGGGTCAGTGCATTAACTTCTTCGGTAGTAAGTGCAAAATTGGGCATATGGGCTCCCGGTTTTAGTTGCTGTGGATCGCGAAGCCAGGCCTTGAGATTTGCTGTATTGTTCTTTTTCACATTGCTTAAAAAATACTCTCTGGAGGCAAAATTTGCCAGATTTGGCCCGATATTCGGATTTTTCTTTGTGACAATGGTTGAATGGCAGGAGGTACAGCTTTTTGTATGAAAGAGCTGCTGACCTCTATAGAAAAGGCTGTCCTGTTCTCCCGGTGCGTGGGTATGTTCCTGTTTTTTCCATCTTTCAAAACCCTCTGGGGTATGGGCAATGAGCCTGATTTTCATCCATCCGTGCTGGTCACCACAAAATTCACTGCAGGATCCACGATACACGCCGGGCTTATCGACGTAAATAGACATATAATTATCATAGCCGGGCATAAGGTCCATCTTTCTTCCAATTTTCGGGATCCACCAGCTATGGATCACATCTGCTGAAGTAAATTTTACATGCACCATTTTTCCCGCTGGAATATGCACTTCATTTGCTGTGCTAATATTGTCTTTTGGATAATTGGCTTCCCACCACCATTGGTGCCCAACAATCACGAGTTCCGGATCGGGATGCTCAGGTACTCCCTGGATCCTGTTCATTGCATTCAGACTATAAAAGAAAAAGCCTGTTACCAGGGCCAGGGCAAGACCGATCATCCAGAATTCAAATTTCCTGTTTTCGTGGATTTGTTCCGGTTCCTCATCTTTAGAATTTTTTCGCCTGCGGTATTTCCAGGAATAGAAGATGGTATAAAAACTTACAAGTCCGAGAACAATTACAGCCGCTCCCAAGAAATAGAAAAACAAATCCTTAATGATGTTTATACTACTAACTTCAGGAAGATCCAAAATCTGTATTCATTTAAGTTATAATTATCAGTTATGAATTTCAGTGCAGAATCAACTTCAATTTACGCTGATTTTTTCTCCAAAGAAAAATTTGCTGCTGCTCCTTAACAGAAGTTTAACCTCAAGTCGAGATGGTAATGATCTTTTAAATATAGCTGCAGCCCTGCCAGTTCTAATTTTGGTAGATATTGCACCAGGTTTAAATAACATTCCTCTTAAAAGAAAATTTTAGAAAAAATTAGGTATTTCTAATTCTTCTTATTGAGAAAACGCAATAGTTGTAAGCAATGCATTTTCGGCCTGCCTGGAATCAAGTCGGGAATGTTGAACCACAATAGGAACATCTGATTCGATCACCGATGAATAATCTGTTCCCTTCGGAATGGGTTCCGGATCTTCAAGATTATTGAAGCGCAGATGTGAAGTTCTTCTCGGGGCTACTTTTACATGATACGGTCCTACCGGTTCTTTATCTGAAAAGAAAATGGTTATTTTCACGTTTGCTTCCTCATCTCCCGTATTCAGAATACAGGCGGTTTCATGGCTTGTGAATTCAGGTTCCGGTCCATTTCCATATTTAGGTATATAGCCTTCCGCAATTACCCATGTTTGTTTTCCAAGGTGTTTCATAATAAAGATTTTACTGGTTTTTTATAAATCACCTCCAAATTAAATACTCTATGCCGCTCAGTTTATTAAAGAAAAGTCAAAATTAGCAGCAGGAACGTCAAACTTTCTTAAAGATTTGAATGCGACCTTTATTATTCCCTAATTTAGAGAAGAAGCATAATTCCGGATAAAAAAATTTGCTTTGAATTTGCCGGCTATTATGTATTAAACCGATTAATCAAACCTAAAATTATTCAAATGAGTGCAACAGTGAGTGATTTCATTCTCGACCGTCTCAATGAGTGGGGAGTGAATAGGATTTATGGATTTCCAGGAGATGGAATAAATGCGTTGACGGCATCGGTACGACGTGCTGAAGATGATGGAAAAGTAGAATTTATACAAACAAGGCATGAAGAGATGGCTGCGTTTATGGCCTGTGCCCATGCCAAATGGACCGGAGATGTAGGTGTATGTATGGCCACTTCGGGTCCCGGTGCTGTTCATTTGCTTAATGGTTTATATGATGCCAAACTTGATAAACAACCAGTTGTCGCTTTCGTAGGTCAGCAGGCAAGAATGTCTTTAGGCAGTGAATACCAACAGGAAATAGATCTTATTTCCCTCTTTAAAGATGTGGCGGGGGAATATGTTCATATGGCTACAGATCCGAAACAGGTGAGGCATTTAATAGATCGCGCTGTACGGATCGCGATTTCTGAAAGAACCGTAACCTGTGTAATTCTTCCCAATGACCTTCAGGAATTAGATGCGCCTTCTCCGCCACCAAGAAAACATGGGGCTGTATTTTCGGGAGTTGGTATTACCATTCCTAAAGTAGTGCCGCATACCGAAGACCTTAAAAGAGCCGCCGATCTTTTAAATGAAGGTGAAAAAGTGGCTATTCTTATTGGTGCAGGAGCCAGAAATGCTCCGGATGAAGTTACTGAAATTGCCGACCTATTAGGTGCCGGTGTCGCAAAAGCTTTGCTGGGGAAAGATGCTCTTCCCGATGATCTTCCTTTTGTAACCGGATCTATTGGCTTACTGGGAACAAATCCGAGTTTTACCTTAATGGATAAATGCGATACCTTATTAATGATAGGTACCGATTTTCCATATTCTGAATTTCTTCCAAAAGAAGGACAGGCAAAAGCAGTACAGATTGATATTGAAGGCCGAAGAGTAGGAACCCGATACCCTACTGATGTAAATCTTGTTGGAGACAGTAAGGATACTTTAAAGGCGCTGATCCCATTAATTAAAAGGAAAGAAGACCGTTCCTGGAGAGAAAAAATCGAGGAAGAGATCAAAGAATGGTGGAAAACACTCGAAAAAAGAGCGATGAAGGATGCCGATCCTATTAATCCCCAACGTGTTTACTGGGAGTTGAGCAAAAGACTACCTGATAATTGTATAATGTCATCAGATTCTGGTTCTTCAGCCAACTGGTATGCGAGAGATCTCAAATTCAGAAAAGGAATGAGGGGTTCTTTATCAGGAAAACTGGCCACAATGTGCCCGGGTGTGCCTTATGCCATTGCAGCGAAATTTGCATTTCCTGAAAAACCTGTCATCGCCCTGGTAGGTGATGGTGCCATGCAAATGTTAGGTAACAACGGATTGATAACCATTGCTAAATACTGGAAACGCTGGAAAACTCCTAACCTGATGATCCTGGTGCTAAATAACCGCGACCTTAATCAGGTAACCTGGGAGCAAAGAGTAATGACCGGTAATCCAAAATATGAAGGATCACAGAAAGTCCCCGATTTCCCATACGCTCAATATGCTGAAATGCTTGGATTGAAAGGTATTAAGGTAGATAATCCCGATGATATTGAACGCACTTTAGATGAAGCTCTTAATGCCGATCGGCCTGTTGTGTATGATGTTTATACTGATCCGGAAGTGCCCCCAATGCCACCTCATATCAAACCCGGCCAGGCCAAGGCTTTCGTATCGGCACTTCTAAAAGGAGATCCAGATTCCATAGATATGATCAAACAGTCATGGAAGGATATGATTTCTGAATATACTCATTAAAAGTGAGCACTCAAACCCTAAATATTGAAGCCAGACTTCAAAAAGGTACCGTCAGGACTTATAGAATTCCAACCGAAGAACCCGAGTCTGACGGTACCCTAAAATGGGATCATACAGATCTAATTCTGGTCGAACTGCAAGCAGCAAACAAAACCGGGATTGGTTATTCTTACGCCAGCCCTGCTGCCGCGAAAATTATAAGCGATGTACTTCTATCTGCCATGGAAGATAAGGACGCACTGGACATTACAGGTCTCTGGTATCTTATGCAGAAGAAGGTACGGAACTTTGGAAGACCAGGGATCGCTGCCATGGCAATCTCTGCAGTAGATAATGCCCTTTGGGATCTAAAAGCAAAAGTAATGGAAGTCCCATTATGCAAGCTTTTAGGTATGCTAAGGAAATCTATTACAGCCTATGCCAGTGGAGGATTTACTTCTTATGATCCGCAGGAGCTTAAAAGCAAATTCGAGGAATGGAAAGAAAAAGGCCATCATATCTTCAAAATGAAAATTGGCCGCGATAAAGAACAAGATTATAAAAGAATTGAAGCGGCACGCGATTGTATAGGAAATTCGCAGCTTTTCGTTGATGCCAATGGCGCCTATTTTCCAAAAGAAGCGGTTGCCATGGGCGAAGTGCTCAAGGAGTTTAATGTTCAGTGGTATGAAGAACCGGTTACTTC
Source organism: Christiangramia fulva (assembly GCF_003024155.1). Classification (NCBI taxonomy): domain Bacteria; kingdom Pseudomonadati; phylum Bacteroidota; class Flavobacteriia; order Flavobacteriales; family Flavobacteriaceae; genus Christiangramia; species Christiangramia fulva. The sequence goes on from NZ_CP028136.1 coordinate 3,545,796, forward strand.
AGATGATCTTGATGGGCTTCATTTCGTAAAAGAACATGTGCCGGCAGCCATCAGGGTTGCCGCCGGAGAATATGGCTTTACCCCAACCTATTTTAACCGTATGCTTTCTTCCGGAAGTGTGGATGTACTTCAGGCCGATGCAACCAGGTGCGGTGGGATCACCGGCTTTATCAAAGCCCATGAAATATGTGAAGCCTATCACATGCCTTTTTCAGCTCATTGTGCCCCCAGTCTTCATATGCATCCGGGTGTGGCATTGCACAATATGCAGCACATTGAATACTTCAGGGATCATGTGAGAATAGAAAGCGAATTATTTGAAGGTTTTGTCCAGGCTACCGATGGGAAGATGGTTCCCGATCTTTCCAGGCCCGGCCTTGGAATTGAATTTAAACATGCGAATGCTAAAAAATACCTGATTAATTAAGATTACAAAATTATGTCAACAACCACCTCATATAGCCAACTTGAAGAAGAATTACAGAACAGCCTGGATGGCGAAGTTTCTTTTGAAAATGATTACCGGGCGCTATATGCCACCGATTCTTCCAATTACCGGCAGCTCCCTGTAGGAGTAGTATTTCCAAAAAACAAGCAGGATATTATTAAAACGGTTTCCCTTTGCCGCAAACATAATCTTCACATTTTAACGCGCGGTGGAGGTACCAGCCTGGCAGGACAGTGTTGTAATACTGGCCTGATAATGGATTTCAGTAAATATTATAATAAGATCATCGATATTGATCCTGAGAAGAAAACCGCCAGAATACAAACCGGTCTCGTACTGGATGATCTCAACAGGGCCCTGGAAGGACATGGTTTGATCTTTGGGCCCGATCCTTCCACTCACAATCACTGTACGCTGGGTGGAATGATGGGTAATAATTCCTGCGGAATACATTCGGTGATGGCACAGGTGGAAGATGGCGGTGTTCGAACCTCTGATTTTGTAGAATCTGCCGAAATTCTGACTTATTCAGGTGAAAAGTTTGAAGTAGGTCCAAATACTGAAGAAGAATTACAGGAGATCATTTCTAAAGCTGATGAAAAAGGAAAGATCTATGGTCGCCTTCGAAATCTAAGAAATAAATACGCTGAAGATATCCGGAAAGGCATTCCAGACATTCCCCGAAGGGTTTCAGGATATAACCTTGACGATCTTTTACCGGAAAATAATTTCAATGTTGCCCGAAGCCTGGTAGGTACTGAATGTACCTGTACGATTTTCCTGGAAGCCACTGTAAGACTTATAAACCGCCCAAATAAAAGATCACTGGTTCTGCTGGGTTACAATGATATTTTCGAAGCCGGGGACCATGTGACCGAAATTATGGACCACAAGCCCATCGGCCTGGAAGGAATGGACAACAAGCTTGTGAACTATATGCACAAAAAAGAACTTCACGAGGAAGATCTTGGTCTTTTGCCCGATGGAAATGGCTGGCTGTTGGTGGAATTTGGAGGAGAATCGAAAGAAAAAGCTGATGAAAAGGCAAAAAAAATGATGGCTGATCTAAAGAAAAATGCCAACGGGAATACTCCTTCTATGAAACTTTATGATGATCCTGATGAAGAAAGCCGGGTATGGGAAATTAGGGAATCAGGGCTTGGGGCCACCGCGTTCGTACAGGGATTGCCTGATATGTGGCCTGGCTGGGAAGATTCTGCGGTAGCTCCTGAAAAAGTAGGTGATTATCTGCGAGATTTGAGAGAGCTATTTCAAAAATACGATTATCATCCCTCCGTTTACGGACACTTCGGCCAGGGATGTATACATTGCCGTGTAGGTTTTGACCTTAAATCAAAAACAGGAATTGAAACCTATAAAAAATTTGTCAAAGAAGCCGCAGACCTCGTGGTAAGTTATGGTGGATCCCTTTCCGGGGAACATGGAGATGGACAGGCCCGCGGACCCCTGCTAGAAAGGATGTACGGAAAAAAACTTATGCAGGCTTTTCATGAATTTAAAGAAATATGGGATCCAGACTGGAAAATGAATCCGGGCAAGGTCATTGATCCGCTGCCACTGGATTCAGATTTACGCTACGGGAAAAATTTCCGGCCAGGCGAACATGATGAAACCCATTTTAAATATCCAAAAGATAAAGGAAGTTTTCACCGTGCTACCATGCGCTGTGTAGGCGTGGGAGAATGCCGGAAAACAAATAGCGGTACCATGTGCCCAAGTTATATGGTAACACGCGATGAAAAACAGGTTACCCGCGGCCGGGCTCACCTTTTGTGGGAAATGATGCAGGGAAAAGAGATCGAAGGCGGATGGAAAAGCAAAAAGGTAAAAGAATCACTCGATCTTTGCCTGGCTTGCAAAGGATGTTTAAGTGAATGTCCCGTAAGCGTGGATATGGCTACCTATAAAGCCGAATATTTTTCACATTATTACAAAAACCGTATCAGGCCAAGATCTGCTTATGCCTTTGGGATCATTGATAAATATGCTCAGGTAGCTTCCAGGTTTAGTGATCTCACAAACTTCCTGACCCACAGTAAAATTACGGCTCCGGCATTTAAGAAAATTGGCGGTATCGCGCAGGAACGAGAGGTGCCTGAATTTGCTAAGAAACCTTTTACGAGATCTTCAGAATATGATGAAAAATTCACAAATCTGGAAAACACGGTAATGCTCTGGCCAGATACTTTCAATAATTATTTCTTTCCGAAGGTACTCGATTCCGCAGCCAATATCCTCGAAAGTGCCGGTTTTGAAGTAATAGTTCCGGAAAGACATTATTGCTGCGGTAGGCCATTATATGATTTCGGTATGCTCGATATGGCCAAATCATATCTTCAAAAAATACTGAACGGCTTGAGCTTCTTTATCCAGGAAGATGTGCCAATTATCGGCCTGGAAGCAAGTTGTATCGCAGTATTCCGGGATGAACTCGGTAATCTTTTCCCCAATGACAACAACGCGAAAAGATTACAGAAAAACTTTAAAACATTGCCCGAATTTATAATGGAGCACGAAGATCGCTTCAAATTTAAAAATCTGAATACCTCTGCCCTTATGCATAAACACTGTCACCATAACGCGGTGATGGGCTATGATCCTGACCTTAAGGTGCTGAAAAAAATAGGTGTTGATGTAAATGTGCCTGATGCCGGTTGTTGTGGACTGGCCGGTAGTTTCGGATTTGAAGAGGGCGACAAATATGAAGTTTCAGTCAAAGAAGGCGAAAGGGTGATATGGCCCGCAGTACGGGATATGGATGATAAATATCTAATCACCGACGGTTTTAGTTGTAGAGAACAAATTAAACATGGAACAGGAAAACTCCCTTTACATACAGCCGAACTTATAGAAAAAGCATTAATAGAAAATAAAAGGAAAAACAAGATGAATATGAAAAGGAAAGTAGTAGTTATAACAGGAGCTTCAGCCGGCGTAGGCCGTGCAATTGCAAAGGAATTTGCGAAACAGGAAGCCAAAATCCTTCTGGTTGCTCGTGGAAAAGACGGCCTGGAAGGAACTAAAAAAGAAGTCGAACAATTAGGTGGTGAAGCCTGGATCTATGAAGCCGATGTGGCTGATGCCGATGCCGTTCATGCAGCAGCAGATTATGCTGAAAAAAATATTGGACCGATCGATATCTGGATCAATAATGCGATGGTAAGTGTCTTCAGCATGGCAAAAGACATGAAACCGGAAGAATATAAACGTGTCACCGAAGTAACTTACCTCGGTCAGGTTTACGGAACCCTCGCTGCCATTGAAAAAATGAAAGAAAGAAATTGCGGAAAAATTATCCTCATCGGCTCTGCGCTCGCATACCGTGGAATTCCGCTTCAATCTGCTTACTGCGGTTCGAAACATGCCATCCAGGGATTCTTTGAATCGGTAAGAGCAGAATTGTTACATGATGGTATAAATATAGATCTTTCCATAGTACATCTTCCGGCGATGAATACCACCCAATTTGGCTGGGTAAAATCAAGGTTTGATAAAAAACCACGGCCAATGGGCAAAATATTCCAGCCAGAAGTAGCTGCCAGGGCTGTAGTTGAAGTAGCCGAGAGCGGAGAAAGATTGAGAATGGTTGGCTTCTCTACCGTTCAAACAGTTTGGGGAAATAAACTTGCTCCGGATTTTCTGGATCATTTTATGGCCGAAAATGGGGTAAGCGGCCAGCTTACCGATGAACCTGAAGATCCCAACAGGCAGGACAACTTATGGGAACCTGTTCCCGGCGACCAGGGCTCTCATGGAGAATTTGACAAAAAAGCGCAGAATTATAGTATCTACGATAAACTCTACGAAAATAGAAAATCTCTAGCCCTTGTTGGAGGAACAATAATCGGTGGAGCACTATTTAAAATGTTATTTGGAAGGTAAAATAACATTTCAATTTACTACTTCATATAAAATTTAAAAATGGACAAAAAAAAGCTTAAAGAAAAAGTAACGGAGGTGATCTTTGAAAACCTTATTCAGGGTTACAGCGAAAGCCAGGACACCTCTTACACTTTTATCAAACCTTCGAAAAAATTTTACAGTTACCAGTATTTCTGGGATACCTGTTTTCATATTTATATTTTATGCGCTATTGGAGAAACAGGCCTGGCGAAAGACTGTTTTCGTACCCAATTCGCCATGCAGTCTGAAAACGGCTTCGTTGGCCATATACATTACTGGAATAATGTAATGCCGGCGCGAATCACTGATATTTTCCAAAATCGAATAGGTTTAGGGCGAAAACTAGTTCAATCCCACATGAGTTCCCTCATTCAGCCTCCTTTAATCGCGCAGGCACTTCAGAAGATTTGGGAAACTACAAAAGATGAAGATTACCTTCGGGAAATGCTTCCCAAACTTAAACTTTATTTTGAGTGGCTTGCGAAAAACAGGGATTTTGATGATGACGGGCTAATTTCAATTATCAGTCCGTTTGAATCAGGAATGGACTGGAAAGCTTCTTATGATCCTGTAGTTAATTTTCACCACGGAAAAGCCAATAAAAAATTATTCTGGAAAATGGTGGGAATAGATTACAGGAATTTCTGGCGTGATTATGACCATGAGAAGATCGCAAAAAGAGATAAGTTCAGGGTTAAGGATGCAGGATTTAATACGGTCTATATTCAGAATCTGAGAGCCATGGGTAAATTATGTGAAGATATTGGTGATGAGGATTCCAGGCTTTATCAGAAACGCTTTGAACAGGTTCGCAAGACCATGATCGAAAAGATGTATGATGAAGAAGATAAAGCCTTCTATGACCTGTACGGAAAAAATGACGAAAAAATCAAAATTCTTACCGCTACCATTTTCTTCCCGGTGATCATTGAAGGAATGCCCGAAGAAATTTGCCAGGATATTATAAAAAATCACTTTTTCAATAAAGAAGAATTCCATACAGAATATCCTGTACCCTCTTTATCAATAAACGATCCGGCATTTAATCCCGGGCAGTCAATGTATATTTGGAGAGGGCCTACCTGGATCTTTAATAACTGGTTCATGCACCAGTTCTTCCTGGAACAGGGCAATGAAGAAGAAGCCAAACACCTCATAGATGCGATCAAAAAATTGATCGATAAAAGTGGTTTTCGCGAATACTATAACCCGTTTACCGGTGAAGGTTACGGCGCCCATAATTTTACATGGGGAGGTCTTGTTCTCGATATGATCCATCGCGATGAAGAATACAAAAAGAAAAAATCGGGAAAATCAGAAGGTTCTAATCAATCAAAAGAATCAAATAAAAAAGCAGGTTAATTTTTTCCATTTTCAGGAACTTTTGCATCGCGGTTTACAAATGAAGATACTCCGCGAATAAAATCGTTCACAATATCTTCCATGGTTTTGCGTGCTTCCGAAGTTAAAGGAAGTGGTTTATTGTTGAGGGAATAAAAAGCCCATTGTTTAGGTCCGCCAACTATTGCAAAAGCCGGAGCATTAGGGCTACTGATTTCGACGATTTCTACATCATACCTGATCTTTCCATCCTTAAAACGGAAAGCAAGATCAAACATGGCATCCCAGGTATAGCTATTCCCATTGTCTTTGATCGTAAAAGCACTTGGCACGAAGACCTGATACTCCAAATAGTCATTTTTAATATCACGGCTAACTGCTGTTTCGGGATTATCGAGAGTAAATTCAGCCCACATTTTTGCAGCGAGATAAAGTTCTGCAGCCGATTTACCAGGATATTCACGAATCACCGAATCTTCAAATCCCGCTGAAGAAAGCGTAAATTTTTCGGCTGTTTTCTGAGCATAAGTTCCAAGGAATATAAAGCTAAATATCAGGCTAAGTGTAAAAGTTTTCATACTTCGGTTATTTTTCAAAATTATATTTTTAGGTTAAAATTTATTGTTTTTCAGCTTCTTTCAGATGTTGTGGATTTTTCTGCCATAATGAACTCCATCCACCGCCATAGCGTTGTTCAATACTTCCTTTTATTGTGGCAAAGAAAATCACCAGAACTCCACTAAGCATATTGCTAACTATCGCCAAAGTACTGTCATAGCCAAGGATCCAGGGTGCGACGAGCAGCCAGGCACCCATGGGGAAATTCCATTTTCGCACTCCGCGGGTTGCTTCCCACATAGAAACAACCGCAAAAGTAACAATCACCGGCCCGACGATATGACCGTTATTGGAGGCCGCCGAGCCATATTGAAAAATCCCCGGCGCGCTCATCAGCCATAATCCTATAATGCTATTTAAAATTCCTCCCCACATATTATTTTACTTTTTGAATTTCAGATTTCACTCCCCAAAATGCTTTCCATGTTGAAGCATTCGATCTTCTCACGCGTTGCATAAATTGCAAGCTTGCCAGCATTTCGTCCATTGCAGGACCGATCATCATTATGGAGATCACTGCCGAACAAAGGCAAAGTGTACACCAGGCCGAGAATAATACCGGTTGAAAGACCACCAGCATCACGCTTACAAAACCCAGCGGACCCACCGCCAGTCCAAAAACGATCACGATCCATGGCATTTTTCGCCATCTTTGTGTACCTCCGATTATTCCGGTAACGGCATCCACCAGATATCCGAAGGCCCCTAAAGCGGCATCGGGTATGGGCAACACATTAGAAACTTTTGATTCGAGAATTTTAATACTTCCGTTTCCGAAGAAAGGATCCCACACATCATTGGTTATATGGAGCTGGTACACTGCCAGGTAACTGGCTATAAGAAAACCGAAAATTGCCAGTATTACAATAGGAATACGTTGGGACCAGGTGGCGGGATTATAATCCCAGCCCGGTGGAATGTTTTCTTTTTTATTGCTCATATCACTTCAGGTTATTTGCTTTATACCAGGCATCAGGATCTTCTTTCAGGTTTTCTATGATCACGGGCAAAGTATCCATTAGCCGATGTTTTGGTTCCCAGTCTATAAGTTTTTTCGCTCTTGAAATATCAAGCTCATAATGGTCATCTGCCCGGTCTATCATCCAGGGCTTAATGAAGGGATCTCCTATTAGATTTTGTGTCCAGGCACCGGCTTTGGCAATAGATTTTGGCACTTCATGGGTTTCCCATGCTTTCCCGTGAATAAGTTTTCCTATTTTATCCTGCAATTCCTGGTAGGTGGGAGTTTCGGGTTCACCTATATTGATCGCTATTTCATGAGGCAGGTCATGACGATGCTCCACGGTTTTTTCAAGCGCATCAAGCACATCTTCCAGGTGAACAAAAACATCACCATGGTTGACATCTCCCGAATAAAAATGACTTATTAGTTCTTTTTCATAAATACGTTTGATCTGCTGGGTAATGGGAATGGAATGTCCCATTTCGTTGTAGATACCGGCAATTCTTAAAAAAACGGTATTAATTTTTTCGTTATTTTTCCTGATAAGATCTTCGGTAATGATTTTTGATTCGGGATAACCCCAGTTGGCTTCTACGGGACAATCTTCATGAATTTTAGTTCCCGGTTCCACAGGTTTATAAATCAAATCGGAACTTGAATAAATAAACTGATCTACTTCAAAATCCTGCAACTGATTCAGAAATTTACGGGTTCCCTTAACATTGATCTCATCATAACCCGGGCTATCTTTAGTATTAAAACTATAATAGGCGGCCAGGTGAATGACAGAAGCAATCTTGCTTCCATAACCATAGCGAATTCGCTCCATCGCGGCGTCGATAGCCTTTTCGTCTTTTATATTGAAATTGACACATTCGGCTTCCAATGGCGGATATGGAGGTCCTACTCTATCGAGGCCTACGACCCTGTATCTTTTCGCGAGCCTTTTGATCAGGGAGCGGCCAATAAGACCACTGCTGCCACTAATTACAATGACTTCCTTATCTTCCAATCTCGCCCCTTTTGTGGGGTGATGAATGATTTCATCCATAAATAATGATTGATTTTTTGGTTTGAGGTTATTCTAAATTTAGAAAGAAGGGACAAGAACCCCAAAATAAGAGGCACTTACAGGTGAGGAATTAACCAAATTTTATCAAACTACAACTTTATTTTAACCTTCTGCAAGGATAACTTTGAAATAATAGTTAAATATTCGTCAAACAAATGCTTCTGAAGCAGGAATTTTTATTTTAAAAAAAACTTTGATTATGGAATACAAAAAATTAGGTAATACAGAACTTAAGGCAGCACCCATAGTTTTTGGGGGAAATGTATTTGGCTGGACGGCCGATGAAAAACAGTCTTTCCAACTACTAGACAGCATACTCGAGAAAGGATTTAATATGATAGATACCGCCGATGTTTATTCGCGCTGGGCAAAAGGCAATACCGGAGGTGAATCTGAAAGTATCATAGGCCGATACCTGAAGGAACGAAAGAATAGAGAAAAGCTCATTATCGCTACAAAAGTTGGATCCAGCATGCGGGAAGGAGGTGAAAAAGATATTTCAAAAGAACATATTTTGGAAGCTGTTGATGATTCCCTTCGCCGACTTCAAACAGATTATATCGATCTTTATCTAACGCATTGGGATGATGATAAAACACCTGTTGAAGAAACTCTCGACGCCTATCAAACGCTAATAAAACAAGGGAAAGTAAGATATATAGGAGCTTCAAATTTATCACCCGAACGCCTGAAAGCATCTCTGGAAGCCTCGAAAAATGAAGGATTGCCAAAATATGAAGTTTTTCAGCCTGAGTACAGTCTTATGCAACGGGAAAAATTTGAAGGCGAGATCAGGGAAATCTGTGAAAAGGAAAACCTGGGCGTAATTAGTTATTTCTCGCTCGCCAGCGGATTCCTTACCGGGAAATACAAATCAAAAAGCGACATTGAAGGCCGGGAACGTGAGAAATTTCTGAAAAATTATTTTGATGAGCGCGGAGAAAGAGTCCTGGAAGTTTTGAAAAATACCGCCCGTAAATACGAAGTCTCAGAAGCTGCGGTCGCTTTGAGATGGATCATTCAAAGACCGGGAATTACGGCTCCTATTGCAAGTGCCACTAAATTATCCCAATTAAAAGCTTTTGATGAAGCGGTTGATTTCCAGATGAAAACAGAAGATATGGACGCGCTTACTAAAGCAAGCTCAAAATAGTTATTTTAATTTTTCAATTAATGCCCTGAGGTCTATGGCATTCTGTTCGCCAGATTTCATATGCTTCAGGGTAAATTTTTGCGCTTTCATTTCTTCATCACCCGCCAGAACTACGTAAGGAATATTCCGTTTATCGGCGTGCTTCATCTGTTTGCCCATTTTTGTGTCTTCGGGATACAGTTCAGCAACTATACCTTCTTTTCGCAATTCCCTAACCGCTTTCATTGCATAAAAGGCTTCCTTTTCTCCAAAATTGATAAAAAGGACCTTTGTTCCGGCAGTAACCGTTTCAGGAAAAAGATCAAGCTCTTCCAATACCATGTAAATTCTGTCGAGGCCGAAGGAAATCCCTATACCACTCATATTTTTTAATCCGAAAATACCGGTAAGGTCATCGTAGCGACCGCCACCGCCAATAGATCCCATTTTCACATTTTCAGGCGCGGCAACTTCAAAAATTGCGCCGGTGTAATAATTGAGTCCGCGGGCGAGGGTAACTTCGAGGTCTGGTTTGGCCGTTTTCAAAGGCATTTCTTCAATAGCTTTCTGAATGAATTCAAGCTCTGCAATACCTTTTTTACCTATTTCAGAAGCGGAAAGAATATTCTTCAAACCTTCAATTTTAGCGGCAAAATCGCCATTAAGACCAAAAATTGGCTGAATTTTATCAATGGCTTCTTCTGAAATCCCTTTTTCGCGCATTTCTTTTACCACCCCATCCTTGCCAATTTTATCAAGCTTGTCTAAGGCCACGGTAAAATCGATCAGTTTATCGCTCTCTCCGATCATTTCGGCAAATCCGGAAAGAACTTTACGATTATTGATCTTGATGGTCACTCCATCCAGGCCGAGGCTACTAAACACGGAATCATACAACTGAATAAATTCCACTTCCTGCCAGAGGCTGTCGCTGCCAACCACATCGGCATCGCACTGAAAGAATTCACGAAAACGGCCTTTTTGAGGACGATCTGCACGCCACACCGGCTGAATTTGATAGCGTTTAAACGGAAACTCGATCTCATTTTGATGTTGCACCACGTACCTGGCAAAAGGCACGGTAAGATCATAGCGCAGCGCTTTTTCACTGATTGAAGGGGTCAATTTTGGGCTATCCATTTCCTGCAAAGCATTTTTATCGGCTTTTTTAAGAAAATCTCCTGAATTGAGAATTTTAAAAATAAGCCGGTCTCCTTCATCGCCATATTTACCCATAAGAGTAGAAGAATTTTCGAAACTAGGGGTTTCAATGGGCTGAAAACCAAATTTTTTAAATTCAGTTTTTATCTTATCAAAAATATAGTTTCTTCTTGCAACTTCTTCCGGAGAAAAATCACGGGTTCCTTTAGGGATGGATGGTTTTTGTGCCATATTATTTTCGCCTTCTTTTTTATGGAATGCAAATATCTTAATTTTTAAGCGAACTCGAACAAATTCACAATTTTAAGTAACAAAGCTGTAATTTTAGAGTCTAACCTGTAAGTAAGAAAAAAATAAATATGTTTTCACTGTTCCGGGAAAATATCCGAATAGCTATAGATTCTATCCGCACACAGCCCCTGCGCACGATTTTAACGGTTTTGATCATTGCCATTGGGATTACCGCGCTCGTAGGAATTTTAAGTGCGGTTGCCGCCCTGGAAAATACTATCAGTACTAATTTTTCTTCAATGGGAGCCAATACTTTCAGCTTGCAGAGATATGACTTCAGACGGCAGCAATTTGGCGATCAAAAGCAGAAGGTGAATCCTATCATTAGTTATAATGAGGTGAAACAATTTGAAAATGACTATCAATATCCGCAAACAAATACGGCCATTTCATTTACCGGCACGAACGGGGCAGAAGTAAAATATGAAAATGAAAAGACCGATCCTGATGTGGCGGTGTTGGGGGTAAATGAGAATTTTCTCGGCAATTCGGGACTTGATGTTGAAGAAGGACGCGATTTTAACTTTTTTGATATTAAGAATAATAACAATGTTGCGGTTGTGGGATCAGATTTTAAAGAAGGTATTTTTAAAGGACTCAATCCGCTTGGCAAAACCATTAGTATAAGAGGTGCTAAATTTAAAGTTATTGGAGTGCTGAAATCCCAGGGGAGCACCTTTGGAAATAGCCAGGATCTGCGAGTTTTTATTCCACTGCAGCATGCGCGCTCGCTTTTTTCACAACCTAATATTAATTACAGTGTGAGCGTCAAGGTAAAAGATAAAAATTTTCTTGAACCAGCTCAGGATGAAGCAATTACCACTTTTAGAAATATACGCGGACTCAATCCTATTGAAGAAAACAACTTTGCCATTGAACATAGCGACGACCTGATTAACCGGGCCCTTTCAATTACCAGCGCACTTAATGTAGCCGCATGGATCATTTCTATCATTACCATTTTCGGATCGTCCATAGCTTTGATGAATATTATGCTTGTTACTGTTGCTGAACGCACCCGTGAAATTGGGGTTAGAAAAGCCCTTGGTGCGAAAAATAATACCATTGCGACACAATTTTTCCTGGAAACCCTGGTAATTGGTCAAATGGGAGGAATTTTAGGAATTATCTTCGGAATACTGATAGGCTATACGGTTTCCAAATCATTGGAATTTGATTTCACAACTCCGTGGATGGCGATGTTCTGGGCCACAACAATTACGATCCTGGTTGCTATTCTCGCCGGAAGTTATCCGGCAGCAAAAGCCGCGAAGCAGGATCCTATTGAGTCGCTTCGCTACGAGTAACAGATTTTAATTTATCATTTTAAAAATGTACGAATGTGAAAATAGGTGTCCTTATTTTCTTATTAACGCATTGAAACATACATCTGTTACAATCATCTAATTTCTGATTTTCTAATTATCTGATTAAATCAGTCCTGAACCACATTTTCAAAAAACCTGTATAAATCTCCTTTGGTAATATTGGCACCCTGTTTGATCAGCGCGAAAATGTCTTTATTCCGGTCGTCACTAATGGCTTTTGTAGAAGTATAAATATTTACCGAATCATCCATGAGGTTGTTCTGGAGCCAATTATAACCTTCAGTCGTGGTAATATCAATGGCGTCATTTTCAATCTTAACCGCGATAAGGTTCATAGTCGCAGCCGTTATATTAAAAAGATACATCTGGTTAGGGGAAAAATGCTCCAAATACTCCACCTTATTGAGCACACCTTCCCAAATAAGGTCGCTGAAAATATCCAGTTCCTCTTCGGCTACCTCAGGTTTTTCATTTTTTATCTTATCCCATTCCTCAACAGTTATAGATTGGGTCGCAAGGAAATTTATGAATTCCTGATGCATTTCTTCAAACTGTTCTTTTGTTAATCGGGCGTATTTCATAGATCAACTTTCCTTTAAATAAAACAGCCTGCTCATTTTAGATGAACAGGCTGTAGAATATGAGTAAAATAGATTACGCTTCAGCGACAACGTCAAAGGTGAAGTTAGAAACAACTTCACGATGAAAACGTAAAGTAGCTTCATACTGTCCCAGCCTTTTGATGTTTCCACCAGCGATGCTAATATACTTTCTGTCGATCTCCACTCCTTCTTTAGAAAGGGCCTGAGCAAGATCGGCATCTGTAACTGAACCAAAAAGCTTATCTCCAGCTCCTGCCTTGGCAGTTAATTTGATCTCAATACTATTAAGTTTTTCAGCCTGTTTCTTAGCTTCATCTATATTCTTTTGTTCCTTATAGGCTCTCTGCTTAAGCGTCTCTGCCAAAACCTTCCTGGCAGAAGGAGTTGCCAATTCAGCAAAACCCTGTGGAATAAGATAGTTTCTGCCGTAGCCGTTTTTAACTTCTACAACATCATCTTTAAAGCCTAATTTCTCTACGTCTTTTTTAAGAATCACTTCCATATCTGCCTCTTTTTATTTTAATAAATCACCTACATAAGGCATTAATGCCAGGTGGCGTGCACGTTTTACGGCAGTAGCCACTTTTCTCTGGAACTTCAAAGAAGTACCTGTTAAACGTCGGGGTAACAATTTACCCTGTTCGTTTACAAAACCCATTAAAAAGTTAGGATCTTTGTAATCTACATATTTGATCCCAGATCTTTTAAAACGGCAGTATTTCTTAGCCTTGGTGGTTTCAATATTAAGAGGAGTAAGATACCTGATCTCTCCGTCTTTTTTTCCTTTTGCCTGTTGTTCAATAGATGTTGCCATGATTACGCTTTTTCCTTGTTACGTTTTCTTCTTTTTTCAGCCCATTCGATCGCATACTTATCTAATTTTACAGTTAGATAACGCATCATACGCTCGTCTCTTCTGAATTCAAGTTCTAAAGGCTCGATCACTTCACCGGGAGCCTTAAATTCGAATAAGTGATAAAAACCACTTTTTTTGTGCTGGATTGGGTAAGCAAGTTTTTTTAGCCCCCAGTCTTCTTTAGCTACCATCTCGGCCCCTCTCGAAACAAGAAAATCTTCGTATTTCTTTACTGTTTCCTTTATCTGCTCATCAGATAAAACGGGATTCAAGATGAAAACAGTTTCATAGTTGTTCATAAATTCTTTTACTTTAAATTAAATCGGGTGCAAAAATAGAACTATTATTTCTTATTTCAAAGCTTGTTAAGAAGGATAAAACACTATTTTTGTCGGTGAAACTCATTTTTGCCTTGTATTTCTAATTTTTAATGAGTAATATTGTTTAAAGTCTAACCAATACTTAATCGTGGAAGAAGTTTTACTCAAATGTGCTGTTGTAGATGATTCCAGCCTTCAGCGGCTCTCCATAGTCAAGCTGATAAAGGATCATCCTAACCTCAAATTAGTTGCTGAATATAACAACGCCATAGAAACAAAGAACGGACTGCTCGATGTTGAGACCGATCTAATTTTCCTGGATATCGAAATGCCCATTCTTTCAGGGTTTGAATTACTTGATAATCTTCCTAATAAACCCCAAATTATATTCGTAACCGGGAAGACAAAATATGCTTTTAAGGCTTTTGACTACGATGCTGTAGATTATATTCATAAACCAGTTACAAAAGAACGTTTTAATAACGCGGTAGACAAAGCAGTTAATCTTTATAAACTGAAGCACCAGACTGCTGTCCCCGAAGATGATGATTACATTTTTGTAAAGAGCAATCTTAAAAATCGCAAGGTCTTCCTGAGTAAACTGAAGTATATACAGGCTTTGGGTGATTATGTGAAATTCGTTACCGAAAAAGATAATTTTGTGGTGCTTGCCACTATGAAATCCTTTGAAAAGCAGTTGCCCAGCGACCGTTTTTTAAGGACTCATAAATCTTATATTGTCAACCTGGAAAAGATCGAACGCTATAACAGCAAGCATGTGGAAATTGAAAAGGAAAAACTTCCGCTAAGCCGACATAAAAAGAATAATTTAGTAGAGGCTCTCGAAGCCATACAACAGGAAGGATAAGTTCCCACATTTTTTTTACTGAGGATCTACGTTCGCAATTACTCTTACCGCGCGATAGGCTCCTATGGCCCTGAAACTGCTGAGAATACGATCCACCATTTTTTTAGTTTTCCCTAGGGATTGTTTCTGTGGGATCTTTAAAAGGATATTTTTATAATATTCATTTCGGATACGCGCCACCGGTGGAAATTCAGGTCCCAGGACATATCTTTCAAAAACATTTTCCAAAGCCTGTGCCAGCCACGCTGCAGCTTCATTAGTTTTTGAAAAATCACGGCATTTTATGGTTAACCGTATTAACCGGAAATACGGCGGATATTGATACTGATACCTTTCTTCGAGCTGTTCTTTATACATTGCCTCGTAATTCCCCGTGGAAACCTGTTGAATGATCTGGTGAAAAGGATTGTAAGTTTGTATAAGTACTTTCCCACGTTTTTGTGTTCTTCCTGAGCGTCCTGCTACCTGCAACATGAGTTGAAAGCTTCGTTCGTGGGCGCGAAAATCAGGGAAATTCAGCAAATTATCGGCATTCATGATCCCTACCAGGTTTACTTTCCTGAAATCAAGTCCTTTGGTAAGCATTTGAGTACCCACAAGAATATCGGTTTCATGATTTTCAAAAGCCGCAATGATCTTTTCATAAGCATATTTCCCACGGGTGGTATCCTGGTCCATTCTTCCTATCTTCGCTTCTGGAAACAATGCCTTCAATTCGGTTTCCACCTGTTCAGTACCAAAACCTTTGGTTGAAATTTCCGGACTCCCGCACGCCATACATTTTTCCTGCATTGCCATATGATAGCCGCAATAATGGCACCGAAGCTGATTATTATGACTGTGGTAAGTGAGGCTCACGTCACAGTTGGGACACTGCGGCGAATGTCCGCAGGTATTGCATTCCAGAATTGGGGAAAATCCGCGGCGGTTCTGAAACAGGATCACCTGCTCCTCCTCATTTAAACTTTCTCGTATTTCTTCAATAAGCCTTTCCGAAAAATGGCCCGTCATTTTCCTTTTGCGATGGGCCGTTTTTATATCTACCACTTCAACTTCCGGCATCAAAACATTCCCAAACCTGCGATTTAACTCCACCAGCTCATATTTATGATGTTCTGCATTGAAATACGATTCAAGAGAAGGTGTAGCTGACCCCAATATAATGTTAGCATCAAACTGTTTCGCCAAAACAACTGCGGCATCACGGGCATGATATCTTGGAGCGGGATCAAATTGTTTAAAAGTAGATTCGTGTTCCTCGTCAACTACCACTAAACCCAGGTTCTGGAATGGCAGGAAAATGCATGACCTCGCCCCTATTACAATTTTGCCTTTTTCTGAATTCTGAAGCACATGCCGGTAAATCTCCACCCGCTCGTTCATTGAATATTTACTGTGATAAACCAGAACCTTTTCACCAAAATAATCCTGAAGTCTCTTGATTAACTGGGTAGTTAGCGCGATTTCCGGAAGTAGATACAGAGCCTGTTTACCTTCGTTCACTGCCTTTTCAATGAGTTTAATGTAGATCTCGGTTTTACCAGAGGAAGTTACACCATGCAGCAAACACACCTTTTTTTCGTCAAAAATACCCTGAATTTCATCAAAAGCTTTTTTTTGATATTTATTAAAGGAAATTCCTGTATTGGTGATCTCCCCCGTAAATTTTACCCTGTCAGTCTCCTGAAAATATTCCTGAAGTATTTGCTTGTCCAACAGGCTTTTTAAAATAGATGAAGTAGCTTTGGACTCCTTCAACAGCTTTTTTACGGTCAAAGATTTTTTGGTACCGGCAGTTAACGAAAAATAGGTTAAAATTACCTGTCGCTGTTTCGGGGCGCGGGAGAGTTCATCTAATAATTGATGCATCTCGCTTTCAGCCTCAAACTGCCGATTCAGCTTTACATATCGCGTCTGTTTAGGACTGTACTGTTCATAAATTTCCTGGTTTAGCATCACCAGGTTTTTCTCGGTCATTTTATTGATCACCGGTAACACTTTTTTCCTGTCCAGCAAATCTTCAATCTCCCTTATTTTCATAGAAGATTGTCGCTGAAGTGCTTCTAAAACGAGAAATTCATCGTCGTCCAGATTATTTTCGTCATAAGACGCCTGTTTATTTAATTTAACCACACTTTCACTTTCCAGGAGAAAGGCTCCCGGAAGTGCAGCTCGCATCACCTCCCCTTCCGTACAGAGATAATAATTCGCGATCCAGGTCCAGAACTGTAATTGTTTTACATCCAGAATAGGACTAACATCAAGAATTTGGTGGATGGGTTTGGCCTCATATACCTTCGGAGCTTCATTATGTATTTTCCCAACAATGGCTGTATAAATCTTGTTTTTGCCAAATTGAACAGCCAATCTCATTCCGGGCCTTATAAAAGCTGCTTCCTCTTCTGTAAGGCTGTACGTAAAGCGCTTATCAAGAGGCAAAGGCAATATAAGATCAACAAAAAAAGCCATAGTAATTGTGCGGTTAAAGAAATAAAAAAAGCCAATTTATCAAAATTGGCCTTATATATAGGAATTCTAGAAAAAATTTACTCTACTCTTTCCCAGGTTTTGGTTTTATAGAAGAATGCGAGGTATCCTCTTACTTTAAGAAGATCGGGGTTATTTTCTTTTAGCCAGATTTTACATCGGTATTCTTTGCCCTTTTTAGGATCAACGATATGACCTCCAACATATTTATCACCCTCTTTATGGAGCCCTCTCATGATCACCATTCCTTCTATAGGTTTATTCTTAAGCTCTCCATCACATTTTGTACATACACGGTCGCGATCTTCTTCCTTCATTATTTTCACCACTTTGCCGTAAATCTTACCATCTTTTTTATAGACTTTTATTATGGAGTTGACTTTACCGTCACTATTGAAGTTTTTCCATTTACCGGTAACGTCCTGCGCATTTAAAGAAAAGCATAGAAATCCCATGCAAAATAAGTAGGTTAAGATATTTTTCATAGCTGATTTTTTATTTTCCGAGCATAGCTTTTTTGAGGTCGTCATCTGCTGGATGATTAGATAACCAGATTCCAAAAAGCGCCTTTTTAAAGTCCATTCCAGAAATTTTCCCTTTTTCTGCACCATTCTTATAAACTGTCACACCTGAAGAAGGAAGGTAAACAATGTCAAAAACGTCATTTTTCTTTATCTCCTCCATAAAAAAACTTTTAAATTTTTCAATTTTTGGGTCCAGCGCCCTGGTATTTCCTCCTGTAGAATGCTGAAAACCCTCGTCTACCGCTTCTATCATTTTTTTACTGGAAATAAGCTTTGAAACAATATGAAGTTTGATGGACATAGGTTCATTAGCCGAAAGGATCTCTTCGGCATTAGATGATTTTTGGGAAAGGTATAATCCTCCGGCATAAAGGTCTATCCATAATTTCTCCCGAACTCCGGCGCCGTTAAGAACCAACTCATGATTCTGGAAAGTTTCCTTTTGAGGTAAGGTTACGCCTGCAATAGTGGTTTGAGCCATAGAAATGCCCATTCCAAGAAAAGCGAATAAAATAAAGCAAGTTATTTTCATATAAGTAAGTATTTTGGTGGTACTAAATTTATTTAAATTTTTTCTTCAGTTTAATAAGAGAGGCATTTAATTCAAATCCCAACAATAACACGTTAGAATTCAGCCAGATATAGAACATCAGTATCAGCAGTGCTCCAATAGACCCGTATAGCTCATTATAACTTGAAAAATTGGTAATATATATACTGAACAAAACTGTGGTAATTACAATCAGAATAGTTGTGAACAAAGCTCCAACCGAAAAAAACTTCGCCTGCCTGGCTTCCCGCGTTCCAGAATAATAAAGGATTGCCACAGCGATGTAAACGAGCACAATAAAAGCACAGTACTGAATAATAGATGCTTCTATAGTATCCTGACTTAGTAAACTATTCCCTGAAATATCATCTATCGCATACTCCAGAAAAACCACCAGTATTACAGAAATGAGCAATAACAGTGCCAGCACCAGGGAAACACCAATAGCGACGACATATTGACGAATAATAGATCTATTGGTTTTTGTATGATAACTGAATTCAAAGCCTGTAAAAATAGCGTTTACGCCGTTAGTCATCAAGAAAATAGAGAGAATAAACGAAAAGGAAAGCAGGCCACCACGTGGATTCTTTGCAATATCTTCAAAAATGGCCCCAAAAAAATCGGATGTTTCCGGCGGCAGGAGATTATCGATAAAAACAAGAAATTCTAACTGAAAATCTTCAATAAAGGTGATATACGGGATCAGGTTTAGCACGAATAACAAGAACGGAAATATTGCCATAAAGAAGGAAAAAGCAATAGAGCTTGCTCTTGTGGAGAAAGTTCCTTTTATGATTCCCCCTGTGTAAATCACCCATAAATCGTGCAGGGATAATCCTTCAAGACCCGGCAGGACAATTTGTTTGGTTTTGCGTTTCCACCAATTGGATATACTTTGGATTCTTGATTTTATCGCCTCTTTTAGAGACATATTACACAGCTTTTAGGCTAAGATCAAGATTATAAACCGAATGCGTTAGTGCACCACTCGAAATAAAATCGACACCACATTCGGCGTAGCTTCTGGCAGTTTCGAGGGTAATCCCGCCACTGGCTTCGGTTTGACATCTTCCATCTATAAGTTCAACGGCTTTACGGGTATCTATAAAACTGAAATTATCTATAAGAATGCGATGTATTCCATCAGATTCTAAAATTTCACTTATTTCTTCCAAATCTCTGGCTTCAACAATAATTTTGAGGTTTAGATTTTTTTCTTTTAAATAAGCTTTGGTTTTTTCAATGGCCTGAGTGATCCCACCGGCAAAATCGATGTGATTGTCTTTGAGCATGATCATATCGTACAAAGCAAAACGGTGGTTCTCTCCTCCACCAATTTTCACTGCCCATTTTTCTAATGCACGAATCCCCGGGGTGGTCTTTCTGGTATCCAGGATCTTGGTTTTCGTTCCTTCCAGTTTTTTTACAAATTCTGAAGTTTTGGTAGCAATCGCACTCATACGCTGCATGGCATTGAGAACCGTTCGCTCAGCTTTTAAAATGCTTTGTGATCGTCCTTCCAAATAAAAAGCAACATCTCCATACTTCACATACGTACCATCGCTGATCTCTTTTTTAAATCTCAGGTCGCTGTCAAGGTACTTAAAAACTTTTTCAGCGAATTCAACTCCGGCAAGGATGCCTTTATCTTTTACAAGCAATTTTGCCTTTCCCCTGGCATTTTCAGGAATACAGGCCAGGGAGCTGTGGTCGCCTTCGCCTATATCTTCCCGCAGCGCATTTTTTATGATTAATTCAATTTCTTTATCAAATTGTTCCGATGAGATCATTTTCTCTGCTTATTTTTGTAAATGTAATAAAGTCTCCACTAAATTAAGGGCATGACCATAAAATTAGTCTGTATAGGAAAGACCGATAATCAAGAACTTGACAACCTCCTTAAAATTTATTCTGATCGGCTTCAGCATTATATAAAATTTGAAATTGATATCATTCCCGATCTAAAGAAAACGAAAAATTTAAATGAAAATCAGCAGAAACAAAAGGAAGGACAATTGTTACTTCCGGGTTTTGAGAATTCAGATTTTGTAGTTTTGCTTGATGAAAAAGGAAAACAATACACATCGGAAGAATTTTCAGCTTACCTTCAAAAAAGAATGAATACAGGCCTGAAACGGCTTATTTTCGTCATTGGCGGGCCCTACGGATTTTCAGATGAAGTCTACACCCGGGCGAATGCAAAGATTTCGCTTTCAAAAATGACATTTTCGCACCAGATGGTCAGGCTTTTTTTTACCGAACAACTCTACCGCGCGTTTACCATTCTTAAAAATGAACCCTATCACCACAGATAAAGTATGAAATTAGTTTTTGCAACGCATAATCCCAATAAATTCCGGGAAATAAAAAGCATCCTTCCCAAACATATCAAACTACTTTCACTGGATGATATTGGCTGCGAAGAAGATATTGAAGAAACCGCGGCGACCATTGAAGGAAATGCGAAGCTTAAAGCCGATTATGTGAAAGAAAATTACGGTTACGATTGTTTTGCAGATGATACAGGACTTGAAGTTGAGGCTTTGAACGGAGCTCCAGGTGTTTATTCTGCCAGGTACGCCGGCGAACCCAAAAGCGACGAAGCCAACCTGAACAAACTCCTGAAAGAAATGGAAAATATTTCTAATCGTAAAGCCAGGTTCAAAACGGTAATTTCCTTACGACTTGGCAAAAATCACTACAGTTTTCCGGGTATTTGTGAAGGTGAAATTTTAACCGGAAAACGGGGGGAAAAAGGTTTTGGTTATGATCCTGTTTTTCAACCAGAAAAACATAAAAAAAGCTTTGCCGAGATGAATTTGGAAGAAAAATCGGAAATCAGCCACCGTGCAAGGGCATTCAAAAAACTTATTGATTTTCTGAAAGACCAGGAATAAAAGGTCATTCCGGGGTTTTTCTGCATTTAAAATTCAAAGCTTATTTATCAGAAATAAAAGTGTATATTTGCCGCTTGAAATTCCTCAGGGTGAGGATGTGTTACCGGAAGTTTTGGTTTTTAAGTATGTCGATTCGCTTCTTATGTAACACCTACATATCATAATCGGAATACTTACAATTTAAAATGAACCAATTCGAGGAACTTGGTCTGGACCAACAGGTTTTACAGGCCATAGCTGACATGGGTTTTGAAACCCCCAGCGAAGTACAGGAAAAAACAATCCCAATTTTATTAGATCAGGAGACCGATCTTGTGGCTCTTGCCCAGACCGGAACAGGAAAAACCGCTGCATTCGGATTTCCATTAATTCAGAAAATTTCTTCTGAATCCCGGAAAACACAGGCGTTAATCCTTTCTCCCACACGAGAGCTCTGTCTTCAAATCACCAATGAGCTGAAGAACTATTCCAAATACAAAAAATCACTTCAGGTGGTGGCTGTATATGGAGGAGCGAGCATTACCGATCAGTCCAAACAGCTTCAAAGAGGCGCACAGATCATTGTGGCTACTCCGGGAAGGATGCAGGATATGATAAGAAGAAATCTGGCCGATATATCGAATATCGATTATTGTATTCTTGATGAAGCCGATGAAATGCTGAATATGGGCTTTTATGAAGATATCAAATCGATACTTTCGCATACGCCAAATACCAAAAAAACCTGGCTTTTTTCTGCGACCATGCCAAAAGAGGTCGCTAAAATCGCCTCTAAATTCATGAAAAATCCGGTAGAAATAACCGTGGGCTCTAAAAATATGGGTACCGATAATGTTTCTCATGAATATTACCTGGTAAACCATCGTTATCGTTACGATGCCCTTAAAAGACTGGCCGACGCGAATCCCGATATATTTTCGGTGATCTTCTGCCGCACAAAAAGAGATACTCAAAAAGTTGCCGAAAAACTTATTGAAGATGGCTACAATGCAGCTGCACTTCATGGGGATTTAAGTCAGAACCAGCGTGACCTGGTAATGAAGAGTTTCCGTACAAGACAAATCCAGATGCTGGTAGCGACTGATGTTGCTGCGCGAGGAATTGACGTTGATGATATCACTCACGTGATAAATTATCAGCTTCCCGATGAAATTGAAACTTACACCCACCGTAGCGGACGTACGGGACGCGCCGGAAAAACCGGGACTTCCATGGTGATCATCTCCAAAAGTGAGGTCAGGAAGATTAAAACCATCGAAAAGATGATTCAGCAGCAATTTGTACAAAAACAAATTCCTGGTGGAAAAGAGATCTGCAAGACTCAGCTTTTCCACCTGGCCAGCGACATAAAGAAAACCGAGATCAACCATGATATCGATCCATATTTGCCTTCCATAATGGATGTTCTTGAAGGTTTTTCAAAAGAAGAGCTGATCAAAAAAGTTTTTTCGGTTGAATTCACACGTTTTTATAATTACTATAAAAATGCTCCTGAACTTGGTTCTGATATTACCGCGTCCAAACAATCTTCAGATGGTTCTACACGTTACTTCCTGGGCTTGGGCTCAAAAGACGGTTTTGACTGGAAAAGCCTTAAAGATTTCCTGAAAGAACAATTGAACCTGGAACGCGATGATGTTTATAAGGTAGATGTTAAAGGCAGTTTTTCATTCTTTAATACCGATGACCGCCTTGCGAACCATGTACTGGAAAGTTTTCAGAATTTCAATTACCAGGGTCGTGATGTGACTATTGAAATCACCAAAGAACAGAGCAAAGAAAGATCACCAAGAAGAAAATTCAGTAAATATTCAGATTCTGATGGCTTTGGAGGTAAGAAATCTGGCCGAAGAACAAGGGGACGTGATGGAAAGAAAAACGGTCGCAAAGTGAGTCACGGTAAAAACATCGAGAATTCAATAAAACGAAGAAGATCTAAGAAATAGAATTCATTTTTCAATAAGCATCAGTTTGGCATTGTTTTTTATCAGGATTTTATATTTTTAGGCCCGATTGTTATGAAAAGAAACCTATTTATACTATTCCTTATGATTTCCGGAGTGTCGTTTGCCCAGCAAACCATAAAGGGAACTGTGATGAACGCCGCCAATGATCAGCCTCTCGAAAATGTGAATATCGTGAATCTTAATCAGGTGGTGGGAGCTATTACTGATGAAGAAGGAAATTTTAAAATTAAAGCCGAGGTAAATGATACGTTATATTTCTCTTATCTCGGTTTTCGTTCCATTCGTGTTCGCGTGACCAACGACTGGCTTAAGTACGGCAACGTAAAGGTTAAAATGACCGAAATAGGCATGGCTTTGGAAGAAGTTACCCTGAATTCGGTAAAACTTACGGGTTACCTGGAGATCGATGCGAAAAATATTCCTATCTACGACAATCACAGGTATAGTATTTCGGGTTTAAATACTGGTTATGAAGGTGGCGACCACTCTCCGGGCGCGGTGACAAAAACACTTCGATCCTTATCAAATCCGGCTGATTTGGTCTATAATATCTTCGGAAAACGGCCCAGGCAGATGCGAAAATTGAGGCAGATGAAAGATGATGAAAATATCCGTGATCTACTGCGCAGAAAATTCGACCGTGAAACACTGATGGCTTTATTACAGGTCAATCGATCAGAAATCGAAGAGATTTTAAATCACTGCAACTACTCAAAAGATTTTATGAAAACGGCCAATGATCTTCAGATCCTGGATGCCATCAATGGCTGTTACGAAGAATATAAAGCTCTTCAAAAAAATTAGCGGGATTCAAGAATCTGCTTCAGGTTTTTCAATCCGGTTTCAAAATTTTCTCCCAGGGCTTTTTCAGGAGTATAAAAAAGACTTATTATAGTTAGTGGAAATGCCAGAGCTCCCCGCGCTCCCCATACCATTTTGGTCTTTTCGGGCTCAATTTCCTTTACACCAATATAAGTGAGGGCATTTACTTTTATAGGTTTTATAAATAGTATCTTGGTTTCCAGTACCCTGCCCTGTTTTGCTTTTACAATTTTCTGAATTCCTTCACCGGCTTTACTGTTCCCTTTCCAGTAAAAACTGGAATCTATTTTCCCGTCAATACCCTTATATTTTTTAATCGCATCAGGATCCCTTTTAAACCAGGGAATCCAGTAGGGCTGATTCTTTAACTGCCTTACAAAATTAAATACCTCTTCACGAGGTTTATTGATTACGATGGTTCGGTTTATGTCATATTCTTTCTTTGCCCAGGCGTGCAGAAAGGCAAAAAATGTGATGATTGCGATAATGATATAAAAAAACAGCGTCATTGGTTAGCTCTTAGGGCGATTAAAAGTTACAAATAATTACTGATTCAAAAAGCGCTCAATAATTTGGTCGCTATTTTTAATGCTTTTTTTGGTCCATTCCATTTTAAGTTCCAGTTTCTCTTCATCAGATAACTGCCAGCGTTTTTCTGATTTTCTGAGTTTTTCAGTGAGCACGTGCAGTATTATGGCTGCGGAAACCGAAATATTCAAACTTTCAGTAAATCCAACCATGGGAATATGTAAGGTTCTATCGGCTTCTGTGAGTATTTCTTCTGATAAGCCCTCTTTTTCGGTACCAAAAAATAAAGCGGTTGGCTGATCAAATGAAAAATCTTCAGGAGTCATGGACTTCTCATGCGGACTCGTCGCAACAATACTATATCCTTTATTCCGAAGTGCAGAAATGCATTCTTTTGCAGTTTTATACCTGTTCACATCAACCCATTTTTGAGCACCCATCGCGATTTGCTTGTCGATACGCTTGGGAAAACGCTCTTCTATGATATGAATGTTTTGAATTCCGAACACATCACAGCTCCGTAGGACGGCACTGGTATTATGCAGCTGATACACATCCTGAGTAGCAACTGTAAGATAATTAGTTCTTTGCGCCAGCACTTTGTCAAAAAGCTGTCGGCGCCGTGGAGTAAGGTATTCCAGAAGGTACTCTAAAACTTTTGTATTTGTCATTGAGGTAAAAATAGGAAATCCAAACTTACTTTAACAAATGGAATTCGCTGTTTTCCCTCGAGAAAATTTTTTATCTTTTAAACAGTTGAAAAATAAGGTATGGAAAGAATTGTTGTTTTGACAGGAGCAGGTATAAGTGCCGAAAGTGGGATTAAAACCTTTAGGGATGCCGATGGGCTTTGGGAAGGCCACGATGTAATGGAAGTCGCTTCACCTGTAGGGTGGCAAAAAAATCAGGAACTTGTTCTGGATTTTTACAATAAACGGAGGCGACAGTTACTTGAAGTTGAGCCCAATGAAGCTCATAAGGCACTGGTACGCTTAGAAAATAAATATGATGTACAAATTATAACCCAGAATATTGATGATTTGCATGAAAGGGCTGGAAGTTCCAATGTCACACACCTGCATGGGGAATTGTTAAAAGCGCGCAGCACTTTTGACGAAAACCTTGTAATGGATTGGAAAAAAGATATCAGGATAGGTGATTTTTGCGAGCATAATTCTCAGTTAAGGCCTCATGTAGTATGGTTTGGAGAGGCGGTGCCGATGTTTGAAAAAGCTCTTAAAATCACTGAAAAAAGTGATATTCTGATTATTATTGGCACTTCTATGCAGGTTTATCCCGCTGCAGGACTGGTAGATTTTGCACCAAATGACATTCCGATCTATTTTATTGATCCCAAACCTAACATTCATGAAAGCAGAAATTTAGAAGTTATTCCTAAAAAGGCTGTTGAAGGTGTACCCAAACTGGTGGAAAGATTGTTGAACCAAAACTGAATTTTCATAGTATTTTCTTCCAACTTAAATTGAGCAGGTAATTTTTTTCTAAATTCCTAAAAAGTATCTTTGTCCTTTAATTTACAAACGCTAAAAAATGACCTCTCTTTCTGCAATTTCTCCAATAGACGGCCGGTACCGGTCAAAAACCAAAAAACTGGCAGCCTATTTCAGTGAAGAAGCACTAATTCGATACAGGATAAAAGTTGAAATAGAATATTTTATAGCGCTTTATGAACAGGGACTACCCCAGCTTCAACAGGTAGATCCGGGAAATTTTGAAAAGCTTAGAGAACTTTATAAAAATTTCACCAGTATTGATGCACAGGCTGTCAAGGAGATTGAAAAAGTCACCAACCACGATGTTAAAGCAGTTGAATATTATTTAAAAGAAGAATTTGAGAAATTAGGGATGTCTGAATCAAAAGAATTCATTCATTTTGGACTCACCTCACAGGATATCAATAATACCGCTATTCCATTAAGCCTTAAAGATGCTGTAAATGAAGTTTATATCCCCTCGCTTAACGCATTGCTGGAAAGGCTTAAAGAATTGGCCAAGGAATGGAAAGACATTCCGCTTTTAGCCAGAACCCATGGTCAGCCAGCTTCACCTACGAGGCTCGGGAAAGAGATTAATGTCTTTGTGGAAAGGCTGGAACAACAGTTAAAACTATTGCACCAGGTTCCGCACGCTGCAAAATTTGGAGGGGCCACAGGTAATTACAACGCTCATAAAGTGGCCTATCCCGATATGGACTGGCAACAATTTGGGAAGAATTTTGTAGAAAAAAGCCTTGGGTTACATCACTCCTTCCCTACCACCCAAATTGAACATTACGATCATCTCGCGGCTCTTTTTGATGGCTTGAAACGTATCAATAATATTTTTATTGATCTGGATCGGGATATCTGGACCTATATTTCAATGGATTATTTCAAGCAAAAGATCAAGAAAGGGGAAATTGGATCATCAGCCATGCCTCATAAAGTCAATCCGATTGATTTTGAGAACAGCGAGGGAAATTTAGGTATTGCCAACGCTATTTTTGAACATTTATCAGCAAAACTTCCGGTTAGCCGATTACAGCGCGATCTTACTGACAGCACGGTGTTAAGAAATATTGGTGTTCCTTTGGGACATACCATTATTGCTTTTAATTCTACCTTAAAAGGATTGAATAAATTATTGCTGAATAAAGAAAAACTTAATGCCGATCTTGAAAATAACTGGGCGGTAGTAGCTGAGGCCATTCAGACTATTTTAAGAAGAGAAGGCTTCAAAAATCCTTATGAAGCATTGAAAGGCCTTACCAGGACGAATACTAAAATTACCCGCGAAAGCATTTCAGAATTTATTGATCAACTGGAGGTTTCAGAAAAAATAAAGCAAGAATTAAGACAAATAAATCCGCAGAATTACACCGGAGTATAGAAAATTAAAGAGGCTGTTTAAAATTTCTTCTAAACAGCCTCTTTTTCAACTAATTAATCTGAATTTATATAGAATCTGAAAGAGTTTGGCTGGTTTCGTGATCACCTTGAAGAGAATCATCACTTTTCTTCGCAGAATTTATGATCTCCCCAATATTTTTAATTCCTTCTATATTTATATCATTTCCGTCAAGGGATTTCATGAACTTCATGATCTTTTCCGGATCCATATTCTCGCCTAAAACACGGGCAACACCTAATCCCTTTTCATCATCATAGCCGTAAACAATAAGCTCATCAATGGCATCTTCTTCGCCAGTAAAATAAAGTGCGGCTTTTTTATTACCTCCGCCATATTTCATTAAAAGCTGGTATTTTTCATCCTTAAAAATATCATTTAGCTGGGCTTTTTCTTCTTCAAATTTCTCGTGATCGGTATTGGCTTTAAGGGCCAGTAAATTGATCTTTTTTACTGAATTTAAAGTAGATTTCTGCTCCTCATCCAGGGAATCCATATTCGCAAACATACTGGTAGGAATATCAAGGGCCAGAAAATCTGAATCTTCCTGATTTTCGACGTAAAATTTCTGTAATGACTTTTCATTCTCACAGGATATAAGTACCCCGACAAAAAGCAGCACTAATAGGATGTTTATGTTTTTCATAATTAAGATTTTTTATTGACATTTTTCAATTCTTCGGCACCAGGCACTTTAAGGTCGGAGGTTAGTTTAGACAATTGAGAAAGATCTATCTCGCCTGTAATACTGAGTATTACCGTCATAGGCTTATCATTGTCTGTACCCTGCAGATACATAAACAGCTCTTTCACATAATTATCGTTTTTTCCGGGAATTGAATAAAATTTGATGTTTTTTCCATCTTCACTAACCCGCATAAGCTCATCCATAGAGTTTTTCTGAAGATAAGATTTTACGTCACTGGCCATTTGATTCTGCACCTTTGAATCTGAAGTTTTATAGATTTGGATCCTATCCAAATTTTCTATGAGTTTCATGTAAGCGCGAGCTTCAGGATCATTATCGCTAAGGTCAACTTTCGCCAGCATCTTAAACATTTTGCTGGTCATCACCATGGCATCTACCTCTTTCATGTCTTCGTATTTTTCAAAATTCTGAGACTGCGACAAGATAGGCAGCAGGCTTAACAGGAGTGTAATTACTAATCTATTCATGATTTCTGATTTTAGTCTATTTTGATTATTTTATTTGTTGTTTTATTGAATTCTTTTAGATATACAAGGTCTGCAGATCCTTCATTCATGATCTGAGAAACCATCTGTAAGGTTTCTTTTGTTTTCTGAAGTGCCAGTTCTTCATCGGTAATGGTTCCCAGGTCATTTTGATTTAAAGAGGAAGAACTATTTTGGAAGAAGAAAAATACTCCAAGCGCAATAATGAGAACCGCCGCGACCGAAGCCCAGGTGAACCTGTAACTTTTTTGACCAACCTGAGGGGCTTTCTCCTCCATTTTATTTTCCCGTTGCTTTTCGGCAAAGGCAAACATTAATTTATAAGGGCTTAAATGAGCAGGAACCTCGTTTTTAAAATACTCCCTGAGGATATTTTCTTCAGCCAGGGAAGTCTGCCCTTCCTCATATTTCTCAATGAGCTTTTCTATTTTACCTGATTCCATAATTATGTTTTTTTATAAGACTTTCTCTAATTGTTTTTCGTGCTCTTGAAAGTGCCACGCGAATAGCGGTAGGATTCATTTCCATGATTTCGGCAATTTCTTCATAGTCGTATTGTTCCACATCTCTTAATTGAAAGATCATTTTCTGCTGCTCAGGTAATCCATCCACAATTTTCGATAACCACTCCATTTCGTCATTTAATTCCACTTCCTTTTGAAGGGACGTATTGCTGTCATAATTTTGATGAACAATTCGCAAATGGTTGTTTTGTTTGAGTTTCAGCTGGTCCAAACAATAATTTTTTGTAACTGTCATTGCAAAAGCTTCCGTATTGGCATAATGCTTGATATTTTCCTTCCGGCTCCAGAGTTTTAGAATAACTTCCTGAGTTGCGTCTTCGGCAGCCTCCTTTGAGGTAAGCATGCGAAGTGCCAGGCGATACATTTTGTCCTTCACCGGATCAATTATTTTAAGGAAGGCTGTTTCTTTCATTTTGAGTGGTTGGTTTTGTAATACCTTCTCAATCTTACGACGAATACGTTACAGTTTTGTTACAATTTATTTTTAAATTATATATATGTACCTATTTTTGACAGATTTCAATAAAAATATATTAACGATTAAATGAATATGAAAAAGACCCAATTTTTACTCCTCTTTTTTTTGACAGGATTTTTATTTACCTCCTGCTCCAAAGAAGATATGAATGATAATCCCGTAGATCCAAATGCGGAGCTATCAGGAGAAAAACCTACAGATAATATAGATCTTGAAATAAAAGATTTTGAATGGAAAGCAATGAATGTCTGGTATCTTTTCCAGGACGATAAAGAAGTATTACAGGATGATTATTTTGCGAATCAAACCGAACTTAACACCTGGCTTTCTACCTGGGACACCCCGGAAGATCTTTTTTATGATGGTCTTCTCTATGACTATCCCAATATAGATAGGTTTAGCTGGATAGTAGATGATTATACAGAACTTGAAAATGAATTTGCTGGAATTTCCCAATCAAGCGGAATGAATTTTGGCTTGGCGAGATTATGTAGTGGTTGTTCAGAGATTGCCGGATTAGTTAGGTATGTTGTTCCAGGTTCACCAGCTGATTTAGCAGGAATAAAACGAGGAATGTTGTTCACTGAGGTGGACGGGCAAAAATTAACCGTTGATAATTACAGGACATTACTTTATACCACTTTATCTCTAACCTATGGTTTTAATGATTTAAGCCAGGGTACGGTTGGTGATGTCAATAAAGAAATTGATATCACTAAAACAACGGTTATTGAGAATCCGGTTTATATTGCCAAAACCTTTGACCTTAACGGCAAAAAGGTAGGATACCTTATGTACAATAACTTTGTCCATAATTATGATGATGAATTAAATGACGTTTTCGCTGATTTTAAAACTAAAGGGATTTCTGATCTCATTCTGGACTTACGATATAATACTGGTGGCCGATTGACTTCTGCAGTTGATTTGGGAAGTATGATCAATGGACAGCTAAAAGGGAAAGTATTTCTAAAAGAAAAATACAATAGCTATATAACTCAGGCTTTCACCGAACAGTTTGGAGCAGAATCACTTATTACCAAATTTGATGATCAAATCTATGAATATGATAATAATTCCGATTTTCCTGCTCAACCTATAAACAGCCTTAATTTGAATAAACTCTATGTTATAACTTCAGGATCTACGTATTCTGCCAGTGAAGTTCTTATTAATGGCCTTTCACCTTATATGGATGTCATCAAGGTTGGCGATACCACAGGCGGAAAATTTCAGGCATCTATTACTTTATACGATACCAAAGCTCCTAATTTTCAGAAGAACAGTGGTAATTTAAATCCCGACCATAAGTATGCCTTGCAGCCGCTGGTTTCTAGCAACACCAATGCAAACGGAGAAGCTTACCCAGAAGGTTTGATCCCGGATGAAGCGCAATATGAATCTATTTTCACTTATGGTATCCTTGGAGATGAAAATGAACCTTTGCTCAATACGGCCTTAGGTTTGATTTCCGGAAATACTTCTCGAAGCAGATTACAAAGGGATACAAATAAGAGTTACAGGAAACTACCTACTATTAGTGAAAGCAACGCCCAATCGCCCACTTTTGGTAAAATGTATGTGGATGGTTTACACCCGAAATTATCTCTTGAGGAATAGAGGCTAAAAATTTTTTTAACTAAAAACCCTGCCCTTACGCAGGGTTTTTTGATTAATTAAAATACACCGAATTCGGGTTTATTCCGGTTGAATACTGATCTAAAAGGCTACCATCTGAAAGATCATAAATATAAAGATTCCCGTCTCCTGTATAATCGGCGTTAGGCGAGGCGATATAGGCTTTATTATCTTTTATACTGAAACCATAGAGAATAGCAGCTTCCTCAGCAATAAAAACAGGTGTATCAGAAAGCGTCCCGGCAGGTTCGAATTTAAAAACCGATTTTCCAATAGTATAAAATAAATTGTTATTGTAAATTACAAGATGATCGGGGTGAGCATTCCCTGAAAAATCCAGTTTTGAAATTACTTCCCCGGTATTTAAATCGATCGATGCAAGGCTGCCCGAGGTCTCCTCAGCAGGATCAGGATAATCAGATTTGCCAGAGGAAAGTACCCATAACTTATCGCCATCAACGACCATAGAATTGGGCCTAAAACCTACCTCTATTTGCTTTTTGACAATTTTAGATGCCAGGTCAATAACACTTATTTTATCACTGTAAGAAAATCCGCCAATATGGGCCACATATAATGAATTATTGGCAACTTTCATTTGTTCAGGGCCTTCTGAAACTTCAATTTTTTCTTTAAAACTGTAATTACTAATATCAAAAACCGCAATAAAATCATCGGCAGGATCCATCCCGTCACCCCAGTTCGATACATATAATTCGCCGTTTTCGACTAAAGCATAACGCGGATTGCTAACATTTGTAGTAATGCTGGCAACACTTTGAAAAGTCTCCCTATTTACGATTTCAATTTTATTGGAAACATTGAGTACTATAATCGCAAGATCCTCATAAAATGCCATACTTTGGGCGGTATCGCCTAACGGACTTCCATTTACATTCTGAAATAACTGTTTTTCTGTTTCATTGGTGTTTTCGTTAAGAAAACTAACCGATGCATTTGCAGAACCAAAATTCCCCTCATTAAGAATAATTAATCCGTTTCGGTATCCCATTTCCACAGGCTCTGCGGGAACAGGCTCCTCTTTTTCACAGGAGGAAAGGAAGAATATCGAAATTAATAATAGCGAAATTTTTTTAAGGTTCATTTTCTAAAATTTTAAGGTTAGGCTTGATTTAAAAGACCTGCCCGGCATTGGCCTGGAAGGCATATTCTGATAATTTTTGTCAAAAAGGTTCTGTACCTGAAATTGAAGTTTTAATGCCGGTACTTTTGAAATTCGGTAGGAAACCCCCAAATCACTTAGAAAATATCCCGGCAGCTCATATTTATTATCTGAAGAAGTGTAGATCTTCCCGTTGTACAGGCTGTTGTACCATATTTCAAAATTCTTCCATTGATAAGCTCCGGAAAAAGTGACTTTATGGTAAGGTGTATAAATAAGTTGTTTACCGGTTGCTTCATCGATTGCTCTGGTATAGGAATAAATGGAATTTAATTCCAAACGGCTATTTTTGCTAAAATCATAGAACCATTTTGCGAAGAATTCCATGCCTAAATTATGAGCATTGGCGGTATTTACAGGTTTCCAGACTCCGGAATCATCGGGAACCCATCGAATAAGATTTTGAAGATCGATATAATAGGTATTGAAATTAAGCTCAAAATTTTCAAATCTGAAATCATTGCCAATTTCTGCCTGCAAGGAAGTTTCCGGTTTTAAATCAGGATTTCCTCCCGACTGCCAGAAAAGATCATTAAAAGTTGGTATTCTGAAATTCCGCGAAAAATTCCCCCTCAAAGAATAAAATTCACTGAATTGGTAATTTCCTCCGGCTGAAAATAACAATGGAGAATTATATAGATCTCCAATTTCCTGCCTCAAACTCAACTTATAACCGAGTTTTTCAAGCCTCTGGTTCCACAACAGGGAAAATCCGGTAGTTTTTCGGTTTGCATCTGTAATTCCAGATCCTTCTCCATTAATCCCGGTATAATCAGTTATTAGTTCCAGCTTTTTATTTCCTGAAAATTCATATTTCAGATCGTATTTTATGATCCCCGTTTTCGCTTTTCCGAAACTGAAATTTGCAGAATTACGATTTTCATAATATTTGAATTCTTCATCAAGCCACGCCAGTTTTAAACTGCTGGTGAAATTTCCCAAAAAAGATTTCCATTCGAGCAGATTTTTCGCATTCCTGTCTTCATATTTACTATTGGAAGTAAGTTGTAGGCTTCCTGAAAAACCGCGATCTCCCCGGAAATAATTTGAATAAAATTTTAGCAGATTTTTTTCCCCGAGCCATTGCCCCAAGGCCGCATTTAATGATATGTTGGAGAAATCTCCATTTTGATTTTTGTTCCCGGTGCCTTTGTATTTATAATCATTTTCAGAACTTATGCCACTTATGTTAATGTTAACACTGGTGTTATCGGTAGAGAATTTACCTGCCCATCCAGCCTGGTAGGTATCAAAACTGCCAAAACCTGCACGAATTCTATTTTCAGTATTTCCTGAAAAATTCAGTTCATTATTCAAATGAATACTTCCGCCAATGGCTCCGCTTCCATAAATCACGCTTCCTCCACCGGGGCGAAGGCTTATTTCGTCATAAACATAGGTATTTACGGTATTAAAATCAGTTTGTCCGGTAAACTGGGAATTGATATTAATGCCATTCCAGACCACGGCTGTCTGCGCAGCACCCGTTCCACGAACCGAGGCTGAGGAAACCATTCCATAGCCATTTTCACGAAAAAAGAAAGGAGAATTGAATTTTAAAAGAGAAGTGAGCAATGGCTCCTGCCGGTCAATAACCGAATCTTGCATTTTTTTTGTGAACTGTCCTTCAGAGAATTGCTTCAGCTTAACATCGCTTAAACGCACCTCGTCCAGCCATTGAACCGAGTTGGTCTGTGCCGAAAGAAAACTTACAGCACCAAAAAAAATAATAAAGAAAAAGTTGTTTCTGTTCATAAGCCGCAGACCTTTATCCCGAAAGTCATTCGTTATTGGTGAAACTCGGGCAGGTCTCCTGGCTCGCGTACTGCAATTCACCTTCCCATTCGTCTAAGCGAACAGTGGTATGAAGAATTATTGCAGCCATCCGCCTAAAGGCGGACAAAGCTTACAGTTGCGGGAACAGCTCAGGCTTTTGAAGTATGAAATTAGAAGTTAGAATTACGAAATATTCTTTAAAAAACTAAAGTTTAAAAATTCGGATTTCCAAATTAGCAAATCGTACTTCCCCTGATTCCCTTTTAATCGATGCAGAAATAAATCGGCATCAAACCAAAATTTCAATGCGAAATTAAACAAATAAGTTTGTTCTTAAGTTGAAAAATTTAAATAATCTTACTTTTGAATTCCTAAACCGGGAAAATTGAAAAAATTATACTTTATCTTTTTTATTGCCATTATTTGCTCCTGCAAGGATCAGAAATCTGCTAATCATGCACTCAAAGCTGAAGGAAAAAAGGTAAATATTGAAAATGCTGAAGGTTTTAGTATAGAAAAATTTGAAGGTTACAGTATCCTGAAAGTCAAAACCCCCTGGCCGGAAGCAGAAAAACCTCTCACCTATCTTTTAGCTGACGAGAATGCCGAAATTCCTGAAAATATAGAGTATGATGAAAAAATTCAGGTTCCTGTAGAAAGTATTGTGGTGACTTCAACCACACACATTCCGGCACTTGAAGCTTTAAATGAAGAATCCAGCCTGGTAGGATTTCCCGGCCTTAATTATGTTTCTTCAACAAAAACAAGAAAACTCATTTCTGAAGGGAAGATCGCCGAACTCGGCCAGAACGAAAATTTAAATACCGAGGTTCTAATAAATACCAATCCCGACCTGGTGGTAGGCTTTGCTATAAACGGAGCTAACAAAGCTCTGGTGACTGTCAAAAAAACAGGAATTCCGGTTATTTATAACGGTGATTGGACCGAACAGTCCCCGCTGGGAAAAGCTGAATGGATCAAATTTTTTGGCGCTTTGTTCGGAAAAGAGAAAAAAGCTGCTGAAATTTTCAATACTATTAAGAAAGATTATTTAAAAGCCCGGGAAGTCGCTGCAACTTCAACAAACAGACCCACGGTAATTACAGGTTCCATGTTCAAAGACCAGTGGTATATGCCTTACGGAAATTCCTGGCAGGCTCAGTTCTTTAAAGATGCCAATGCTAATTATCTTTATTCTGAAACAAAAGGAAACGGGAGTCTATCATTGTCTTTTGAAAGTGTACTGAACAAAGCCGAAGATGCCGATTTCTGGATTAGTTCCGGACAATTTACTTCTTACGAGCAACTTCTGGATCAATCTCCACACTATCAGCAATTCAAAGCTGTGCGCGATAAAAACGTATATAGCGTAAGTCTTTCAAAGGGAGAAACCGGCGGAATCCTGTTTTATGAACTCGGCCCTCAAAGACCCGATCTGGTACTAAAAGACCTGATTTCCATTTTTCACCCGAAACTTTTAGAAAATTACGAACCTGTTTTCTATAAACCACTTCAATAATGCTAAATCAGAGAAAATATATTCTGGCCTTGATTTTCCTTTTTATAGCAGTGGTTTTTACAGCTCTTTTTAATATAAGTCTTGGTTCGGTAAGTATTCCTTTGAAAGAAGTAATTGCGTCGTTACTGGGAATGCATGTAGAAAAAGATACCTGGAGATATATTATTCTGAACTATCGACTTCCAAAGGCCATGACCGCCGTAATAACAGGGTCGGGCCTGGCGGTTAGCGGCCTCCTTATGCAAACGCTTTTCCGAAATCCTCTGGCTGGCCCGTATGTACTTGGTCTTAGCAGCGGCGCAAGTTTAGGCGTGGCCCTTGTTTTTATGGGTGCTTCGGTCTTTGGCGCTTCTTTTGCAGCCATTTTCCTCTCAAGCTGGAGCCTCGTCATTGCCTCAAGTCTGGGAAGTTTACTGGTTCTTTTCGCGGTGATCTTGGCCTCCGTTAGGTTGAGGGATACAATGGCAATATTGATAATCGGACTCATGTTCGCAAGTCTCACTGCAGCTATAGTAAGCGTTCTGGCTTATTTCAGCCCCGCGTCCAACCTGCAGCAATATGTTTTCTGGTCGTATGGAAGCCTTGGAAATCTAGGCTGGAGCGAGGTGGGAATTTTAAGCATTTTCTGGTTAGCAGGAATATTAATTTCCATAGGAAGCATTAAAAATCTTAATTCATTGCTCTTAGGCGAACAATACGCCAGAAGTCTGGGAACGAACATCAGAAAAAACAGATTTTTAATAATTATTGCCACAAGTCTTCTCGCCGGAAGTATCACAGCCTTTGCAGGCCCAATTGCCTTCATAGGCCTGGCCGTACCCCATCTTATCCGTCAGGTAATTCCATCTTCAAATCATATCACCCTGGTACCGGCCGTTATTTTTGGAGGTGCTATTTTAATGTTACTATGCGATACGGTGGCTCAGTTACCAGGAAGTGAAGTAAGTTTACCGATCAATGCTATAACTTCTATAATCGGCGCGCCGGTTGTAATCTGGCTACTGGTAAGAAAAAGGCGATTCAATTTTTAAATGAAAAGAAATACTTCAAATATCGTTCTGAAAACTGAAGATCTCAGCATTGGTTACCAGCGGAAAAAGGAAGATATCCTGGTTGCTTCCGGTATTGGTCTTGAGATAAGCGAAGGAGAACTGGTAGCTGTAATCGGAGTGAATGGCGCGGGAAAATCTACTTTATTAAAAACTTTAAGTGGGATCTTACAACCAGTTGAAGGAAAAGTTTTTATAGATGAAAAGGAATTGAATTTTATTCAGCATGAAGATCTTGCAAGAATGGTAAGTCTGGTTCTAACTGAACAGTTTCTATCTAAAAACCTGAAGGTATTTGAATTGATCGCCCTGGGAAGACAACCATATACTAATTGGATTGGAAGGCTTACCCAAAATGACCTAAAAAAGATTTTGGAAGCCATGAAACTGGTAGATATAGAAGCCGTTAAAAACAAGAAATGCCATGAATTAAGTGACGGACAGTTTCAAAAAGTACTAATAGCTCGTGCACTGGCACAGGATACGCCGCTTATTATTCTCGATGAGCCAACAAATCACCTTGATCTTTACCATAAGGCTTATGTTCTGAAATTGCTTCAAAGGCTCAGCAAAGAAACAGGAAAAGCAATAATTTTCGCTTCCCACGAGATCAATCTGGCCGTTCAGCTGTGTGACCGGCTTATCATCATTAAAGATGGCAAAGCTATTTCAGGAACTCCCTCAGAGCTTGTAAAATCGGAAACTTTTAAAGGTCTCTTTCCCGGGAACCTGATAAAATTTGACGACCTGTCTTCAACTTTTAAAATTCAGTAAGCTTGTTATCAAATTTTACGCGCACTTCTTTCTTAAAGTTGTTAATTAAGTATATTTGAGAAAACCTCCTATTTCATGAATGACTATCTTTTGTTTCTAATTATTTTTCTCATTGCCTTAGGTGTTGGAATTTATCTTGGAAGATTAATTTCCGGCTTAAAATCTAAAGGAGAAACCGGAAGGCTGGAAGAAAAAAACAATCAACTTTCACTTCATATAGAAGAACTTAAACGTCAATCTATTAATGATTTAGATAATCATAAAAAAGAACTGGAAGAAGCCAAGAAAGAATCTAAAGCCCAGATTGAAAAAATTGAAACCACTTTAGAAGAATTACGTCGCGAAAAGGACAATCTCAACGTGCAGTTAACCAGAAAAATTTCCGAATTCAATAACCTTCAGGAAAGAAATGAAGAGCAGAAAGCTGAAGTTGAAAAACTCCAGGAGAAGTTCACTAAAGAATTCGAAAATCTGGCCAACAAGATCCTTGATCAAAAATCGGAGAAATTCACCAGTCTTAATAAACAGAATATTGAAAACATCCTGGATCCGCTTCAGAAGAAAATAAAGGATTTTGAAGAGAAAGTGAACTTGACAAACACCGAATCTATAAAAAGGCACGCTGAACTTGGCGAAAAACTGAAATTCCTGAATGAGCAGAATGTCAAGATCAGTGAAGAAGCGAATAATCTTACCAAAGCTCTGAAAGGCGACACCAAAATGCAGGGAAATTGGGGCGAAATGGTGCTGGAACGTGTACTGGA
Organism: Christiangramia fulva; assembly: GCF_003024155.1. Classification (NCBI taxonomy): domain Bacteria; kingdom Pseudomonadati; phylum Bacteroidota; class Flavobacteriia; order Flavobacteriales; family Flavobacteriaceae; genus Christiangramia; species Christiangramia fulva. The sequence goes on from NZ_CP028136.1 coordinate 3,584,305, forward strand.
AAGAAGCGGACTCCAGAAAGACAGCGAATATTTCGTTCAGCAAAGTTTTAATACAGAAGAAGGAAAACGTGTCATGCCCGATGTGATCATACATCTTCCGGGTGACAAAAAGATGGTAGTTGACTCAAAAGTTTCCCTAAATGCCTATGAAAGATATTGTAATGAAACTGAGGAAGATGAAAAGAAAAAGCATCTTAAAAATCATCTGATTTCGGTTAGGAATCGCATTAGTGAACTCAGCAACAAGAATTACCATTCCCTTTACCAGATGGAAAGTCCAGATTTTGTACTGCTTTTCATACCTATAGAAGCCGCTTTTGCCGTGGCTTCGAACGAACATCCTAACCTCTATAACGAAGCATTTCAGAAAAATATCATAATTGTAACCCCTACTACTCTATTAGCTGTTTTAAAAACAATTGACAGCATGTGGCAAAACGAAAAACAAAAGCAGAACGCCATTGAAATAGCAACTCAAGCAGGAAGGTTATATGATACTTTTACAAATTTTACTGAAGATCTTATTAAAATTGGAAAACAGATCGGGACCGTTCAGAATACCTATGAAGGGGCTATGAAGAAAATTTCTACTGGCAGAGGTAATTTAGTTAGTCGGGTTGAAAAACTTAAAAAACTGGGAGCAACAGCCAGTAAACATTTAGATAAAAACCTTTTAAAACGAGCTGAAATTGATGAAGATGAAGAAGAAGACGAAGAAACCGAAAACAAAACTTTAGACCTTCGATGAAAAAAAATTACATTCTAATAAACCTGCTATTTTTCATTGCATTTACTTTAAATGCTCAGGAAGTTTATTTCCCTCCAAATGGTGAGTGGCAGGAAAAACAGGCTTCAAATTATCACCTTGACTTTAATGAAGCGGTAGAATTTGCAAAAAAGAATGAATATTCCGAATCCCGTGACCTGCGCCAGGCGATATTAAAAGGTTTCCAGAGTGAACCTTACCACAAACTGCTTGGACCCACCAAAAGAAGAGGTGGTCCTGCAGGCGTCATTCTTAAAAATGGATATATTGTAGCAAAATGGGGTGATATTGAGAGGGTGGACATGACATTTAGCGTCACTAAGAGCTTTCTTTCTACAACTGCCCTAATTGCCAAACAGGAAGATCTTATAGACAGTTTTGATGATAAAGTAGAAAATTATCTTTGGGACGGCACCTTTGATGGGCCACATAACAGCAAAATAACCTGGGAACATCTGCTTCAGCAAAATTCAGATTGGAGTGGGGAGCTATGGGATTCTTTTGACTGGGCAGATCGTCCGCCTCAGGATCAGAATATCGATCAGTGGCGTTCCCGGGAACTTCATGAACCCGGTACTTATTTTAAATATAATGATGTTCGGGTGAACGTTTTAGCTTACTCATTACTAAATGTTTTTCGAGAACCGCTTCCGAAGATCCTGAAAAAGAACATTATGGATCCCATAGGCGCTTCAACTACCTGGAGATGGTATGGGTATGAAAACTCCTGGACGACCATTGACGGACTTAAAATGCAATCGGTTAGCGGCGGTGGACATTCCGGAGGCGGAATGTTTATCAGCACTAAAGATATGGCCAGGTTCGGACTTCTGTTTATGAAATGGAAGAATGAGCAGCTGCTCTCTTCCGAACTGATTCATCAGGCCGTGCAATCTTCCTCAGCAAATCCTGATTATGGCTATATGTGGTGGCTAAATAAGGATGCAAGCATGAAAAATTTGGGACAGGACGTCTTTTATGCAGCCGGGTTTGGCGGAAATTTCATTGTGGTTGATCAAAAAAATAACCTTGTAATAGTAATCCGGTGGCTGGAGCCTTCAAAATTTGAAGAATTCCTGAACCTGGTTTATAAAAACACTTAATGAAAAAGATACTTTTTTACATACTCGGCGGAATTCTGGTGATCTGGCTTTTCAGCTATGCGTTTATTTATTTTGTGCCTTACAGCGAAGGAACAAGAAGCGGTGAACTGATCAAGTTCAGTAGAAAAGGAGTGATTTCTAAAACATGGGAAGGTGAAATAAGCCAGGGAATCAGCGGAGCCCAGATCTTTCAGTTTTCGGTAATGAAAGGCAATGAGGAGGTTGTAAAAAAATTGAAAGAATATGAAGGCGGATATGTGCGTTTAACCTATGTGGAGCGGTTTTCTACATTCTTTTTCTGGGGTGATACCAAATATTTTATTAAAGACGTGGAGAAAATTCAGAGTCCGCATTTTAGCAAGTAATTATGCAAAAAAAATATAAAACTGTGGGAGAAAGCCGGGTGACGATTTCAGAACTCATGCTTCCCTCCCATTCTAATTTCAACGGAAAAATTCACGGTGGCTATGTGTTATCACTATTAGACCAGATAGCTTTTGCCTGTGCTTCTAAACATTCCGGCGCGTACTGCGTGACAGCAAGCGTTGATACGGTTGATTTTTTAAAACCTATTGAAATAGGAGAACTGGTCACCATGAAAGCCTCGGTGAACTATACCGGCCATAGCTCTATGGTTATAGGGATTCGAGTGGAAGCCGAAAACATACAAACCGGAGCAAAAAAACATTGCAATTCTTCATATTTTACAATGGTTGCGAAGGATGCCAAGGGAAAATCGGTTGATATTCCGGGCCTAATTCTGAAAAATGATAATGACATCAGGCGATTTGTAAAAAGTATTGAGCGCAGAAAGGTGAAATTGAGTAAAAATGAAGAATTTCATGAAACCGATTTTACCAAAGAAGAATATCTTCACATTCTGGAAGATCAAAAAGTTCAAATTCAAACGGGGTCTTGAAGGCGAACGCTTTTATAATTGCCATTTTTGCAAGCATCGGGATCGCTTATTTTTTCCCGGAAGGGACCCAAATACTCCCTCTTAAAACGATTATCGACATCGGGATCGGGTTAATCTTCTTTTTCTATGGCCTTAAACTCGCCCCATCTGAATTTAAAAGCGGTTTAAAGAATTATAAAGTTCATTTCATCATTCACATTACCACTTTTATCATTTTCCCGTTGCTATGCCTCGCCTGCATTCCTGTTTTTGACAAAGGAACAGGATCTGATCTCTGGATTGCCTTGTTTTTCCTGGGAACGCTACCCTCAACGGTATCTTCTTCGGTAGTTATGGTTTCTATTGCTAAAGGAAACATTCCTGCTGCTATTTTTAACGCCAGCCTTTCAGGAATTATTGGGATTTTCGCCACTCCGCTATGGCTTGGAGCCATATTAGGCAAAACAGCTGACTTTGATTTCGCGACTGTTTTATGGAAATTATTCCTTCATATAATCTTACCCTTATTAATAGGAATTTTTCTCCAGCGATACTTCGGAAAATGGGCAAGGAAACACAGCAAAAAACTTGGCCTGTTCGACAAGGGAACTATTTTATTGATCATCTATTCCAGCTTCAGCACTTCTTTTACTTCAAATCTTTTTGACCGTATTCAGCTGGAAGGTCTTATAAAAATGATCGTTTTATTAATGATTTTATTCTTTGTAGTATTCTTTGGCCTCGCATTTGTTTCCAGACAGTTCGGTCTAAAAAGAGATGAAAAGATCACTGCCCAATTCTGCGGAACAAAAAAGTCACTGGTTCATGGTTCGGTAATGGTGAAAGTGATCTTCGGAAATGCCGCGAATTCAGGATTGTTATTGCTACCAGTTATGCTTTATCATTCCACTCAGTTAATACTTATTGCATGGTTTGCTGAAAAATATGCAAAACAAAAAGAAGAATCAGGGAGTTAAATAAGGGGCAATCTGGATAATTTCAATTGAAAATAATATCCAGCCGGCAATAAGAAGAAGCCCTCCCAGTGGCGTAACAGGCCCTAAAACTTTCATACTTTTTCCTCTTGAAGAGAGCCATGTAAGCAGGTAAATACTGAAAGAAAAAAGAAAAATTCCAATTATAAAACACCACGCGGCGATGGTCTGGCCTGTGTCCAGAAAAGGAAATACGATTCCGCAAATAATGATCATTATCGCATGATACATCTGGTATCGAACACCGGTTTCAAAACTGCGCAACTGATCGTCGTTAAAAGATCTTCTGAGGGCGTGGGCACCGAAAGCTCCTAAAATCACCGCAAGCGTTCCGTAAATGCCGCCTATCAACAAGATTACATCTTTCATCCCTGATAATTTGAATTGAAATTAACGAAAAACGGACAGCCCCGCTGTCCGTTTATATAAACATTAACCTTAATTTATTTGCTTAGGTACATCTTTCTTCTGGCATACAGATCATAAAACTCGTCATCTCTAAGATTATCAATAAACAAAATACTTTCCCCTGTACTTTTCATTTCAGGACCAAGCTGTTTGTTCACCTTATGAAATTTATTGAAAGAGAATACTGGTTGCTTGATCGCATAACCATCTAATTTAGGCTCAAATTTGAAATCTTTCAATTTGTTTTTTCCCAGCATGATCTTGGTCGCATAGTTCACATAAGGCTCCTTGTAAGCTTTCGCGATGAAAGGAACAGTTCTGGAAGCCCTTGGATTTGCTTCAATAATATAGACCTTGTCATCTTTTATCGCGAACTGAATATTTATAAGTCCTACTGTATTCAGCGCCAGGGCGATCTTCCTTGTATGATCTTTTATCTGCTGGATCACCAAATCTCCAAGATTGAAAGGAGGTAAAAGAGCATTAGAATCACCTGAATGGATCCCGCAGGGCTCAATATGTTCCATTATTCCGATGATATAAACATCTTCGCCATCACAAATCGCATCTGCTTCGGCTTCAATAGCCCCATCAAGATAATGGTCAAGCAATAATTTATTATTTGGAATTTTTCTTAGAAGATCGATCACCGTTGCCTCAAGATCTTCTTTGTTGATCACAATTTTCATTCCCTGTCCACCTAAAACATAAGAAGGCCTCACAAGAATAGGAAAGTCAAGCTCATCGGCAAGGGCGAGGGCTTCATCAGCAGTTTCTGCAGTTCCGAAATCGGGATATGGAATATTATTTTTCTGAAGCAGGGTTGAGAAGCTTCCGCGGTCTTCAGCAAGATCAAGCGCTTTAAAGCTCGTTCCCATAATTTTTATTCCGTAGCGATCGAGCTTTTCAGCAAGTTTAAGGGCCGTTTGCCCGCCCAACTGAACGATCACTCCTTCTGGTTTTTCATGCTGAATAATGTCGTAGATATGTTCCCAGAAAACCGGTTCGAAATAAAGTTTATCGGCGACATCAAAATCGGTTGAAACGGTTTCAGGGTTACAATTGATCATAATGGTTTCATAACCACATTCTGAAGCAGCCAGCACACCATGCACGCAACTGTAGTCAAATTCTATTCCCTGCCCTATTCTATTTGGTCCCGAGCCAAGAACAACAATTTTCTTCCTGTCAGTCACCACACTCTCATTCGCCACGTAAACCTCTCCGTCTTTATTGCGAATTTGATCTTCAAAAGTTGAATAATAATAGGGAGTTTCAGCCTTGAATTCTGCGGCACAGGTGTCCACCAGTTTATAAATTCTCTTCACTCCTAACTCCTCGCGCTTCTTATAAACTTCACTTTCGAGACATTCAAGCATGTGAGCAATTTGCCTGTCGGCGAAACCTTTTTGTTTGGCTTCCAGCATTAATTCTTTTGGAAGGGAATCGATATCGAATTTTGAAATTTCCTGTTCCAGGGCGTATAATTCTTCATACTGGCGCAGAAACCACATATCTATTTTCGTGATCTCATGAATCCTGCTCAACGGAATTCCCATTTGAATCGCATCGTAAAGAACAAAAACGCGATCCCAGCTGGGATTTGTAAGTTTATCAATGATCTGGTCGTAGTTGGTATAGCCTTTGCCGTCGGCGCCAAGGCCATTTCTTTTAATTTCAAGAGATTGCGTGGCTTTATGCAGCGCTTCCTGGAATGAACGACCAATACCCATCACCTCTCCAACAGATTTCATGGTAAGTCCCAGAGTTCTGGTGGCTCCTTCAAATTTATCAAAATTCCATCGCGGAATTTTCACGATCACATAATCGAGAGATGGTTCAAATAAAGCGGAAGTTGATTTAGTTATCTGGTTTTCCAGTTCATCCAGATGGTATCCCAATGCCAGTTTGGTAGCGATTTTAGCGATAGGATAACCTGTTGCTTTAGAGGCCAGGGCCGAAGATCTTGATACCCGTGGATTGATCTCAATTGCATAAATATCTTCTTTTTCATCCGGGCTCACCGCGAACTGAACATTACAACCACCGGCAAAATCACCGATGCTGCGCATCATTCTAATTGCCATATCCCTCATTCGCTGATAGGCGGTATCGCTCAATGTCATTGCCGGAGCTACCGTAATGGAATCCCCGGTATGGATTCCCATGGGATCCATATTTTCAATGGTACAGATAATCACCACATTATCATTCTTATCCCGAAGCAATTCCAGTTCGTATTCCTTCCAGCCCAACAGCGCTTTGTCTATAAGTACCTCGTGGATTGGAGAAGCTTCCAGGCCATAGGAAAGCATTTCATCAAAATCTTCAGGATGGTGAACAAAAGAGGCGCCACTTCCCCCAAGGGTAAAAGAAGCCCGAATTACCAGCGGAAAACCAAATTCCTGAGCAACTTCTTTTCCCTGTAAATAAGAAGTTACCGTTTTAGCGGGTGCCACCGGAATCCCGATCTTTCCCATTAATTGTTTAAACTGCTCCCGGTCTTCGGTGATATTGATAGCGTCGATATCAACACCAATAAGTTTTACCCCAAAGTCATTCCATATTCCTTTTTCGTCTGCCTCAATACATAAATTCAAAGCTGTTTGCCCACCCATTGTTGGTAAAACAGCATCAATTTCAGGATGCTCCTTTAAAATTTCAACAAGCGATTTAGTCGTAAGCGGCTTTAAATACACATGATCAGCCATAGAAGGGTCGGTCATGATCGTGGCCGGATTTGAATTTATAAGGATGGTTTTAATACCATCTTCTCTTAGAGATCGCAGAGATTGTGTACCAGAATAATCGAATTCACAGGCCTGGCCAATTATAATGGGTCCGGAACCTATGATGAGAACGCATTTGAGATCTTTGTTTTTAGGCATGCTTTAAAGTTGAGTTGACGTTAAAAATAAGAAGCGATTGGATATAAAAAAAGGCGTTACTGAAAAAGTAACACCTTTATTTATTTTGAAACTCGTGATTCATTAGTGCTTGTGTCTGTTTTCAGAAGATACAGATAATTTTTTTCTACCTTTTGCTCTTCTACGTGCAAGGACTTTTCTTCCGTTAGCACTAGACATACGCTCGCGAAATCCGTGCTTGTTTTTTCTTTTCCTCTTGGATGGCTGAAACGTTCTTTTCATTTTAAATATCTTTTATCTTCTGTAAATTCGGTTTTTCCTGTCTTTAAAACTGCGTGCAAATATACAAAGCTTTTTATCTACTCCAAATACTAAACATAAAATATTTTTAATTGTTTTTATTACCTTTGCGGCCTGAAAAACGACATAGAAATGTTCAATAAAAATATCAAATTAGTAATTGCCGGCCTTATAATAGTTTGGGCGGTATGGCAATTTGTTGAAGGCCATATAGGAAATGGGATATCTCTTATACTCCTTTCCGGAATCTTTATCTTTCTCTATTTTAAAAACGAAATGATATTACTGGCGTTTCTTCGTTTAAGAAAACAGGATTTTGAGGGGGCCAAAAAATGGCTGGATAAAATCAAAGATCCCGAAAAAGCACTTACCAAAAAACAACAGGGATATTACTGGTATCTTCACGGTCTTATGGTTTCCCAAACGAATATTACCCAGGCCGAAAAATTCTTTAAACGCGCCATTCGTCTTGGTCTCTCAATGGATCATGATCTCGCCATGGCCAAATTAAACCTTGCGGGTATCGCCATGACAAAAAGAAGAAAAAGAGAGGCTACTATGCTCCTCAATGAAGCTAAAAAACTTGATAAGCATGGAATGATGAATGACCAGATAAGGATGATGAAGGAACAAATGAAGAAAATCTAGAACTGTTTTATCCTTTTTTCTTTCAAAAACTACATTTTAACTAAAATACAGGTAGTTAAACGAATAATTTTTCGGGCAACGGAAAGCTAAAGTACTTTTGCAGGGTAACAGCCCCTCAAAAAGTTGCATGAAGAGAGTTTTACTCTTTGTTTTAATACTTATCGGTCCCCACCTCTTTTCACAGGAAACCCCCAGGGACAAGGTATACTTCTCTCAAATTCTCTCAGAACATCTCGCAGATTATAATAGAAAAGCCGATCTTGCTTATCGCTTCCGCGATTATGAAAAAGCTAAAAAACTTTTTGATTCCCTAACTTCTAATTTTCTGGAAGGATCTTATATGGATAACTTCGGGTTCTATGATCTAAAGAAAAAAGAAGTTCACCTTTACGATTATAAGAAACCTGTATTTCTAATTACTTACGCCTCCTGGTGTATTCCGGGAAAGGGGGAAATTCCGGCGCTGAACAAACTTGCCAGTGAATTAAAAGATAAGATTGATTTTGTAGTGCTGTACTGGGACACTCATACTAAAGCAAAAGAAATGGCAAAGCAATTTGATTCTGCCATCCACGTGGTTTATGTTGATGAATCGGCCAATACCAGTCCTTATGTGATCAAGCAATTAAAACATTCTTTAGGTCTTCCCACCTGTTTCCTTCTTTCTGGTAATAAAGAAATTACCGGAATTCGTCGCAGTATTTTTCCAGGTATGCAAACCGATGAAGAAACAGCCTTTACCCAGAATTATATGGCGATGGAAACTTCGATCAACAACGATCTTATTAAAACTTATACTGAATACGCCGAGAACGTTTCCCTTGAGGACTAATCCAGTGCCGGATAATAACCTTTTTCGGGTATCTTAATAAAATAGGTTTTTCGGGAGGCATTGTTGAGATGATCATCCCTCAACCAGGGGTTATGGATTTTCAGTGTTTTATAATTGATCCCAAACTGACTGGCAAAATCTGGAAAATCTTTAACTACCGTATCCACCTTTACCTCAAAGGTTGGAATTGGCTGATAAAGATCTTCTTTGTCAAAGACAAATCCGTATTTTTTAGGATGATTCATTATTTCCTTTAAGGCCAATAACCTGAATATATACCTTCCGGTCTCTTCTCCAAGCAGCAAATCGTAATAATCATCTACTTTTTGCCGTTCAAGTTGCTTATCAATACCATACTGCCCGGCATTATATGAAGCGGCTGCCAGGGTCCAGGATCCAAATCGCTCTTTTGCCTTTTTTAGATACTGAGCAGCTGCACGGGTAGCTTTTTCAATATTATAACGTTCATCAACATTATCATTTATTTCGAGGCCATAATCTTTTCCTGTTCCTTCCAGCAACTGCCAGAAACCAACCGCTCTTGCTGGTGATACCGCCTGGGTCAATCCGCTTTCTATAACAGCAAGGTATTTTAGGTCATCTGGCACTCCTTCTTCTTTAAGAATAGGCTCAATTATAGGAAAAAATTTACTGGCTCTTTTCATCAATAACAATGCATTTGACTGCCAGTAGGTGTTCACGAGTAACTCACGGTCCATACGTTCATAAACATCAGGATCATCCATGGGAACATTTTCTCCGGCAAAATCAAGGTTTTTAGGTACGGGAAGGGCGACAATCCTGTAATTATTGGCCACACTTTTTTCAGGTTGTCTGCTACTTTTAACTGAAGCTTCAGAACCTCCAGAGGAATCCTGTTGCACAGCATTGATACTTACCGCACACACAACCAGCACTCCTGCTCCAATCATTATTTTCTTCAATATCTTCATGGCTCTTTATGTTAGGTTATTATAAATTTTCTTTTTCTTAAGTTTTCCAGAAATTATAAGTTCTGGCAAATGTTCATTAAACCAGCGAAAGCGGTTTACAATCATAATATGGGTGCCTTCTTTAACAATGATCGCGTCTTTGATATATTTAATAGGAAAAACTTCATCTTTATCTCCATGAATATGGATCACCCTTTTATCGGGCTTTTCGCAATCCCATTTTACCATGTTTTTTATTGCCCAATCTAAATACTGCTTATTGGTAACCCCAATATACTGTTTATAAAGCCTTGCTCTTTTTTTTAAAAAATCGCTGAAAGCCAGTTTTTCTAAATGGCCCACATGGTTTGCCAGGCTTGTTGGTAATATTCTGAAAATTCCTGTTTTTGCTGCAAATTTCATCCTGGGAGGCAATTCATCTCTGCATTTTACACTGGAAATAATGATCAACCTCTTAAAATCAATAAGCTTTCCTATTTCCTGCACAATTACCCCGCCAAACGAAACACCAATCAGCACAGGATTTTCATGTTTTATAAAACCGAGCATCCTTCCTGCATAATGCTGAAGACTCTCGTCGGGATCGGGAATTTGCCATTCCAGTCGTATCACCTCAAACTTATTTCGTGGCAATTTAATATTATCAAAGATCGATGGATCGGCGGCCATTCCTGGCATGAAATATACGGGTATACGCTGAGATTCCTGTTTCATTTTAACATGTAAATAACAGTAAATCCTCGCATAAAATCGTAAATTTATAGATCAAAATTACTGCTTAATACGCTACTTTCAAATTTACTAAGCCACAAAAATGGATAAAGTTTTACACCCTGCCAGCTCCCGTGGTACTGCTAATTACGGATGGCTGAAAGCCAACTATTCCTTCAGTTTTGCCAATTATTTCGATCCGGGCAAAGTCCAGTTCGGTTTGTTACGCGTTCTTAACGATGATTTTGTGCAAGGCGGAATGGGCTTTGGAACTCACCCTCACGAAAATATGGAAATTATCTCCATTCCTCTAAAAGGAGAGATCAGGCATAAAGATTCCATGGATAATACAAAGGTGATTAAAGCTGGCGAAGTCCAGGTAATGAGTGCGGGAACCGGAGTGGAGCATAGTGAATTCAATCCTTCAAAAGAGGAATTAAATATGCTTCAAATATGGATTTTTCCGGAAAAAAATGGACTGCAACCTCGTTATGGCCAGAAAGATTATTCCTCCCTTCTCAAGAAAAATGAACTTATCAATATCGTCACTCCCAAAAATGACGAGGCCGAGAATGCCCTCTGGATCAACCAAAATGCATATTTACATTTAGGCGAATTTGAGTCTGGCAGGAAAATTGAATACGAATTAAAGGATAAAAGCCACGGAGTTTACGTATTTTTGATAGAAGGTGAAGCTGAAATTGACAATTCAGTACTGAGAAAACGCGATGCTATCGGGATCAAGGCAACGGAAAGTTTTTCCATAATGTTTAAAAATCAGTCAAAGGTTCTTTTAATTGAAGTGCCTATGAATTAATATATCAGGTATGAGCGATGAAGAATTAGTAATTACAGACAATGAGTTTCTTAGGCAATTTGAAACTCGAATTAACGATGAACTGGCAGTAATTGAATATTCGCAACAGGAGCGAAAAATATTTCTCACAAAATTGAGAATGCCAGAAAACACCGAGGATCGACAGGAAGATTTTATCAAAGCCGTTCTTGCCGAAATCAAGGAAAGAAATACAAGAGTAGTTCCCACAAGCCCTGAAATTGCCGGATTTATACGCAAAAATCGCAGGAAATACAAAGACCTGCTTCCTGTGGGAATAAATATTTAAACAGCAACGGCTTTTTCGAGCTCTTCAAATCTTACAAGGCCGTCTTCGTCTATTTCAGTTAATTTAATATTATGGATCGTGTTCACCAAATGCGGATTCCACGGAGCTTTTACTTTTACATAATTTTCAGTAAAACCATGAATGTAGCCGTCTTTATTTTCACCTTCAAAAAGTACTTTTCTTTCGCTTCCTAACTGCTTTTCATAAAAGGCTCTTCTTTTTTTAACAGATAGTCCACGCAGCATCTTACTTCTTTTTTTCCGCACCTTAAGAGGCACTGCCCCACTCATTTCAGCGGCCGGGGTATTATCTCTTTCAGAATAAGTAAAAACATGAAGATAAGAGATGTCTAACTCATTCAGAAAATTATAGGTTTGAAGAAAATGTTCATCAGTTTCTCCCGGAAAACCTACGATCACATCAACCCCGATGCAAGCGTCCGGCATCACTTCCCTAATGTGATTCACGCGATCTACATAAAGATCGCTCATATAGCGACGGCGCATCTTTTTCAGGATTTCATCACTTCCACTTTGCAGCGGAATATGAAAATGTGGCACAAAAGTCTTACTTCTCGCAACAAATTCTATGGTTTCATTTTTAAGAAGATTCGGTTCTATTGAAGAAATACGCAAACGCTCGATGCCTTCAACTTCATCCAGGGCTTTTACAAGATCTAAAAAAGTATGTTCATGCTTTTTATTGCCAAATTCACCTTTTCCGTAATCACCAATATTCACTCCTGTAAGAACAATTTCTTTAATTCCTTTTTCAGAAATCTCTGAAGCATTATCAAGAACATTTTGAAGTTTGTCGCTGCGGGAAATCCCTCTCGCCAGCGGAATAGTGCAATAGGTGCATTTGTAATCACATCCATCCTGAACTTTTAAAAAAGCCCTTGTACGGTCGCCAATTGAATAGGACCCAACATAAAAATCGGCTTCATCGATCTCGCAGGAATGAACCTCACCCATTTCGTTTTTAGAAAGATCATTCAGATAATCGGTAATTTTGAATTTCTCGGTCGCACCCAAAACCAGGTCAACACCATCAACTTCAGCAAGTTCTTCGGGTTTTAACTGGGCATAACAACCTACAGCCACTAAAAAAGCATCTTCATTTACCTTTTGGGCTTGCTTTACAATGGTCTTAAACCGTTTATCGGCATTCTCGGTAACAGAACAGGTATTGATCACATAAATATCTGCTTTCTCATGAAATCCCACGCGCTCGAAACCTTCATTTTCAAAAGAACGCGCAATGGTTGAGGTCTCCGAAAAGTTCAGTTTACAACCCAGGGTGAAGAATGCTACTTTTTTAGTTTCCATAAAAACTTTTTATTCTTTTCTGAAATTCAGGGCAGCAAAGATACCAACTAAAAATGGTTTGCTAAAATATCATGAAAACCGGGGAGCCAAAAAATATTAAATCAGGTTGTTTTTTTGAAAAATTGGTGTATTTTTAATTACAATCTCAGCTACAACTGGATGAGTTTCGAAAGTACAGGCGGCAACGTTGTCCAAAGAAAATCAGATTTCCGTTCTCAAAGCAATTATAATACTTCGAGGCATAAAAGTTCAGTATCTGAAGGTTGGGTATTTAGAAGAAGCCGTTTAACCGATGATGATCTGGAACTTTTCAGGCAAAACATACTTCGGGAACACAAAAAAAAGCATTACAGGGTTTTGGCTACCACTGCGATTTTATTCCTTTTGATCGGGATTTTACTTTATTTCCTCCTTTCCTGAAAATTACCGCCGATATTTAGCAGTAAGCTCAAAAACATTTCGAAGGATCTCTTTGTCCTCATCATTAAGGGGAATACCTCTTCTGCCCATTACAATTTCAGCGGTTTCAAAGACTTTTTTCAGATCATAAACAGAAGTTCCCTTGCTTCCACCCCAACTGAAACTGGGAATAAAATTTCGTGGGAAACCGCTTCCAAATATATTAGCACTAACTCCTGCCACTGTGCCTGTATTAAACATGGTATTGATCGCGCATTTACTATGGTCTCCCATCATCAATCCGCAGAATTGAAGGCCGGTTTTTGCGAAATTTTCGGTATTATAGTTCCATAATCTTACTTCGGCATAGTTATTCTTCAAATTTGAAGTATTCGTATCGGCGCCTATGTTGCACCATTCGCCCAGTACAGAATTTCCCAGGAAACCTTCGTGGCCTTTATTCGAATTTTCAAAAAGAACCGAATTATTGATCTCTCCGCCGGCTTTACAATAGGGGCCAACGGTAGTGGGACCATAAATTTTGGCTCCTAATTTAACTATAGCACCTTCACCAAGCGCAAAAGGTCCGCGAATAAGCGAGCCTTCCATAATGTTAGCATTTTTCCCTATATAAATAGGCCCCGAAGAAGCATTTAATGAACAGTTTTCCACGCTGGCACCTTCCTCGATAAAAATCTGCTCTTTATTTTTAATAAAATTGGAAGGATCTACAGCTTGAGATTCCCGCCCTTTCGTCAGCAGCTCAAAATCACGCTCTATTTCTTCTCCATTTTTAGAGAAAATATCCCAGGTATTCGAAATTTGCAGAATTTCACCTTCGAATTTTATTTCCTGATAATTAGAAATATCTTCTTCTGATTTTTGAGAAAAAGCGATTAAAACTTCTCCTGCCACAAGTTTTTGGCCGGTTTTTAGCGAATTTATCCTTTCAACAAGCTTTTCTTCAGGAAAAACAGAAGCATTGATAAAGATATTCTGAGATTCCAGCTTTAAAGGCCATTTATGGCTAAGGTATTCTTCAGTTTTAGTAGATGTTTTTGCCTGTAACCATTTTTCCCATTTTCCCCTGATACTTAGAATTCCCAACCTGAGGTCAGCCACAGGTCTAGTAAAAGTAAAGGGAAGAAGATTATTTCTCGCTTCGCCGTCAAAGAGAATATAATTCATTTACCTTGAAATTTTAGCCCAAAATTAAAAGTTCCTGATTAACTAAAAAGGGATTCAGAAATAATTAAGAATAAAAAAAGCCGCTTTACAGCGGCTCCTTATATATTTTCGCGTAGAAAAATTACTTTTTCTTGAATTTCGCGTACTTGTTCTTGAATTTATCAATTCTACCCGCACTGTCAACAAGTTTTGTCTGACCTGTATAATAAGGGTGAGAAGTTCTGGAAATTTCCAGTTTTACCAACGGGTATTCTGTTCCGTCAACTTCAATAGTTTCTTTTGTCTTGGCTGTAGACTTTGTAATGAATACGTCTTCATTAGACATATCTTTAAAAGCTACAAGTCTATAATTTTCCGGATGGATTCCCTGCTTCATCGCTTTGATCTTTATAATTTTTCGAGGTGCAAATTTAATCAATAAATCCTGTTCTGCAAATACAAAAGTAAAAACTTTTAAATAGAATTAGCTTGTAACGTTTTATTATCTTTGAATACTAACTGCTACAATAACCAATCTTCTTTCAAACATGGAAAATTCTTCAAAAAAGATAGCAACAGCCTTCGGAGTGTACCTGGGGATATCGCTGGTGCTCATTACCGTTTTAGCTTATGTATTTAGCCTGGCCCTTTTAACCAAATGGTGGTTCGGCGTGATGATGCTTATTTTTATTATCACAATGTCAAGTTTCGCGGTAAGTAAAGCAAAAAAAGCTAGCTCTACCCTGTTTGGCTTTAAAAGTGCTTTCGGGGTATATTTTCTTACGGTTTTCATCGGAAGTTTTATAAGTCTCCTGTTTTCTATAATATTATTCAATTTCATAGATCCAGATGCAGCGCAGGAAATCACCAGGCTTACCATGGAATCGGCAAGAAAAATGATGGAAGGTTTTGGCGCACCAGAAAGTGAGATCAATAAACAAATGTTGGCAATGCAGGAAAATAGCAACTACGGTATTGGAAATCAACTTAAAGGTTATGCATACCAGCTAGCATTTTTTGCCGTTATTGGACTCATAGTCGCATTGATCTTTAGAGAAAAAGAAAAGACGAATCTATAAAAATGCAAATTTCGATTGTAATACCGCTACTTAACGAAGAACAATCTTTAACCGAATTATATAATTGGATCGCAAAGGTTTTGCGATCCAATTCATTTTCTTATGAGATCATTTTCATTGACGACGGAAGCACCGATAATTCATGGCAAACTATCGAAGCCCTGGCTGACCTTGATACAAATGTAAAAGGCATTAGATTTAACCGTAACTACGGAAAATCACAGGCGCTGCACGCCGGTTTTCTTAAAGCTGAAGGCGATGTAATAATTACCATGGACGCCGATCTCCAGGATAATCCTGATGAAATTCCCGATCTGTATAAAATGGTAGCAGAACAGGGTTATCAACTCGTGTCCGGCTGGAAGAAAAAAAGATATGATAATGTGCTTACCAAGAATATTCCATCCAGGATCTTTAATGCTGCAGCCCGAAAAACTTCCGGTGTGAAACTTCACGATTTCAACTGCGGTTTAAAAGCTTACCGCAGGGAAGTCATCAAGAATATTGATGTTTATGGTGAAATGCACCGCTATATCCCGGTGCTGGCAAAAAATGCCGGCTATTTAAATATTACCGAAAAGGAAGTAAAACACCAGGCTAGAAAATACGGAAAAACCAAATTCGGCATGAACCGTTTTATTTACGGATTTCTGGATCTTATTAGTATCTGGTTTTTATCAAAATTTGGCCGCAGACCCATGCACCTTTTTGGATCACTTGGAGTTCTTATGTTTATAATCGGATTTTTTGCTGCTGCCTGGATAGGATTTTGGAAACTTTATAAACTCTATCACGGTCTCCCAAATACACTTGTGGCTCTGAATCCCTGGTTTTATATTTCGCTCACGGTGATGATTATTGGTACGCAATTCTTTCTTGCCGGTTTTCTCGGGGAGTTGATCCTGCGTTCAAAGCGGGATAAAGAACGCTATCGTATTCAGAAAACCACCCCTAATTTATAAGTCCTTTCGCAGATAATCCTTATTTTTGCTAATTAGAAAAAAGAAAAAATATGGCGACAGTTAAACCAGAAATTCTTCAAAAAGCCAAAAGATGGCTCACCGATGCCTTTGATGCTGATACTAAAAAAGAAGTCAACAGACTTATCGAAGAAGATCCAAAAGAACTGGAAGAAAGTTTTTATAAAAATGCCGAATTTGGTACCGGTGGTATGCGTGGAGTTATGGGCGTTGGCACAAACCGCATCAATAAATATACGCTTGGTAAGAACACCCAGGGATTATCAGATTATCTGAAAAAATCTTTTCCCGGTAAAGATCTTAAAGTAGCTATCGCCTACGATTGCCGAAATAACAGCCAATCTCTGGCCAAAGTGGTTGCCGATGTTTTTTCAGCGAATGGTATAAAAGTTTTTCTTTTTTCAGAATTAAGGCCAACTCCCGAACTTTCTTTCGCGGTGAGGAAACTCCACTGTCAGTGTGGAATTGTTCTTACCGCCAGCCATAATCCGCCAGAATATAACGGTTACAAAGTTTATTGGGAAGATGGAGGCCAGCTCGTTCCGCCTCAGGATGAAGAACTGGTTGAAACAATTAACAATTTAGAATACGAAGCGATTAATTTTAACGCAAATTCTGAATTGATCCAAAAAATAGATACTGAAGTTGATATAGCATTTGCCGAAGCTTCTGTGAAAAACGGCAGTTTTGATACTTCTGCTGAAGCCCGGAAAAATATAAAAATCGTTTTTACTTCGCTCCACGGAACTTCGATCACCATGGTGCCGGAAGTGTTGGAAAAAGCCGGTTTTACCAATGTAAATCTGGTCGAAGAGCAAAAAGAGCCAAATGGTAATTTCCCCACGGTAAAATCACCGAATCCCGAAGAACCAGCTGCTCTAAAAATGGCGCTGGAACTCGCCGAAAAGAAAAAGGCAGATATCGTGATCGGCACCGATCCTGATTGTGACCGTCTTGGGGTAGCTGTGCGCAATAACAAGGGAGAAATGGTTTTATTGAATGGAAACCAGACCATGCTAATTATGACCTGGTTCCTACTGGAACAATGGAAAAAACAGGGAAAAATCAAAGGGAAAGAATTTATGGCATCCACCATAGTATCCACTCCCATGCTTCAAAAACTCGTGGAAGATTATGGCGTAAAATATATGGAGGTGCTAACCGGATTTAAATGGATCGCCAAACTTATTAAAGATCACCCGGCACTTGATTTCATTGGTGGTGGCGAAGAAAGCTTCGGCTATATGGTTGGTGATTTTGTAAGGGACAAAGACGCGGTAACCTCTACCCTTCTCGCCTGCGAAATCGCTGCCTCGATGAAAGCTGAAGGAAATTCCCTTTACAACAAACTTCTCGAACTCTATACAAAATACGGACTTTACAAAGAGGAACTTATTTCCCTTGTGAAAAAAGGAATTGAAGGTGAAAAGGAGATCAAACAAATGCTTATCGATCTAAGGGAGAACCCATGGAGCGAAGTTGACGGGGAAAAAGTAATTCGTGTGGAAGATTACAAATCTTCAAAATCGAAAAATTTAAGGGATAATTCCGAAAGTGATATAGATATTCCAAAATCCAATGTTCTTATTTATTATACTGAAGGAGGTACAAAAATCGCTGCCAGGCCCAGTGGAACCGAGCCTAAGATCAAATTTTATATCAGCGTGAACACAAGCCTCGATTCGGTAGAGAATTATGATAAAAAAGATCAGGAATTAGCTAAAAAGATCAGCCGCATCAGGAAAGAGCTCAATCTGGGCTAAGAGAAATTTAAATGACCTATTTTCGAAAAATACTCCAGTTCGCGAAACCGTACAGGATTTACGCGATACTAAATATTATTTGTAATATTCTTTACGCGATTTTTAGCACCTTGTCTTTTATCGCTTTAATTCCCGTAATAAAAGTCCTTTTTGATAAAACCGAAAGAGTAAATGAAAAACCGGTCTGGGACGGAATTGCACACGTAAAAGATTTTGCCGTTGACTATTTCAATTTTTATGTTACTCAAAGGGTAAATGAAAATGAACTTTCCGCATTAATTTTTATTTGCGGACTTGTAGTGCTTCTGTTTTTTCTGAAAAACCTGTTCGGTTATCTATCTTCTTTCTTTTTGGTATACCTTCAGAATGGAGTTTTGAGAGACTTAAGGGATGCCATGTATAAAAAGATCATGGAATTGCCTATTTCTTATTTTTCAGAAAAAAGAAAAGGAGATACCATTTCAAGGATCACTGCTGACGTGAATGAAGTACAAACTTCTTTCCTTTCAATTCTTGAATTAATGGTTAGGGAACCGCTCACCATAATATTTACCTTGATCGCAATGCTTTGGATGAGCACGAAGCTTACGCTTTTTGTACTTGTTTTCCTGCCAATTTCCGGTTTTCTGATTTCTTTAATAGGAAAACAACTGAAAAAACAATCTAACCTCGCACAGGTTGAAAATGGTCATTTTTTAAGCCTTGTGGAAGAAACCCTTTCCAGCCTTAAAATCGTTAAAGGATTTAATGCCGAAGGGAAATTCTATATGCGATTTCAGCAATCCACCCAAAGATTACATAATATTCTTAATTCTTTGCTTCACCGGCAAAACCTGGCTTCTCCAACTAGTGAGTTCCTGGGTATTTTTGTAATTGTTATCATACTTTGGTACGGCGGGAATATGGTGCTTGTGGAAAATTCTCTCGGAGCTGCGACCTTTATTACCTTCCTTGGCCTGGCTTATAATATTCTAACTCCGGCAAAACAAATTTCAAAGGCTTCCTATAGTGTAAAAAAAGGAAATGCCGCCGCTGAGCGGATTCTTCATATCTTGGAAACTCCTTCCAATTTAACCGACGCGCCTGATGCGGTTGAAAAAAATAATTTCGATAAAGAGATCAGTATTGAGAATATTGATTTCAGCTATGAAAAAGAGAAGGTATTAAAGAATTTCAGTGTAAAAATCCCCAAAGGGAAAACCCTTGCTCTGGTTGGGCAGTCGGGTTCCGGGAAATCGACCATTGCAAATTTAATAACCCGGTTTTATGATATTGATAGCGGAAGTATTAAAATTGATGACCTCGATATTCGCAAAATAAAAAAAGCTTCCCTACGTAATTTAATGGGACTGGTAACTCAGGATTCTATTCTTTTCAATGACACTATTCGCAATAATGTTGGACTGGGAAAAGATGAGGCGAGCGATGAGGAAATTATCGAAGCCTTAAAAATTGCCAATGCCTGGGAATTTGTTAAAGACTTACCTCAACAACTTGAAACGAACATTGGCGATAGCGGTAATAAATTGAGTGGCGGCCAAAAACAGCGCATATCTATTGCCCGTGCTGTTTTGAAAAATCCGCCAATCATGATCCTTGATGAAGCTACTTCTGCCCTGGACACCGAAAGTGAAAAGCTGGTACAAAAGGCACTGGAAAATATGATGAAAAATCGAACTTCGGTAGTCATAGCACATCGTTTATCTACTATACAGAATGCCGATAATATTGTGGTGATGCAGCGTGGCGAGATCGTGGAACAGGGAAAACACCAGGAACTTATCGCCCGGAACGGGACTTACCGAAAGCTGGTGGAAATGCAATCGTTCGATTAACTCACTTATATAAAATAAAAAATGGATGATAGTAGGTTTATATCATCCATTTTTATCTCAATTATTTCCACTTTGGGGCTGGTGGAAATAAAGTGATTCTTTCAATTTTTTTGGGGCAAAAAAAGATCAAATCATATTATTACCGTAAAGATAAAGGAAATTTCCAATAAAACAAGAAAAAAATGCTTTATACCATATTTATTTGCTTTTAATCGGCCTAAATAATCATGTTTGTAGGAATTTACTTCTTTTTTATTTTATAAAGCTTTGTTTTCTGTATTTTAAGTTTTCCCATAACTTTACTTCCCTAATACACCGTCTTTAATTGTGAAGAATCCCGAAGATCTTTTTGTAAGTCGCCTGCAGGACGATGCTACCTGCCAGGAAGCGTTCCGGGAACTTATAGAATTATATAAGGAACGCATGTACTGGCATATCAGGAATATTGTAAAAGATCATGATGATACCGATGATATTCTTCAAAATACTTTTTTGAAAATTTTCAGGAATATCAAACAATTTAAAGGAGACAGTAAGCTCTACAGTTGGATGTATCGTATTGCCACCAACGAGTCTATTACCTTTCTGAATAAAAAAGCCAGGCGCCAGAAGATCTCTTCCGAAGAACTTCAAAATCAAATATTAGATAACCTGGAAAGTGATGTGTATTTTGAAGGAGAGGAAATTCAGTTAAAATTACAGCGTGCCATTGCCACACTTCCCGATAAGCAACAACAGGTTTTCAATATGAAATATTTTGAAGAATTAAAATACCGGGAAATGGCTGAGATATTGAATACCAGTGAAGGAGCTTTAAAAGCCTCTTATCATATAGCAGCAAAAAAAATTGAAGAATTTTTAAAATCAAATTAAACCATCAGGAAAATTTATTGTCCAATAACCAAATGAGTACTAATAAATCTAAATATCCGCAAAAATCAGGCTTTAAAGTTCCAGATAATTATTTCGAGGAACTTGAAGACAAGCTTATGCTGAGAATTACTGAGGAAAATTCTGCGGAATTACCTTCAGTGAATTCGGGCTTCAAAGCTCCTGATGGATATTTTGAAAATCTCGAAGACCGTATTTTAGCCAGGCAAAATTCCAAAGGCAGGCTTATTTCGCTTTTCAAAAAGGAGAATTTGTACTACGCGGCCGCTGTAGCAGCGATCTTTGTTCTTATGTGGTTTTCCCCATTTGACAGAAATTCTGCCACAAATCAAATAACCTGGGACGATCTTGAAATCGCAACCATAGAAGATTATATCGTGGAAGGTTATGAAATGGGCTATATAGAGATGGATGCTTCTGAATTTTCGAATTATTTTCTTGAAAATGGAAAATTAGTGGATGATTCAGATTTTGAAAATGTCAGTTCTGATGCTGTAATTGATTATCTTGAAGAAAATGTTGATGATCCATCTGATATAATTCAATAATTATGAAAAAAGTAATTCTTTTTATTTCGGTTTTCGTTGGTCTTACCAATCTTTCTTTTGCTCAGGAGGATCCCGACCGGGAAGCCCACTGGGAAAGAATAAAGGCTCTTAAAGTTGCCTTTTTTACCCAGGAAATGAATTTTAGCGATAAAGTTGCTGAAAAATTCTGGCCCATTTATAATAAGTATGAAAAGGAACGGGGTGAACTTTTCAAACGGGAACATGCCGATATTAATGTGGAGTGTCTCAATGAAAATCAGGCAAATGAGTATTTATCAGAATTCCTTTCCGTAGAAAATGAAGAATATCGAATTAAAAAGCAGCTATTCAAAGACCTTAGGGAATTTATGTCGGCTAAGGAAATTCTGAAAATATATAAACTTGAAGATGAGTTTCATCGTAAACTTTTTAAAGAATACCGCTCAAAAAAAGGCGGTAAAAATAACAACAGCAGTGAGTAGTTTGCTATTCATGTTTTAGTTTTTTGGTTAGTTAGTAATTAGTTGATAGCCCGGCAAATTTGAATTTGTCGGGTTATTTTCTTTTAATGAAAATTTAATTTTGCCATTCTTCCCCTGCCTGCTGCATAGGCTGTGGAATCATTTAAAAACCTGATGGTGTAAAAACCTTCATCTGAAAGTTTTTTCCAGGTCACTCCGCCATCGTGAGAATAATCGATTCCTGAAAAACCAACGGCTACGATTTCTTTAGCATCAGAATCTGGCACATATCTAACACTGCTTTTGTATCCCGGCTCCTGCCCTTTTGCAACCAGTTTCCAGGTTTTTCCGCCATCACTTGTCATAGCCTTATTTGCTTCATTTGCCTCTGGATTTGTATAATCACCGCCTATGATAATTCCGCGATTCTCATCGTAGAAATCCATGCTATAACCTCCGGTAGTGGCTTCACCCTGGATAAGCGGCGTTTCAAATAACTTCCAGTTTTTACCTTTATCTGGCGAATAGAGGACTCTTGATTTTTTCCCTCCGGTGAGTATCCAGGTTTCATCCCCCTGAATGGCAATATTCGAATTGCTCGCTGCGAAAGCAGCCTCCCCTTCTGCCGCTTCAGGCAATTGGGAGCAGTCTAATTTTTGCCAGCTATTACCTCCATTTCGAGTTATAATAATAGAAATACAGTCATCGGTGGGATCTCCCATGGCAATTCCTTCCTTATTATTCCAAAAAGCCATGGCATCATAAAATACCTTTTCTCCCACTTCTTTATAAACCAGTTGCATCTGCCCATTGTCGCCCGTTTTATAAAGCAGGGCCGGATTTCCGGCACTCAACATGAAAAAATCTGTTCCCGTACTTGCCACCGCACGAAATTCGGGTAATGAGTCCTGGAATGTTTGAGTGCTTGTTTTTACCGTATCCCTTTGTGAGTTATATAAGCCGTAGGTGCCATGGTTTGCCGCAAAAACAAGGTTATTACCTATGATCTCAATAGCACGTATGCTTAGAGAATCTGTTTCTAAGATTGTTTGAACTTCTACCTTTTTAAATGAATTTCGCTCGGATTGTTCTTTGGTTACTTCTTTTTCTTCCGAAGAATTCTTGCAGGCAAAAACAATAAAAACCAGAAGGTAGATTAATTTTTTCATACGTTGAATTTACTTCAAATATAAAGGAATCACCTTCAAAAAAACGTAACTTTGCTGCCCTAAAATTATTTTATGCGATTACACCGTAACCTCGTTTTTGCTACTGTAGATGCTCTTTCGGAAATTTTCAACGAAGGAAATTATGCCGATAAGGTGATTGAAAAAACCCTCAAAAGAGATAAAAGATGGGGTGCAAGGGATCGCAGTTTTATTGCCGAAACAACCTATGATATTGTAAGATGGAAAAGACTTTATGCCGAAATTGCCGATGTAAAAGCTCCCTTTAAACGCGAAGATCTTTTCCGGATGTTTACGGTTTGGGCAGTTCTTAGAGGAATAAAACTACCAGATTGGCCACAATTTGCCGGCACCCCCGAAAGGCGCATCAAAGGAAGATTTGATGAGCTTAGTAAAATCAGGAAATTCAGGGAATCTATTCCTGATTGGTTAGACCTGCTTGGTGAAAAAGAACTGGGCGAGAAAACCTGGACAAAAGAAATTCATGCTTTAAACGAACTTGCTCCTGTGGTGATCAGGGCTAACAGGTTGAAAATCTCTCCTGAACAATTATCTGAAATTCTTAAAAAAGAAGAAATTGAAACCCAAAACCTGAAAAACTATCCTGATGCACTTGTTTTAAAAGAGCGTGCAAATATTTTCAAAACAAAAGCTTTCCAGGATGGTTTATTTGAAGTTCAGGATGCGAGTTCTCAAAGGGTTGCAGAATTCACTGGAGTGGAACCCGGAATGCGGGTTGTTGATGCCTGCGCCGGTGCAGGCGGAAAATCCCTTCATCTTGCTGCATTAATGGAAAACAAGGGCCAAATCATCGCCCTTGATATTTACGGCAACAAATTAAAAGAACTGAAACGCCGCGCCAAACGCGCGGGCGCTCATAATATTGAAACCCGAAGTATCGAAAACAATAAGGTCATCAAGAAATTGTATAATTCGGCTGATCGCGTATTGATCGATGCTCCCTGCAGCGGTTTAGGTGTGCTCAGCAGAAATCCCGATGCCAAATGGAAACTTCAGCCCGAATTTTTAGACAATATTCGACAGACCCAGCAGGAAATTCTTCAGCAATATTCAAAAATGTTGAAAAGAGGAGGGAAAATGGTCTATGCTACCTGTTCCATTCTTCCATCGGAAAACCAGAAACAGGTTGAATTCTTTTTAAATTCAGAAGATGGCAAAGATTTTCGTCTGGTTAAAGATGAAAAAATTCTTTCAAGCGATAGCGGGTATGATGGATTTTATATGGCACTTTTAGAAAAAAAGTAAAGGCACATTTATTTAACAGCAACCAGTTTTAGCGAATTATCGGCATCATGTAAAAATGTGCCGATAACTTCCTCATCATTTTCAAGATCAGCAGTCATTTCATCGCAGAGATCTTGGCAATTGATATCATATTCATTAAGCAGAGAATAGCGATTGTCGCCCTCTGCAATAACGAAATTGGTCCCGTTCCATTTTAGGTTAATATCAAATTCTTCATCAGTTTCTACAGCGTTTTTAGAAATAACCTTTACCAGTATATATTTTATAGAACTCGCATCCTGAGGCGGATTGTTAACTTTCTTTTTTCGAACCTGGAGCTCATATATGTATCCTGGCTGATAGTCAAATCCTTCTATTTCATCATAAAAATATTTCCAGTCCTCCCCACCTGTTTCATTCCCTTTCTGAACAAGCATAACCAAAACTGGGCTTTCGGCAAAAGCAGTTTGTTTATAATGATTTATACGCATCATTTCTGTTGCCCCCGAACCCTCAATGTCGCCTACAGCACAGGTTTGAGCCAAGAACAGCAGTAACATTCCTGCTATGGAGGAAATATTTAATTGGAATAAAAACATATTGGATTTTTACTTCTAAAAAGATACGAAATAACTACTTCCGATACATTTTTACTTTATTAAAATTTTTACTTCAACCGATAAAAAAATCCTAAATTTGTGCTTTTAAAATAAACCAAACAACACTTAGATGATCCTTTTCTTCGGAAACCAACTTACGAAGGTTTATGCGGTGGAAACCCACTCAGAACTTTCGGCTCAGGAAATTTCTAAACTCAACTGGCTTTTCGGAAATACCCAACAAATATTTAAATCTGCCCTGGCAGATTTTTTTGTTGGTCCGCGTGCAGCCATGATCACTCCCTGGAGTACCAATGCGGTGGAGATCACCCAAAATATGGGAATCCACGGAATTATTCGCATTGAAGAATTTATGCGGGTGGATGAGCATTTCGAAGATTATGACCCCATGCTTTCTCAAAAATACAAGAAACTGGATCAGGATATTTTTGATATTCATATCAACCCGGAACCTATAAAGGAAATTGATAATATAACCGAATATAACCTTCAGGAAGGTTTGGCCCTCAATGACGAGGAGGTTAAATATCTCGATTCCCTTTCCAAAAAATTAGGCAGAAAACTCACCGATTCTGAGGTTTTTGGTTTTTCGCAGGTGAATTCAGAACATTGCCGCCACAAGATCTTCAACGGAACCTTTATTATTGATGGTAAGGAGAAACCTGTTTCACTCTTCAAAATGATCAGGAAGACTTCTGAAGTGAATCCGAATGACATTGTTTCGGCCTATCGCGATAATGTGGCCTTTGTAAAAGGGCCAAAACTGGAACAGTTTGCACCTAAATCGGCTGATGTACCTGATTATTATCAGAATACCGAATTTGATTCAGTGATCTCCCTTAAAGCCGAAACCCATAATTTTCCAACCACTGTAGAGCCTTTTAACGGGGCGGCTACCGGTAGTGGCGGAGAGATACGCGACCGTCTGGCAGGTGGAAAAGGTTCTTTGCCTTTAGCCGGAACGGCGGTATATATGACCTCTTATTCACGTCTTGAGAAAGACAGGAAATGGGAGCAGGCAATGAAAGAACGCGACTGGCTCTACCAAACGCCTATGGATATTCTGATTAAGGCATCTAATGGAGCCTCCGATTTTGGAAATAAATTCGGGCAGCCTTTGATCGCCGGTTCGGTCTTCACATTTGAACATGCCGAAGAAGAGCGAAGGCTTGGATACGATAAAGTAATTATGCTTGCCGGTGGAGTTGGTTACGGCAAAGCCGATCAGGCGAAAAAAGACACTCCTAAAAAAGGAGATAAGATCGTGATCCTGGGGGGTGAAAACTACCGAATTGGTATGGGAGGAGCTGCGGTTTCTTCAGCCGATACTGGTAAATTCAGCAGCGGGATTGAACTAAATGCCATTCAGCGGTCCAATCCGGAAATGCAGAAAAGGGCCGCCAACGCTATCCGAGGGATGGTAGAGAGTGAGGAAAATCCAGTAGTTTCCATTCACGATCACGGCGCAGGCGGACATTTGAACTGCCTCAGTGAACTAGTAGAGGAAACCGGCGGGAAAATAGACCTTGACGCCTTACCTGTGGGTGATCCTACACTTTCTGCCAAAGAGATCATTGGTAACGAATCTCAGGAACGCATGGGCCTTGTGATAGGAGAAGCCGAGATAGCAAAACTAAAACGCGTGGCAGAACGCGAAAGATCCCCAATGTATGAAGTTGGTGATGTAACCGGCGATCACCGATTCACCTTCGAAGGCAGCAAATCGCATAAAAAACCAATGGATCTGGAACTTGGAGATATGTTTGGCAGTTCTCCAAAAACGGTGATGAATGACAGAACTGTTCAGAGAAATTATGAAGATTTAAGCTATTCTTCAGATAAGATTCAGGAGTATCTTCAACAATTGCTTCAGCTGGAAGCTGTGGCCTGCAAAGACTGGCTTACCAATAAGGTTGACCGCTGTGTTTCAGGTCGTGTTGCCAAACAGCAGGCTGCCGGACCTTTGCAGCTGCCTTTAAACAATGTGGGGGTAATGGCTCTCGATTATAAAGGCAATTCTGGAGTTGCAACTTCAATTGGCCACTCCCCTGTTTCGGCTTTAGTAGATCCGGTGGCAGGTTCCAGAAATTCCATTGCCGAAGCGCTTTCGAATATCGTTTGGGCGCCCCTGGAAAAAGGACTGAAATCTGCTTCCCTTTCTGCAAACTGGATGTGGCCCTGTAATAATGAAGGCGAAGATGCGCGTTTATATGAAGCCGTGGAAGCTGTTTCAGAATTTGCTATTTCCCTGGGTATAAATGTGCCTACAGGGAAAGATTCCCTTTCCATGAAACAACGTTATAAAGACGGTGAAGTGATCTCTCCCGGGACCGTGATAATTTCAGCGGCCGGACATTGCGATGACATCAGTAAAACAGTTGAACCAGTTTTGCAAAAAAATGGCGGCGATATTTTTTACATCAATTTATCCCAGGATAAATTTAAATTGGGAGGCTCTTCTTTTGCGCAGGTTTTGAATAAAATTGGAAAAGAAGTTCCTACGATTCAAGATGACAAAAAATTTGTCAATGCGTTCAATACTGTTCAGGAAATGATCAGGAAAGATATGATCCTGGCCGGGCATGATGTGGCTTCAGGCGGTCTCATCACTACGTTATTAGAAATGTGCTTTGCCGATACGAATCTTTCTGCGGAATATGATCTTTCCAAATTAGATGAAAAAGACTCTGTTAAGCTATTGTTCAATGAGAACTGTGGTATAGTTTTCCAGGCTAAAAATGATTCAGCTGAAAAATTCCTGAAAGAACAACAGGTCGAATATTTTAAAATAGGAAAAGTTACCGAAGGAAAAATCCTGAAAATTAAAAACAATTCAGAAGTTCATGAATTCAATATTCCCGAACTTCGAGATACCTGGTATAAAACCTCTTTTCTCCTTGATCAGAAACAAAGCGGAAAAGATAAGGCTACCGAGCGTTTTCATAATTATAAGGAACAACCGCTGGAATTCAAATTTCCTGAAAATTTCACAGGAAAACTTCCAAAAATCGACTCCTCCAAAACCCGCATAAAAGCTGCAATTATTAGGGAAAAAGGATCGAATAGCGAACGAGAAATGGCCAGAGCCATGCATCTCGCCGGTTTCGATGTAAAAGACGTACATATGACCGACCTGATTTCAGGCCGCGAAACTCTGGAAGACATCCGGTTTATTGCTGCAGTAGGCGGATTCTCGAATTCAGATGTGCTTGGTAGCGCTAAAGGATGGGCCGGAGCATTTTTATATAATGAAAAAGCCAAAAAAGCCCTGGATGATTTCTTTGCCAGAAAAGATACTTTATCGCTGGGTGTTTGTAACGGTTGTCAGCTCTTTATTGAACTCGGACTTATCAATCCCGATCATGAACAAAAACCGAAAATGCTGCATAACGAATCGCATAAATTTGAATGTAACTTTACTTCGGTTGAAATTCAAAAAAACAACTCGGTGATGCTTTCTTCGCTGGAAGGTTCAAAACTGGGAATCTGGGCGGCCCATGGTGAAGGTAAATTCAGTTTTCCTTATGAAGAGGAAAAATATAAGATCGTGGGTAAATATGGCTATGAAGGATATCCTGCCAATCCCAATGGTTCCCATTTCAATACAGCTATTTTAACAGATGATACAGGAAGACATCTTGTTATGATGCCTCACCTTGAGCGCTCAACATTCCCCTGGAACTGGGCTTATTACCCAAAGAACAGGAATGATGAAGTTTCTCCATGGCTGGAAGCCTTTGAAAACGCTCGGAAATGGCTGGAAAACAAATAATTAACTTCAATAAATAAAAAATGCGGGCTAAAAACCCGCATTTTTTTATGATTTCTTTAGGATTATTTTTTAGGGAATTCTTCAAAAATATCATCCACCATTTTAGTGATTCCACGTTTGGTGGTTTCATTATAAATAGCATCTTTTGCAACACCTTTCCAGACTGTTTCTTTAGTCTGTCGGTCAACAAGCCTAATTACGAGGGTTCCCTGCTTATAATTATAAACATCATAGTTATAACCAATTATATTAGAATAATCGGCATATCCATAATAATAATAAGGATCATAATATGGAGCTACGGTAGAAATGCCTGTAGTGTAAGGATAAGTGGCATAAATAGCATCGGTATCGGTAGCCAGTTCAGCATCAGTTTTGGTGCTTACCAGTACCAAAAGATCCGGTTTACTACGATCAAGGCGATATCCTTCCTCTTTTAAATTTTCACTAATAGCATTTATAACCATCGAATTTACATCTTCCTTGCTATATGCCTTATTTTCAACCTTAGCATTCGTATTGGGTAAAAAAGCAAAGGTTTCATAATTTTCAAGATTTGTGTTAGCAGGATTTTTAGTTGTAACTCTGGGCCCACATCCAAAAAATGTAATCACAATCATTATTATTAAAGTAATTTTCAAAGTCTTCATAGCATTACGTTTTTTTGATTCCATATAAATTTAAAAATCTAAAAACCTATTTATCAATGTTTTGAAGGCTTTAAAATCAATTTAACCCTATTTATAAATTTTTAATTAAATTTTAAAGCAACTGAAAAACAAGGAATTCTTCTTTGAAGAATTAATACTAAATCCAACTTTTTTTATTAAAATGGATTTAATTGAATTCTTAAATTGCTATTTTGCAATGCATATCGGTAAAATCCGGAATTATTCATGACTGAAATAAAAAGACTATTCGATTTTCCATATTATCAGCTTGAAAATTTTCCTTTGGAAAAAGCTCTTGTCACGAAATACGGAAATGAATGGAAATCTATTTCCACTCAACAATATATCGACCAGGCAAATGCTGTGAGTCGCGGTCTTCTTAGGCTGGGAGTAAAACCTAATGATAAAATAGCTGTGATCTCCTCTACCAACCGAACGGAATGGAATATTATGGATATTGGCATTCTGCAAATTGGCGCTCAAAATGTTCCCGTTTATCCAACCATCGCGGAAGACGAATATGAATATGTATTAAATCACAGCGGTGCGATCTATTGTTTTGTTTCAGATAAAGAAGTGCTTGAAAAGGTCAATAAAATCAAGGAAAATACCCAGTTGAAGGAAATTTTCAGCTTCAATGAGATCAAAAATTGTAAAAACTGGAAGGAGATCCTGACAAGTGGTGAAGATAAAAGCAATCAGGACGAGGTTGAAAAATTAAAGAAAAGCGTTAGGAGCGAAGATCTCGCTACCCTTATTTATACTTCGGGAACAACCGGGAAACCTAAAGGAGTTATGCTTTCTCATGAGAACATTGTGAGCAATGTGCTGGGAAGCGCTTCCCGTGTTCCTTTTGAAACAGGATCTTATGTAGCCCTGAGCTTTTTGCCGGTATGCCACATCTTTGAGAGAATGATACTTTACCTGTATCAGTATTATTCGGTTTCGGTTTATTTCGCGGAATCGATTGAAAAGATAAGCGATAATCTTAATGAGGTGAAGCCTAATGTGATCACCGCAGTTCCAAGGTTACTGGAAAAAGTGTATGAAAAAATTGTGGCGAAAGGTTCTGCTCTTTCCGGAATAAAGAAAAAACTTTTTTTCTGGGCTCTTTCCCTGGGAGAAATTTACGAGCCCTACGAGGCGAATGGCTGGTGGTATGAATTCCGCCTGAAAATTGCCAGAAAACTCATTTTTTCAAAATGGCAGCAGGGCCTGGGTGGGAATATCGAGCTTATTGTCTCTGGAAGCGCAGCTTTACAACCAAGGCTGGCAAGAATATTTGCCGCTGCTAATATTCCGGTAATGGAAGGCTATGGTTTAACCGAAACCTCTCCAGTCATAGCCGTGAATGATGAAAGAAATCACGGTTTTAAAATTGGAACAGTAGGAAAAGTACTTGAAAATGTTGAAGTGAAAATAGCTGAAGACGGGGAAATATTGACAAAAGGTCCGAATTTAATGAAAGGTTATTACAAGGATGAAGAGAAAACCCGGCAGGTTATAGATGAACAGGGTTACTTTCATACCGGAGATATAGGTGAATTGGATAACCAGGGATTTCTCAGGATCACCGACCGTAAAAAGGAAATGTTCAAGACTTCCGGCGGAAAATATGTGGCACCGCAGATCCTTGAAAATACCATGAAACAATCCCGCTTTATCGAGCAGATCATGGTGGTTGGGGATGGTGAAAAAATGCCGGCTGCCCTTATTCAGCCTAACTTTGAATTTATTAAAGATTGGGCCAGGAGAAAGAATATCGATCTTGGTGATGGCAGCATGAAAGCCATCGCGACCAATAAACTGGTTCGACAAAGAATCCAGGAAGAACTTGATTTTTACAACGAGAAATTTGGAAAGTGGGAAAGAGTAAAAACCTTCGAACTAACTCCTGAAGTATGGAGCATCGAAGACGACCATTTAACACCTACAATGAAACTCAAACGCCGAAACATAAAAGATCGTTACCATCTACTCTATGAACAACTCTACGGCCGTAACTAATTACAATAAAATATAATAGAAAATAAGCTCCTCTTTTTAAGGGGAGTTTTTTATTTTTAATACTCACTTCTCTACCGGAAAAAATCCCTATTTATTTAGCATATTTTATTATGCATGCATAATATTTTTTACTAACTTTGGTTCACTTCTATGAGTGAGATGAAAGAAAAAACGATTGATTATGTACTT
Source organism: Christiangramia fulva (assembly GCF_003024155.1). Taxonomy (NCBI): domain Bacteria; kingdom Pseudomonadati; phylum Bacteroidota; class Flavobacteriia; order Flavobacteriales; family Flavobacteriaceae; genus Christiangramia; species Christiangramia fulva. Next base: position 3,616,031 of record NZ_CP028136.1, read on the forward strand.
CGGGCAACCTGGATGGCAGTCTCGAAAATGTATAATGAGGAAGCAGGTAAAGCGGGTAGCACTATGGCTACTGGTTTCGCGCTTTTAAGTATAGATCCTGAAAAAGGCACACCTTCCACCTCCCTGGGTCCCAAAATGGGAATGGAAGCCACAAGTCTGTCAAGAATATTAAAATCTATGGAAGAAAAGGGATTAATAACCAGAAGGAAAAATCCTAAAGATGGACGTAGTGTACTTATTTGCTTAACCGATTTTGGCCGGGAAATGCGGGATTATTCGCGGCGTGTGGTTTTAAGATTTGACGAAGCAGTTAAAGAAGCAGTTTCAGAAAAAGAAATGGAAACATTTATAAAGGTCGCTAATTCTATTATGAGCCTTATAAATGAAAAGAAAATTTATACCGAGGAAATTCAGATAAAGGAAAAATAACAGGAATTAAATAGTATAACCTAATAATGAAAAGACGTATCAACAAAGTTGCAGTAATCGGTTCCGGAATTATGGGAAGCGGGATTGCCTGCCATTTCGCCAATATTGGGGTGGAGGTTCTTCTGCTGGATATTGTTCCGCGTGAACTCAACGAAAAGGAAAAACAAAAGGGGCTGAGTCTGGATGATGAAGTTGTTCGAAACAGAATTGTAAACGACTCGCTTCAGAATGCCTTAAAATCAAAGCCCTCGCCTATCTATCACAAAGATTTCGCAAGCAGGATAAAAACCGGCAACCTACAGGATGATATTTCAAAGGTTTCAGAAGCAGACTGGATCATAGAAGTGGTGGTAGAACGTCTCGACATTAAAAAACAGGTTTTTGAAAATCTTGAAAAATATCGCAAAAAAGGAACAATAATAACTTCTAACACTTCCGGTATCCCCATAAAATTCATGAGTGAAGGCCGAAGTGAGGATTTCCAAAAACATTTCTGCGGAACCCATTTTTTCAATCCGCCACGATATTTAAGGCTGTTTGAGATCATACCGGGCCCTGAAACTTCCCAGGAAATACTGGATTTTCTGTTTATGTATGGTGAAAAATTCCTTGGAAAAACACCAGTTATTGCCAAAGATACTCCGGCTTTTATCGGTAACCGAATAGGGATTTTCAGCATTATGAGCCTTTTCCACCAGGTGAAAGAGATGGGAATGACCATTGAAGAAGTCGATAAACTTACAGGACCGGTAATAGGCCGGCAGAAATCGGCTACCTTCCGAACCGTTGATGTGGTGGGACTTGATACACTAGTTCATGTGGCTAACGGTCTTCATGAAAACGTTCCAAAAGATGAAGCTCACGACCTCTTCGCTCTACCCGATTTCATCAATACCATGGTGGAAAATAAGTGGTATGGAAGTAAAACCGGCCAGGGCTTTTATAAGAAAATTAAAAAAGACGACGGTTCCAGCGAGATCAAAAGCCTTGACCTTGATTCTATGGAATACCGCGATCAGAAAAAAGCTTCTTTCGCTACTCTGGAACAAACAAAATCCATAGACAATGTGGCTGATCGTTTTGAAGTTCTGATAAACGGAAAAGACAAAGCAGGCGATTTCTATAGAAAAAGTTTCTCTGCTTTATTCGCCTACGTTTCAAATCGAATCCCAGAAATTACCGATGAACTTTATAAGATCGATGATGCCATGAGAGCAGGTTTTGGTTGGGAACACGGCCCGTTTCAGATCTGGGACGCCATTGGCGTTAAAAAGGGCGTCGAAATGATGAAAAAAGAGAGTTATGAGCCTGCCGCCTGGGTTAATGAAATGCTTGAGAGTGGAAACGAAAGTTTTTATACAGTTAAGGAAGGAAATACCTTCTATTATGATATTGATCAGAAGAAACAGGTTAAAGTTCCAGGGCAGGATGCCTTCATAATTCTCGACAATATTCGGGAATCAAAAGAAGTATTTAAGAATAGTGGCGTGGTCGTTGAAGATCTTGGAGACGGAATATTAAACGTGGAATTCCGCAGCAAAATGAACACCATTGGTGGAGATGTTCTTGACGGCCTGAACAAAGCCATAGATTTGGCTGAAAAAGACTACCAGGGACTGGTGGTTGCCAACAATGGCAAAAACTTCTCTGTAGGCGCAAATATCGGAATGATCTTTATGATGGCGGTTGAGCAGGAATATGATGAGCTCAATATGGCGATCAAATATTTTCAGGATACCATGATGCGCATGCGCTACTCCGCAATTCCAACGGTTGCTGCTCCTCATGCGATGACCCTGGGTGGCGGGTGTGAGCTTTCGCTGCATGCCGACCGCGTGGTTGCTGCCGCTGAAACCTATATAGGATTAGTTGAATTTGGAGTTGGAGTTATTCCTGGCGGTGGTGGAACCAAAGAGATGACCGTGAGAGCTTCGGATACTTATCAGAAAGACGATGTTGAACTGAACAGGTTACGTGAACATTTCCTTGCCATCGGAATGGCTAAAGTTTCAACTTCAGCTTATGAAGCTTTCGATTTGAATATTCTTCAAAAAGGAAAAGACATCGTGGTGGTAAATCCCGATCGTCAATTAGCTATTGCTAAGAAAACGGCCCTTTTGATGGCAGAAAACGGTTATACCAAACCCATTGAAAGAACCGATATTAAGGTTCTTGGAAAACAGGCTCTAGGAGCATTCCTGGTAGGAACCGACCAGATGAAAGCTGGAAATTATATTTCAGAACATGACCAGAAGATCGCTAATAAACTTGCTTATGTAATGGCCGGTGGAGATCTTTCGGCTAACCAGATGGTGAGCGAGCGATATCTACTTGACCTGGAAAGAGAAGCTTTCCTATCACTTACAGGAGAAAGAAAGACGCTGGAAAGACTTCAGCATATGCTGAAGAAAGGGAAACCCCTTAGAAATTAGTAGTTAGTATTGAGTAATAAGTCAAACGTGCACAAATTAGAAGATTTAAAGGTTTGGAGTAAAGCAATGAAAGTTGCCGAAGATATTTATAGTCTAAGCGCTAACTTTCCTTCTGAAGAAAAATTTGGCTTAACAAATCAAATTAGAAGAAGTGCTGTTTCCATAGCTTCAAATATAGCTGAAGGTGCCGGTCGTGATACTAAAGGGGAATTTCGAAATTTCCTCAGCATGGCTGCTGGCTCATCTTATGAACTTTTTACTCAATTAACATTAGCCCATCGATTGAAACTTGCTTCAAGAGAATTGATTCAGCCTATTCTCGATGAAGTCATAGAAATTCAGAAAATGAATTACTCTTTAATAAAAACTTTAAAGTAATGTTAATCTCAATACTCATTACTAAATACTAAATACTGCAAAATGAAAACAGCCTATATAGTCAAAGCATACAGAACCGCAGTTGGAAAAGCTCCAAGAGGTGTTTTTCGCTTTAAACGTCCCGACGAGCTCGCAGCGGAAACCATTGAATATATGATGGGAAAACTCCCCGAATTTGATAAAAACAGGATCGACGATGTGATCGTGGGTAACGCCATGCCCGAGGCCGAACAGGGCCTTAACGTGGGTCGCCTCATTTCCCTTATGGGATTGGATACGGTAAGAGTTCCGGGGATGACAGTGAACCGGTATTGCGCATCAGGACTCGAAACCATCGCGATCGCTTCGGCTAAAATTCAAACCGGAATGGCCGATTGTATTATTGCCGGCGGTGCAGAAAGTATGAGCTATATCCCAATGGGAGGCTATAAACCGGTTCCGAATTACGAAGTGGCTAAAGAAGGTCATGAAGATTATTATTGGGGCATGGGACTCACCGCAGAAGCTGTGGCCAAGAAGTACAATGTTTCCAGGGAAGACCAGGACGAATTTGCCTACAGCTCTCACCAAAAAGCATTAAAAGCCCAGGCTGAAGATCGTTTTCAGGATCAGATCGTGCCTATAAAAATCGATGAAAACTACTTTGATGACGGAAAAAAGAAAACTAGAAGTTATACGGTAACAAAAGATGAAGGTCCGCGTAAAGACACTTCTCTCGAGGTTCTCCATAAACTACGTCCGGTTTTCGCAGAAGGCGGAAGCGTGACTGCCGGTAATTCCTCGCAAATGAGCGACGGAGCGGCTTTTGTAATGGTGATGAGCGAGGAAATGGTAAAAGAGCTGAATGTTGAGCCAATCGCAAGACTGGTTTCTTATAAAGCTGTGGGCGTTGAGCCAAGGATTATGGGAATCGGTCCTGTTTATGCGATTCCGGAAGCCGTGAAAATGGCAGGAATCAAACAGGATGATCTTGAACTCATTGAGCTCAATGAGGCCTTCGCATCACAATCACTCGCCGTGATCCGCGAATTAGGTTTAGACAAAGACAGGCTAAATGTGAACGGAGGAGCAATTTCCATGGGCCACCCGCTTGGTTGTACCGGCGCAAAACTCTCGGTTCAGATCTTTGATGAAATGAGAAAACGCAACTTAAAAAACAAATACGCCATGGTAACCATGTGTGTTGGAACCGGGCAGGGAGCCGCAGGAGTGTACGAGTTTCTTTCCTAAGGAAAAAGAGAAAAGAGTAAAGAAAAGAGACAATGACAGCACGCGCAAGGCATAATTACAAAAATCTGAAAATATGGAAATTAGGTTTGGAAATAGCAAATGAAGTTTCTGATCTTCTACAGAAATTTCCACCGCATGAAAAATATGACCTAAGTAGCCAAATTAGCAGATGTTCTGTTTCTATGCCAAGTAATATCGCTGAAGGTTCTTCAAGAACTGAAAAATCCTTCAGGCATTTCCTGGATATTTCTCTGGGCTCTTCGTTTGAATTGGGAACACAAATATTAGTAGCAAAACATCGAAATTATATCAATCAGGAAGAATTAAACCGATTAGAAGAGAAGATCGCAGAATTTCAAAAAATGACTATGGGTTTTCAGAATAAGCTTTAGTCTTTTCTCTCTTCTCTTTTTTCTTAAACCAAACAAATACAAAAAATTATGAATACTGAACAATCAACAAAGATAGATATTCTCCGCGGCGGTCAATTTCTAGTTAAAGAAACCGACTGCAATGATGTATTTACCCCGGAAGACTTTTCTGAGGAACAGAAAATGATGAAAGATTCCGTGAAGGAGTTTGTTGACCGCGAAATCTGGCCGAATAAAGAAGAGTTTGAAAAGAAAAATTACAAGCTTACCGAAGAGATCATGAAAAAAGCCGGGGAACTAGGCTTCCTTGGCGTGACCGTTCCCGAAGAATATGATGGCCTGGGAATGGATTTTATCTCTACCATGCTGGTATGTGATTACATTTCTGGAGCCACGGGTTCGATTGCCACCGCTTTTGGGGCGCATACGGGAATTGGTACCATGCCGATCCTGCTTTACGGAACCGAGGAGCAAAAAAAGAAATACATTCCGAAGCTGGCTACCGGAGAATGGTTCGGCGCTTATTGCCTTACCGAGCCCGATGCGGGAAGTGACGCCAATTCAGGAAAAACAAAGGCTGTTCTTTCTAAAGATGGTAAATATTACAGCATCAGCGGACAGAAAATGTGGATCTCCAATGCCGGATTTGCCAATATGTTCATCGTTTTCGCGAGGATCGAAGATGACAAATATATCACCGGTTTTATTGTAGAAAACGATCCAGAAAACGGAATCACTTTTGGCGAAGAAGAGAAAAAACTGGGAATCCACGCCTCCTCTACCCGTCAGGTATTTTTTAATGACACCAAAGTACCGGTTGAGAATATGCTTTCGGAAAGAGGAAACGGTTTCAAAATCGCAATGAACGCGCTTAATGTGGGTCGGATCAAACTGGCTGTGGCTTCACTCGACGCGCAGAGAAGAGTGACCGATCTTGCCGTGAAATATTCCAATGATCGTGTTCAGTTTAAGACTCCTATCGCGAAATTTGGTGCTATTAAGTCTAAACTTGCTGAAATGGCAACCTCAGCCTGGGTTGGCGAATCGGCTAATTACCGGGCGGCTAAAAATATCCAGGACAGGATCGATATCAGGCTTTCGGAAGGAAGTTCCTATTCAGAAGCTGAATTGAAAAGCTTTGAGGAATATGCCATTGAATGTTCTATTTTGAAAGTTGCCTGTTCTGAAGACATTCAGAATTGCAGCGACCAGGGTATCCAGATTTACGGCGGGATGGGATTCTCTGCCGATACTCCCATGGAATCTGCCTGGAGAGATGCGCGTATCGCCCGGATCTATGAGGGAACCAACGAGATCAACCGTATGCTTTCGGTAGGAATGCTCGTGAAAAAAGCCATGAAAGGTCATGTTGATCTGCTTGGCCCCGCTATGAAAGTCGCCGATGAACTAACCGGAATTCCTTCCATGGAAAAACCCGATTTTGCAGATGTGCTTTCAGAAGAAAAAGCGATGATCGCCAAACTCAAAAAAGTTTTTCTGATGGTTGCCGGAAGCGCGGTTCAGAAATTCGGGCCAGATCTTGAAGAACATCAGCAATTATTGCTTGCCGCTGCCGATATTCTGATCGAAACCTATATGGCCGAATCGGCTATTCTCAGAGCTGAAAAGAACGCGAATAGATATGGTATTGAAAATCAAAAATATCAAATAAAGATGGCTCAATTATATCTTTACAATGCCGTTGATACTGTTACCATAAAAGCCAAAGAAGGGATTGTTTCCTTTGCGGAAGGCGACGAACAGCGCATGATGCTTATGGGACTGAAGCGTTTTACAAAATATCAGAATCAGCCTAATGTGGTGGAACTTCGTAATTCCATTGCAGAAAAACTGACTTCAGAAAATAAATATTGTTTCTAAGGAACATCCTGTTTTACTGAGAAAGAGCCTGAGAATTTCTCCTGCGTCATCCTGAATTCAAATTCAGCCTGACCAGCAAAGATTCTCGGGCTTTTTAATTCCACCGATTACCCTTTACATTCATATCAAGAATATAAACCACTTCAGAAGCAGTAATGAATAATTTGTCGTGATCTTTTCCTCCAAAAGTCACATTGGCGGTCCAATCGCGATCTATAGGAATATATGTTATCTTTTTTCCTTCTTTATTGAAAACTGTAACGCCGTCACCGGTAAGGTAAACATTGCCTTTACGATCCATGGTCATTCCGTCAGAACCCATTTGGGCAAATAGTTTTTTGTCGATAAGATTTCCATCTTCAGATATCTTATAAGAATAGGTCTTCCCGGCTCCTATATCTGAAATATATAAGACACCATACTGCCAGGAGCCAATAATCCCGTTGGGCTTAACCAGGTCATCAGCAACAATCTTTACCTCCTTCTTATCCGGAGTTAGATAGTAAACCCGTTGCTGATCGATATCCGGCTTCTGCCTTTTCCAGTATTCCCGCTGATAATAAGGATCGGTAAAATAAATTCCTCCCCTGGAATCAACCCAAAGGTCGTTTGGACCGTTAAGTCTTTTATTCTGAAAATTATCAACAAGGACTTTCACGTTTTTATCAGGATCGATTTGCCATAATTCTGATTTCTCATCAGCGGCGGCAAGAAGATTTCCGTTCCTATCAATATACAAACCATTGGCGCGACCGGCATTTTCCATATAAACAGAAATATTTCCGGTTTCTGCAGACCATTTTAAAATCTGATTATTCGGCTGATCGGTAAAATAGACATTCCCTTTTGCATCAGATGCCGGCCCTTCCGTAAAATCAAATTCTTCAGAAATCAATACCGGCATGGCACCTTCTTTTATTATTTTCTTATGAGAATTACAGGATACAGTGATCCAAAGAAGAAAAACTTCAATCAAAATATATTTTCTCATAATACCAAGCCTAATTTTAGTCGAAATTTAAACCATTTCTGCAATAAAAGTTCCCTTCGCGAAATCCTTTTCGGTTAAAATTCCTTAAATATCGGTTGATTTAGGTCTGAAAAGCCTCAATTTTAGTAGCTTTAAGGAAAAGTAGCTTATTTTGGATCTGCAACTGGAGAAAAATGTAACAAATTATATTTTAATAGGAGCCGGCGTTCTGGTCGTAACTTTTTTTATTGTTTTCTATATTTTAAAACGAGTAGGAAAAGATCCACGAAATATTTTGCCGGTGAATTTCGCCCATCGGATCAAAATTCCACTTCTAATTTTCCTGGCTTCGCTAATTGCGCAGGTAGCAGTGATAGGCGATATTTTTATTTTTAAAACCACGAAAGAAGTTGTTGGACATCTGAGCGTAATTGGTATTGTGGTTAGTATCTCCTGGTTTCTCATCTTTTCGTTTAAGGTTTTTAAAAATCAGATGCTCCGGAAATATGATGTTGATACAGCAAATAATTTAAAAGCCCGGAAAGTGTATACGCAGTACACCATCCTGGAAAATATCATCATTTTTATCATTGTGGTACTTGCTTTGGGCATCTCCCTGATGAGTTTTGACAATATCAGGTCTATTGGTGTGAGTGTGCTTACTTCTGCCGGAATCGCAGGGATCATTATCGGACTTGCCGCACAGAAAGCTATTGCCACCCTTCTGGCCGGGATCCAGATTGCTATTACGCAACCCATCCGGCTTGATGATGTGGTGATCGTGGAAGGAGAATGGGGTTGGATTGAGGAGATCAATCTCACTTATGTTGTGGTGCGAATATGGGATAAACGCCGCCTGGTAGTTCCTACCACCTATTTTATCGAAAAGACTTTCCAGAACTGGACGCGCACTTCAGCCGATATTCTCGGAACTGTTTATATCTATGTTGATTATCGGATTCCTTTTGATGAGATAAGAAAAGAACAAACCAGGTTATTGGAAGCAACCGATCTTTGGGACGGTGCCGTGAATGTGATGCAGGTAACCAATACCACCGAAAAAACAGTAGAAATACGTGTTTTGGTTAGCGCGAAGGATTCACCCACAGCCTGGGATCTGCGTGTATATTTAAGAGAGAAACTTCTGGTTTTTATCCAGGAGAATTTTCCGGAATCCTTACCCAAAACCAGGGTTTCACTGGAGAAAAAAGAATAAAATCATCAATCCTGCATCAGCATGGTGTCTGTAGCGATTCCTTTACTAAAATTAGCAGCCGTTTCTATTAAGGCAAGATGAGAGTAAGCTTGGGGGAAATTCCCCAGCAGTCTTTTTGTTTTAAAATCGATGTCTTCACTAAAAAGCCCCAAATGGTTACTATAGGAGAGCAGTCTCTCAAACATTTCTTTGGCTCTTTCTCTTTCTCCTATTTTATATAAGCTGTCTATCAGCCAAAAAGTGCAAATTGTAAAAGAGGAAGTAGGTCTTCCAAAATCGTCATGATTTTTATAACGATACATCAGGCCGTCTTCGCAAAGTTCCCTTTCAGTTGCTTTCACTGTACTAACAAACCTGGGATCATCTGCTTCAATAAATCCGTAGGTTTGCATCAGCAAGGTAGAAGCATCGAGATCGTTTGATCCATAATACTGCGTGTAGGCCTGTTTTTCCTCATTCCAGCCATTATCATAGATATCCCGGTAAATCGCTTCACGTACGGCTTTCCATTTAGTGTCATTGATTCCCATACGCAACACCTCCCCTATTTTAATGGCTCGATCCATAGCGACCCAGCATAAAAGTTTAGAAAACACAAAATGTCGTTCATCAGTACGGAGCTCCCAGATACCTTTATCTGGTTTTTGCCAGTTTTCTTCCACAATCATAACTATCCCGCGAACAATAGTCCATAGATGTTCCGAATTTTCCAAAGAAGTCTCGAACATGAGGAATTGTTGATAAATAACTTCCATCAAAATTCCGTAAATATCATTTTGCTTCTGGATATAAGCTGCATTACCTGTTCGGACAGGCCTGGAATTTTGGTATCCTTTTAAGTGGCTAAGAATATGTTCCGTAAGTTCCTTTTCCTTATTTATTCCGTACATGATCTGGATCTTTTCATCCTTATCGGGAATAATATCTATAATGAAGCGCAGAAAATCTTTTGCCGATTTGGTATGGCCAAGTCCCGCCATCACTTTGATCACCATAGAAGCATCCCTGATCCAGCAAAAACGGTAATCCCAGTTGCGCTCCTCCCCTAATGTTTCAGGCAATGAAGTAGTAGCCGCTGCAAGAACCGCACCTGTTTTTTTATAACTTAAGGCTTTTAAAACAAGGGCACTGCGCATGATCTCATTGCCATAATGGGTGTAGCGGGTAGTTTTATCGCTCCAGTTCATCCAGTAGACCTTGGTTCGCTGATATTTCAGATAACATCTGTCAAGGCTCTGTTCTACCAGTTTTTCGTGATAACCAACGAGACAATAAGCATTTCCGGTAAGTTCAACTTCTTTTCTGTCAATAATATCCTTCAGATGAAAACTGGAATAAAAAAACAGCGAGTCATACTTCCCTTCGCGCGTGAAACTTTTAATGTAGTCCCCTTTATATTCATTATAGGTTTTTTCCCTGGCATATTCCAGTTTAGGGTCGTAGATAATGGTGAATTTTGGTTTTCCCTTAATTAATCTGAAAAACCTTATGATATCGGGCGGGGCATAATAAGAACCATCTTCTCTGGGATAGCGCGGCATAAAATCGATTAGCTGAAAGGAATCAGTCCCATTGTCAAAAACCGTACTTAAAATATTCGTTTCCCACAGATATTCCTGTTTTATATCATAGTCTTCGCTGATCTTAATTTCAAAACTGCCCCCAATTTCGTCATCAAGAAGTTTGGCAAAGATGGCCGAAGAATCATATTGAGGCATACAGCACCAGTCAATAGATCCGTATTTTGAAACGAGGGCGGCGCTTCTACAATTACTGATGATACCATAATCCAAATTAGTCATATATCTTAAAAGTCTTTTAAATGAATGGCTATGTGAAATGAATTTCGGAAATTTAATAAAAAAGAGTTCGCCACAACAGCATTTACTACAATTATGAGCAAAACTATTATTATTTCCAACCGATTACCACTACAAATTTCTATTGAAAATGACCATTTGGAGGTTACTCCAAGTGTTGGAGGATTGGCTACTGGGCTGAAATCCTTTCACAAAGATGGCGACAGTGTCTGGATAGGCTGGCCTGGTTTAACCGAAGAAGAAATTCCCGAAAAACTGAAAGGAGAAGTACAGAAAAAAGCAAAAGATGAGAATTGTGTAGCGGTAAATCTTTCTTCTGATGAAATTGATGGTTTTTACTATGGTTTTAGTAATCGTACCGTCTGGCCTCTTTTTCACTATTTTATGGAATATACTGAAGCCGATGATACCTACTGGAAATTCTATAAACAGGTGAACCAGAAATATGCCGATGAAATCCTGAAATATTATGAAGAGGGTGATGTAATATGGGTTCATGATTATCAGCTTTTACTGGTGCCAAATATGGTGCGGGAAAAAGCTCCTGAAGCCGTGATTGGTTTCTTTAATCATATTCCTTTTCCATCATACGAGGTTTTTAGAACGCTTCCCTGGAGGGACGAAGTTCTAGAAGGAGTACTTGGCGCAGATCTTATTGGTTTTCACACCTATGACTATGAACGTCATTTTTTAAGTTCGGTAAGCCGTATCCTTCGATACCAGGTGGATTTTAATGAAATTACCCTGCCTGACAGGATTGTGAAGGTAGATTCTTTTCCTATGGGAATAGATTATAAAAAATTTGAACAGGCTGCCCTCGATCATTTTAAAAATACCGAAGATCAACAATCTGAACTGCAACGCCGCCTGAACCATCATCTTGAATCCACCCCTGACGCAAAACTGATTCTGAGTATAGATCGGCTTGATTACACTAAGGGAATAGCTTTGCGAATTCGCGCTTTTGAATATTTCCTGGATAAATATCCAGAATTTATTGAAAAAGTAAGACTGGTGATGCTCGCAGTTCCATCCAGGTCAAACGTTCCACAATATCGGCGTCTCAAAAGAGAAGTAGATGAATTGGTGGGAAGGATTAACGGAAAATTTTCAACCGTAAGCTGGACGCCTATCTGGTATTTCTACCGTTCCATGCCTTTTGAAAATCTAATTGATCTTTATACCTCCTGCGGAATTGCCCTTCTTACTCCTATCCGCGATGGGATGAATTTGGTCGCCAAGGAATATATTGCAACACGTACCAATCATACAGGGGTACTTATTTTGAGTGAAATGGCCGGCGCTGCACATGAAATGAATGAAGCTCTTATCATCAATCCTAATAATTTTGAACAGGTGGCCCAGGCCTTATGTACGGCCTTTGGTATGCCTGAGGAAGAACAGATACAACGTAATAAAATGCTTCAAAAAAGATTACGCCGCTATAGTGTTGAAAAGTGGGCGAATGATTTTATGAAAGCTTTACATGCTACCCGGGAAAACAGGGATGCATTCAAATCAATTCGCATCACTCAAAAGATCTCTGAAGAGATCATGGAGCAGTTTAAACGATCTAAAAAACGAATATTGTTTATCGATTATGACGGAACGCTGGTTAATTTCACCGATAAACCAGAAAATGCGAAACCCGATGATGAATTAAAAGAACTTATAAGGGACCTCAATTCCCAGGAAAATACCGATGTGGTTCTTATTAGCGGAAGAGATAAAAATACCCTTGGCAGCTGGTGGCAGGATATCCCGATTGAACTAATTTCAGAACATGGGGTCTGGACAAGACAGATCGATGGAGAATGGGAACTTTCAGAAAATGTAAAAAGTGAATGGATGGACGCGGTAAGACCGGTCATTGAAAATTTTGTAGATCGAACTCCGGGTACCTTTATTGAAGAAAAGAACTATTCCCTCGCCTGGCATTACCGAAAAGCCGATCCTGAACTTGGTGAGATCAGGGCAAATGAACTGAGTAATACACTAAAGGAACTCATCTCCAATAGGGGCCTTAGCGTACTGGAAGGCAACAAAGTGCTTGAAATTAAAAGCAGCGGTGTAAATAAAGGAAAAGCCTGTAATAAAAAACTGGTCGGTGAGGATTACGATTTCATTTTCGCCATTGGGGATGATTGGACAGATGAATACATGTTCAGGGAACTACCTGAAACCTCATATACGGTAAAAGTTGGCATAAAAAAAACCAGCGCGCGCTATTATGTCGAAAGCACTTCGAAAGTAAGGGATTTACTAAATTCCTTCAAGGAGAGCCTGTAAATAAAACCTGTTAAAATTATTGGGATTTATCGGCTAAAGTTTAAACATACATTAACTGATTATGTATGGTTTAGGATGGTTTTCTGACTAATTTTACCGGAACATAATTCGAACCATAAAACATTATACTATGAAATCAGGAAAATTATTATTAGGATTAGCTTCAGGAGCAGTTGCAGGAGCAGTTCTGGGTCTTTTATATGCACCAAAAAAGGGAAAAGATACTCGTAAAGCGATTACGAAAAAAGGAGACGATTACTTCAATAGTGCCAATAAAAGTATTCATGATCTAAGCGATTCGCTAAATCATAAAATGGAAGCTCTGAAAGCAAAAACAAAAGCTAATTTTACTAATTCAAAATCAAAAGAAAAAGTAAATGAGGCAAAAGCCGAAATACACGAGATGAAGGCTAGTTAAAGGCTACCCTTCTATTATTTTAAACCCCGGGTTAATCTCCGGGGTTTTTCTTTTTCTTTTTTTAGGAATCTTAAGTACTTTAGAGCTTTTAAAATAAACTGTCTAATGATCAAGATTAACTTACAATACCTTTACCTTTTAATAGCTTTCAGCCTCTTTATTTCAAAATCGGCCCCTGCCCAATGTACTGATCCAACAATGTATGATATCATCGAAAAAATTTCGGCGGACCGTATTGAACATGATGTGAGAAAACTTGCCGGCTTTGGAACAAGGAACACCTTTAGCGATACCATTTCAGAAACCAGGGGAATAGGTGCTGCGAGGCGCTTGATCAAATCACAATTTGATGAGATTTCGGATGGCTGTGATGACTGCCTTGATGTATTTTATCAAAAAAATCTTGTGACTCCAGAGGATGGAGATCGGGTTCCAAAAAAAGCGCTGGTGGTGAACGTGGTCGCGATTCAGAAAGGAACAAAATATCCCAATAGGTATATTATTATGAGCGGTGATATTGATTCCCGGGCCAGTGACGCTACAGATTATACTTCAGATGCTCCGGGTGCAAATGATAATGCCAGCGGAATGGCCGGAACCATTGAAGCAGCACGGGTCCTTTCAAACTATAAATTCGAGAACAGCATAGTTTATCTGGGTCTTTCAGGGGAAGAACAGGGATTATTCGGAGGAAAAGGAATGGCAGAATATGCAAAAGAGCATAACTGGGAGATCATTGGAATTCTGAACAACGATATGATAGGAAATATCGAAGGTGTTGACGGGGTAATCGATAACCGCAGTTTCAGGATATTTTCTGAGCCTGTCCCTCCTAACGAAACAGAAAGACAGCGTACCATGCGACGCTTTTATGGAGGCGAAGTTGATGGAATATCCCGCCAGCTGGCGCGCTATATTTATAAAACCACCGAAACCTATATGCCAGAGATGAACCCTATGATGATCTATCGTCTCGATCGATTTGGACGAGGCGGGCATCATCGTTCCTTCAATGACCTGGGCTATGCGGGAGTGCGTATTATGGAAGCTCACGAAAATTATAACCGTCAGCATCAGGATGTTCGTGTTGAAAATGGAATAAAATATGGTGATGTGGTTGAAGGCGTTAATTTTGATTATGCTAAAAAACTTACTGCGGTAAATGCTATCAACCTTGCAGCTCTGGGCTGGGCTCCGCCTGCTCCTGAAAATGTGGAAATTGGAGGGGCTGTTGAACCTTCAGTAAAACTTAAATGGGAACCAGTGCAGGGCGATATCGCAGGTTACAAGATTTACTGGCGGGATACAACTGCACCGCATTGGCAATATTCACGCTTTGTAGGTGATGTCACCGGGTTTACTCTTGAAGGAATCGTAGTCGATAATTATTTCTTCGGGGTGGCCACGGTTGGAAAAGACGGACATGAAAGTCTGGTAACTTTTCCTTCGGGAGTTTTTAGATAATAAGAAATATGAGTAATAAAGGTTTTATTTTTTCAGCTTTGGTTATCCTCTTTTCTTTGGTTTCCTGTAAAGATCAGAAAAATGAAAAACCCGGAGAAAAAAGCGAAGCTGAAGAACTTTCAAATTCGCCAAGGCATCATGAGTGGGTAAAACTTTCTCATGGTGACCGGGAGTTTGAAGCTTTTGTTACTTATCCGCAAACAAATCATGCCACCGGGGCGATCCTGCTGATCCATGAAAACCGTGGCCTTAATGACTGGGCAAGACTTTTCATCGATAAACTTGCGGAAGAAGGATATCTGGTCATGGCACCTGATCTTATTTCCAATTCAGTTGAAGGCAAAAAAAGAACCAGCGATTTTGAATCACCCGATGCTGCCAGGACGGCGATTTATGATCTTGACCCTGAACAGGTGACCGCCGATCTTGATGCAGCCTATGAATTTCTTAAAAATGATCCTGCTTCTAATGCAAACGTCGCTGTGGTAGGTTTCTGCTGGGGTGGATCGCAGGCTTTCCGATATGCGACCCATAATCCTGAAATTTCCTCAGTTCATGTATTTTACGGCACCGCACCAAAGGAAAGTGCTGCAATAAAAAAAATTCAGGCTCCGGTTTATGGTTATTATGGAGAGGAAGACGAAAGGGTAAATTCAACAATTGAAAGAACGGCAGAACAAATGGATTCTCTTAAAAAGAAATACAGTTTTGAAATTTATAAAGATGCCGGGCATGCCTTTATGAGAATGGGCGAATCTCCTGAAGCAGATAAGGGCAATCGTGCTGCTTATAACAAGGCCTGGCAACGATTAAAGAATCTCCTTAAAGAATCCTAGTTCCTGGTTCTTTAAAACCAATTCGAGGGAACCTCGCAAATCTTATTTTCCGGAAAATAAAATTTTGAAGACTGGCCTTCATCTGGTTTTACTGTTTAATTTTTAAATGGCCCGAATATCCTCTTCATTTTCAGGTTTTTTTCTTCACATAATCTTAATTAACAATACTTTACACTAAGCTTAAAAAAAATTAGCATTCGTCATGGTTACCTTAGTCAGGAACCAAAAAAAATTATTATGGCCGATATCAGAGTAGAAAAAAGAAAGCCAATCTGGCCATGGATACTTCTAATTGTAATCATTGCCGTGGTCGTTTTCCTATTTATTTACGGAAGTGATGACGATGACAATGAGGAAATTCAAACAGAAGAAATGGAAGATGTGACTTCAGTCAACACGCAGGATTTCCTGCAACTGAAGGATGTAGAACAAATTAAAAAAATCGACAATCATGAGTACACGCGAAAAACATTTGTATAAACTTGACGAGCTAAAAGATTACAAGGTCAATCATAAAGACCCTGACGTAAGAGGATGGAGTGTTAAAGACCGCGATAATCGTGTTATTGGAAAGGTAGATAACCTTCTGGTGAACAAAGAAAAGGAAAAAGTTGTCTATATTGATGTGGAAGTGGATGAAAGCATCATCGATGCTAATCATGACCCCTATTCGCCTCATCATGATCCTTCCCTGCACGAATTTATCAATGAAAAAGGGGAAAATCATATTATTATTCCCATAGGTCTTGTTCATATAAACAGTGACAAAAAATTTGTCTATACTGAAAATATCAATTATGAAACCTTTGCGGAAACAAAACGTTACCGCCCCGGAACCGAAATTACACGGGATTACGAAAGGCATGTGCTGGGATCTTACAATCGTGGGGACAGAACTTTATGGCCAGAAGAAACGGAGCAAAAACATGAAATGACAGACCGTGATCTGCGCAGAAAAGAAGAAGAAAAGATGCGGGAAGAACAACCGCGCTCGGGAAGGAAATTCGATAGCCGTACCGCTTCTACTGATATGGATGAAAAAATAAGGAGAGAAAAGGAAAATCTCACCTATAAATCCGACAGAGATAAGCCCGTAGATAATGAATACAATCCTCCGCGAAGAACCCATCATTTAAATACCGATGTACATCCTGAACAAACACTGGATGAAGATAGCAATTGGGAAAGGGATCGAAATTTTGAAAGTGAAGATCCCTACGTTACCCGTAAACGAAGAACCCGGGAACAGGAGCGTGAAGATTCTTTTTATGACAGGAGGGAATTCACAAACCGTGATAAACTATAGGAAATTAACTACCTAAATTAAAAGTCCGTTGACCTATTTTCAACGGACTTTTCTTATATAATACCTTTTCTTTCTGAGTGATTGATGGCTTTTTCACTATTTCTAAAATAACAGGTGCTCACTCCCATACTTTCAATATTTGCCAGCACCTTTTGGACTACTTTCTTTTGATGATGGGTAGTTTGCCTGATATAAATAGCCCGAACACTCAGGGGAAACGTTTTTACTACCTTTTCATAAATAAAAGGATCATGTTGTGAATCGTCTCCTAAAAGCACATATTTCAAATTGGGGTAAAAGGAGATGATATCTTTAATTTTCACAAATTTATGCTCATGATTTCCTCTTCCGGAGCGTAAAAAATCCCTCAGGCCGGTTTTAATTTTTTTCAATTTGATTACCGCTTTGGGAAGCTCGTGCAAAGTGGCAAATTCCTCTATAAAATCATACAAATTCCATTCACTGCTTGAAACGTAGAAAAAGGAATTAGATGCTTTTTCACTATCCTGGCCGGCAAGGCTAAGCCTCTGGTAATGCTTTACAACATCATCAAAGATCTTTCTCTTATTGATGTTTTTGGAAAGCATGACATATAGTTTCTTAAAAAATGTATTGCTATGGGAAATTAAAAAAGTATCATCAATATCTGAAATCACTCCCATTTTGCTGGGATATGGTTTGAGAAGTTCCCCTTTTTCAATTATTCCGAAATCGTGAAGATCACAGGTTACCTCGTAACTGTGCCAGCCGGGATCCAGTTCCTGATGAAAAGGAATACTAAAACGGAAATATCCATCTTCCCAGGTTTTGGTGGTGACATCAATATCTTTAAACCTAAGCCTGATCTTAACATTATATAGAGGTTTAATCCTGAATTTGTGCAAAATGGAATAAGCATGTTTTATACCTTTCTTTTCGAGGCTGTATTTATCAGGCGCCCAGGATTTAAAAAGATGTCCAAAAACGATAAGTTCCTCATGGTTAACATAACCACGGTACAACTTTAGGTCAAGTTTCAAAATATTGTGTTTTTTTTACAAAGCCTTTCCTTACAAATTAATTAATTTTAGGCAGAACATTCTGCTTATATGGTAAATTTTAAGGAAGTTTTATTGGTTGTAAATCCCATTTCGGGAGGAATTTCCAAAAAAGAAATCATTGAAAAAGTCCGCGAAAGGCTACAAAAATTATCGGTCGGTTTTCACTTGTATACAACTTCGGGCAAGGAAGATATACAGGATATCAAAAATCTCATTGGCGATAAAAAAATTGACCATCTTCTGGTTGGTGGTGGTGATGGAACTATCAATTTGGTTGCCGACGCGATAAAGGAGCTTGATGTAAGTATGGGAATAATTCCTGCCGGATCGGCGAATGGGCTGGCTGTGAATTTAAATATCCCCAAACAGCTTGACAAGCAAATTGATATAGCTCTTGGAGGTCATTATATCAATATGGATGTTCTGTGCCTTAACGAGATCATTTGCTTACACATGAGCGATCTTGGTATAAACGCTGAACTGATCAGAAATTACGAAGATTCTTCTATTCGCGGGAAGTTTGGCTATTTACTTCAATCCCTTCCCACACTCATCCAAAGCGAATTTCCTTTTCATTTTACTATTGAAACAGAAGATTTTAAGCGCGAAGAAAAAGCGGTTTTACTGGGTATTGCCAATGCGAACAAATATGGTACGGGAGCCAATGTGAATCCAAAAGGAAAGCCAGATGACGGGGTTTTTGAAATTCTGATCTTCAAAAGGCTCAATTTTATGGAAATCATAAAAACCCTTCGAAACGAAGTAGATCTTGACCCTTCAGTGGTCGAGATACTCCCTGTTAAAAGTGCCCGTATTAAATGTCGCAAACCCGAGGCCTTTCAGGCAGACGGTGAATACCTTGGAAAAGTAACCGATGTGCAAATAAGGATACTTCCTCAAAAATTAAAAATAGCCGTTCCTAAACCAAATTAAGGATTTCCCTGCGGAAGAACCGGAAGATAAATATCGGCTTTCCAGGTAATAGCATCAGTTCCCGACTGGGGGTTGTCATGAAAAATTTCGAGGGGAAGAGCAGAATATTTCAGATCTCTTTCTTCGGCTTTCTCCAATAAATCGAACCATGCAAGATAAGAACTACGATAATTTCCGTTAAATACAGCTTTTAAGGAAGAAGATGAAGAATAAGTTTTGAATTGCACGTCTTTTGTTTCGCGAAGGCTTTGCACGAGATTTACGGGAAAACAAAAATCAAAATCCATTAAATCTTTTTCTCTGTCCCAGCGCGTAACTTTAACAAAAGGACTTCCACTTAAATCCAAATCATTGGCCATAACATAATCTTGTAAAAACTCAATGGTTTGTAGCATTTCCCAGGCCTTTCCATTTAAGCTAATGTTTTTGGAGGAGTGGCAAATGCAGTCCATTGCCGGAGATTTCACAATAGAATCGGAGATATGAATACGATAAGCTTCTTGTTTTTTATTTAACTGACGCTTAAAATCCAGCAATTTATTTTTAAGACTGTCTACTAGTTCGCTCTTTTTAAATGGATTTAAAATTGCGAGGCGATTTTTCAACCTGTCATTAGGAACTCTGACATTTACGGTGATCCCGGTTACTGAGTCATTTTCCTTTTCAAATTCCCACAATAAATCGAGCTGTTCAGGTGTTCCCGAATTAAATTCCTGAACAAGCTGCCGGTAAGGTATAGTATCTTTTATCTTTATTTCTCCCGAATTCTGTTTTATAAACTCTTCCCATTCAAAAATCTCCCGGTAAACCGAGCCGGGGCCATATTTAGCATCCATCCTGAATTCATAATCATATTTCTTTAAAAAGAGGAACCATAATAATCCTCCGGCTGCTAAAAAAAGCAGAAAAAAAAGCAATTTCTTCATAAATTATTTAGATGCTACCTGATCCTGATCAGTATTAGTCAATTGAAGATTATTAATCACATAATTGCCAAGTTGGCGGCCCTGAACAAGTCCAACCTCGATAGCCGATCTATAATGGATCCCTCCATATAAACGACTATTAGCAGCTTCAGCCGATGCTTCATTAAAAGAATTATAGCTTCTTATAGGCAGCCCATAATCCATTTCAGTATCGTCATCAAATGCGAAATCATCTCCAAAAATATCGGTTAGTGAAATAGCGGCAGCTCCCGAAACCACCGAATGTCCACTGGTATATTCTGGAAAAGGAGGAGTTTGTAATACCGGCGTCCAGTTTTCATCTATATATTTATTGATAAGAGTCTCCGGTCTAACCAGGTTACTTCGGTATTTTTCATCCCAACAGCTAATAAAACCATCGGCTATCGCAATAGCGGTTTGAGTATATGCTGAAATGGATTTGTCAAGATCGGCATTGGCCTTTTTACAGGCGATTTTGGTGATGCCAATCCAATGACCCCCCGGTGTGATCTTTTTAGTAGCAAACATAAGATGACCGCGGTTGATGGACACGTAAGGATTACAATCCCAGAATTTGGCAATATCCATTCGTTCATCATCATCGCCAACTGAATCTATTTCTTCTTTAATATTATAAACCTCCATCAGTTCATTGTGGAATTTGGTTCCCTCCTGCATAGAAAAAGTTGGCGGTGGTGCGGGTTTGAACTGATCACAGGTTTTAATCACAAAAGGTCGGATTTTCATCCAGTGAGGTTCAATACCGTCCATATACGAAGGAGGTGTAGGCTGCCAGCGTCCTTCATCTTCAGTATGAACTGAGAATTTAGGCATCGTTCTGGTTTCGGCATAATTATCTTTAGCCATCCAGTCTTTTATATGTGATGCCACCTTCAATCCATATTTTTCAGAGATATTGAAGGTTTCCTCATCCATTTCTTTCCATTTAATAAAAAGGCTGTCCCGCTTACTTTTTAAAATATCTTCAGAAAAAACCAGCTCGGTCCCTATATCATAAAAAGCAACAATCGCTGCAATATCGGGATTGATCTTATCAGAATCTGGTTTTGGTACTGGACTTAGGCCATGAACCTGACCCACAAGGCTTTTATAATTTTTATCAAACTGGGCCATCACCTCATAGGCAGCGATGTTGGTATAAGCATATACCCTGCTGGCCACAGGTGGCGAAAAAATGTCGTGCACCATGGTTTTACTCACATTATCATTAGCATAGTGATAATCATCTGCAGTTACTGTTATCTCTTTGTTTCCCTGGTTGCAGGAAATCAAAAAAGCACTAAAAACAGCAAGTATTACAATCCTTTTCATATCAGTAATTAATTTTATATAACTCAATCTTTGAATCGTTAATAGTAACCAGTAAATAGGGGTCTTCGGAAATATGCAGAACCGATAAATCTTTAACCGATTTTTGCGACAAATTTAAACCTATCTGGCTGGAATTAAGAATTTTATATGAATTTATAAGTAACGCACCACCAAAAGAATCGAATTTCCCATGGTAAGGGGTGATTCCAAAGTAGTTACCTCCAAGCAAGACTTCCTTTTTTCCGTCTTTATTAAAATCATAAGCCAACATTGCACGCAAAGGTGCTACCTGCAGCTGATGATCAAAGGGTTTAAAGCTAAAGTGCCCATTGTTATTTTCCAGGTAACCCGAAGCCATGGTATGCACTTTAAGAAGTTTGGCACTTTCCAGCTCTTCTTTTGTAAACACGTGGTCTACAGATTTCCCCGCAAATTCTTTATAGGTATTAAACCGCTTTCTGATTAACTGACTAAGCTGTGATGCAAGCTCATCCATACCATTTATAAGATAATACTTGCCATTTTTAGCAGAAGCAATTAAAGTTTCACTGAGCCCATTATCGTCAAAATCTTTATAATACATTAATAATGGATGATCAGCAGAAGCCTGGAGTTTGGTATTCAATCCCCAATTGCCTAATAAAAAGTCTTTATCACCATCGCCATCTATATCAAAAGCCAAGATCTTTTGCCAAAGACCGTTAAGGTTTTCATCTTCAAGAATTCCCTGGGCTTTACTGAAATTACCTTTGTCATTTTTTAGAAAAATGGGAGACATCCACTCTCCAACCACGATAAGATCCTGATCACCATCGCCGTCAAAATCTTCCCAAATAGCATCATTCACCATTCCCAGATCGTCGAAAAGTCCATTATTTTTAACTACAGAAAAATGGCCATTATCATTTTTTAGAAGGTAAGAGGAAGGAATGGCCCCATAGTCATAATTGCTGGCATTGGAGCCGATAAAAATATCAAGGTCCCCGTCATTATCATAATCTGCAGCCCTGGCAACAGAAGCGTTATTGTATATTTTGGGAAATAAAGAATCTTTTGTGAATTTTCCTTCAGCCGAACCAAAATAGAGACGGTTTAAAAGCCATTCGCTCTTGCCAACAGATTCGCCCCCTCCCGAAACAATAAGTATATCTTTATAATTATCAGCATTGAAATCTTCCACAAGCATATTTACATCTTCAGCGAGGGAATCATTCCTTATTTCATCAATTTGGAGATCATCATGAAAACCATCCTTGTTCTGAAGGTAAATCTTAGAAGGATGATATCTTGAAGATCCAAAAGCCACATCTTCATTACCATCATTATTTAAATCGCTAACCACTACGGCTGGCCCATAATCTGAAAGCATGTGAGGAATTAATTTCTGAAGGTCAAAATCGTTAAAAAGATTTTCCTCATGCTTAAAGTCCAGGCCATGATCGCTGGAAACCGGTGTGAACCACCTTGGTTGATCTTCATAAAACAACTTATGGATATCTACTTTTTTATCTCCAGGCTTGGGGCTCAGTTCTAAAGTTGAATTACGTTTTACATTCACAAGGGTTTGCAAGCGCTGATCTGGCCAGATAATACTCAAAGAATCTATCTTTACAGCCTTTTTAATCCCAAAGAACAGTGTGGGCTCTGAAGAACTTTGATACGCCTTTGTAGCATAGAGCTGCCGATATTGCCTGCCCTCACTGGTATAGAGGATAGCCTTAGAACCAATGGCGCGGGTATTCTTTGTAGATGTTGAAAGTTTCAATTTTAGGAAATCACCTTCGGCATAATCATTTAGGTAAATGGACGCCGGTTTATTGATGTTGTTAGTGATGATGTCAATATCACCGTCATTATCAAGATCGGCATAAGCTACCCCGGTAGAGATAATGGAATCATTAGAAATCCAGTGCTTTGACATATTTTCGAACTCCCCCTGTTTACCACCTTTGAAAACATAATTTGTCACCGCTCCCGAAGGCATCAGGTCAATCGCCTTTTTATCTACCAGAGTGGTTTGATCGAGTTTCTGCTGAATTTGCTCATTAGAAGTGAATTTCACATAGTCAAGGTCATTCGGCCGCTTCGGAATTCCGTTAGAAATGAACAGATCCTGCTGACCGTCTTCATCAAAATCGGCGAAAAGTGCACCCCAGCTCCAGTCGGTAGCCGCTACTCCACTCATTAAAGCTGTTTCAGCAAAAAATTCACCGCCCTGGTTCATCTGCAACATATTTCGACTGTACTGCGGATGATAACCCAGCTTATTGATCCGGAAATTGTGCAAATTAACATTGTCTTCTCCGGCAGAAGCTTTTAACACTTTTTCATCTTCCGGAAGCATATCCAGGGTAATTAGATCAACAAATCCGTCATTATTGATGTCTGCAGCATCATTTCCCATGGAAAAACGCGAAATATGCCCAAATTTCGACTTTAATTGCTCAGAAAAAGTCCCGTCACCATTATTCAGATAATAATAATCGTCTTCATGGAAATCATTGCCTACATAAATATCTGTAAATCCATCATTATTGAAATCGGCGGTACTTATGCCAAGGCCGTAGCTGTTCGCACCTCCGTAAATACCAGCTTTTTCACTAACATCTACAAACTTTCCATTTTCATTTAGAAAGAGTTTATCGCCGCTTTCATTCACACGATGATTTCTGATATCAGCGGGTCCAAAAGACTCATTGGTATGTACCGCATGATTCAGAATATAGACATCCAGATCTCCATCATTATCGGCATCAAAAAAGGCGGCCTGAGAAGAGTAATTTTCAAGGTCAAGACCATATTCTTCTGAGCTTTCGGTAAAAGTGAGGTCTCCATTATTGATATAGAGCTCATTATGCCCGATAAAGCCGTTTATTCCCACGACCGCTGAAACGTAAATATCCAGAAGTCCATCTCCATTGACATCGGCCATTGTGCAGCCCGTATTCCAGGTACTGTTTCCGGCAGCACCTGCTTTTTCGGTAATATTTTCAAATTTCAGGTTTCCTTTATTCAAATAAAGCTGATTTTTCACCTGATTTCCTGTAAAATAAACATCAACAAGGCCATCATTATTAATATCTCCAATGGCTACTCCCCCACCGTTATAGAAATACAGGTAGTCCAGGATATTCTGATCCCTGGTTTCGGTAAGGGTATTGGTAAAATCAAGGCCCGAGTCTTTAGCTGAAGGATTTGAAAAAAACTTTTTTTCCTTATTGCTACAGGCAGTAATGACCAGTCCCAATAATAGGATCGTTATTTTATTAATTGGTAATTTCAAAAATTCTTGGTTTTTCATTGTTAACTGCCGCTATGATAAAAGTCCTCCCTTTGCTGTCTTTAAATCTTTTCAGATACTTAACTTCATCTTTTATTGCAAATCCGCTTTTATTATAATCCTGCCATTCAAAATTCAGTTTACCATCTCCTAAAAGAACATTCCCAAAACTTGCATCCAGGCGTGAAAACTGAGGTTTGAATTCAAAATTGTTGCCGGCCATAAGCAGATCCAGATTCCCGTCATTATTAATATCGGAACAGGAAATTCCGCAAACGCAGGAAAATTGAACCCTGCCGGGAAGTTCCTTAACTTCAAAACTGCCATCCCCATTGTTTACGGCGATCACGGTTGCCGAGATGATCGCTTCTTTCATAATACCATTTTGGAGCTTGTCTTTAGGCATCAATTCCTGAATGGTTCTTTTTGCATAATCTGAAGCCTTCAAATTTTGCTTTTTCAGAAAACTTAGCTGTCCGATCATTTCCTTTTTCATGTGTAAGGGATAATCTTTTCCATCCTTCTGCTTGGTTACTATCTGTTCTATCGTTCCGTTATTGTCAAAATCATTGATCCACATTCGCATGGGATTTTCTTTAGAAGTTTCATAGGCGATATTAGTGCCATTATTGCCAATAATCAGATCCTGGTCACCATCATTATCAAGATCGGCAGCTGCAACGGTGTTCCACCAGCCGGTATAATTGCTCAAATTGGTTTTATAATTTGAAAGCCTTTTACCTGAATTTTTGAAAATCATGGGTGCACCCCAGTCGGAAACCGTTACCAGATCCTTGATTTTATCTCCATCAATATCTTCCCAGATCGCACTGGTGATCATCCCGGCATATTTGGTATCGAAAGCAATGCGTTCGGTAGCATTTACAAATTTACCGCCACCGCGATTCTCGAGGAACAAATGCTGAGGATCCACGCCATAATTCACCGGTACACTCCTGGAGCCTACGAAAACATCAATATCACCATCATTATCGAAATCAAAAGGCGCGATCACAGAGACATTTTGGTTTACAGATGGAATTATTTCAGTTGAAGGAGTAAATTTTCCTTTTCCATCATTTAGATACAAACGCGGACGATAATTTTGCTGTTCTCCAATTTCATTTCCGCCAGAACCGACCATCAGGTCCAGGTCACCATCCCCATCGGCATCAAAAAGTTCGGCAGCAGTATCTTCAAATAAATAATCTGTCACCAAAGCCGGCTGAGTAGTTTTTCGAAGTTTTCCATTTCCTGCACCTATATAAATAACTCCTGGCTGCTCTTTTGCGCCCCCAACAAAGATATCGTCATTCCCATCCCCATTAATATCGCCTACGGCAAGTGCAGGTCCTTCCTGAGAAAGCTGCTTAGAGATCATTCCCTCGTAATCAAAATCGGTATAGTTATTTTCATGATGGGTATCAAAAGTAGTATTGGGCAGTTCTGTGAGCAACTGTTTTGGCTTTTCGGCAGCAGGGATCTTATATTTTTCGGTAGCGTCTGCCCGCTTAAGCAGGAGCGTTTGATTAGGCTCCACATTGGTTAGTAATTGCGTAAAATCGTCTGGCCAGATAATACGAAGGCTGTCAATATTTTTGGTTTTTCCAAGGCCAATATTCATAGTGTAATCCATCGAAGACTGGAAGCCCCTGGAAGGATTTTCTTCCTGAAGAATTACCTGTCCGTCATGATATAAACGCACGCTGCTGCCAATGGCAAATTTATTTTTCTCATCTCCTTCAAGTTTTATTTTGAGATAATTTCGATCTTTCAGTTTTTCGGTATTGTTGCGATACACAAAAGATTCCATATTCACATTGTTCACCACCAGGTCAAGATCACCATCGTTATCAAGGTCACCGTAAGCGCAGCCATTAGAAAGACTTGGAATACCAAGTCCCCATTCACTGGCCATATTTTTAAATTTCAGGTCCCCGGTATTCATAAAAGCATAATTGGGGAGTGGAGTAACCGGCATTTTATTGATAATGGAATCAATGGCTTCCTTTTTACCTGTAAGAGCCATTTTTTGAATGATCTCATTGGCAAAGAACTGTACAAAATCAAGATCCGTAAGATCATGATTGATTCCGTTGGTTACAAAAATATCGCGGTTCCCATCGTTATCCATATCAAACATGAGCCCTGCCCAGCTCCAGTCGGTGCTTTCGACACCGCTAAAATGGGCTATTTCAGAAAATGTATTATTACCATTATTAAGCTGCAGTGTATTGTGAATGTATTGCTGAAAGAAATCTTTGCTCTGTTTTAATTTGAAAACATTGTAGCCTTCAAATTCCATGACCGATTTGGTACGTTCTTCAGAATCTGGAAGCATGTCAGTGATAAAAATATCGTTATAACCATCATTATTGATATCGGCAAAATCGATTCCCATAGCTGAAAGGCAAAGATGAGAGGTCCAGTTTTCGATATCTTCGGTAAAAGTTCCATCCTGGTTATTTATGTACAAATAATCACGTTCGTAAAAATCGTTTGAAACGTATATATCAGGATACAGGTCATTATTGAAATCGCTCACCATCACGCCCAGTCCAAAGCCTATTAAACTTCCGTAAATTCCCGCTTCTTCGCTAACATCAACAAATTTTCCGTTATCGTTTCGCATAAGCATATCACCCACACCCCTGAAAATTTTAGGAACCCCTTCCCAGTCCTGGGCCCTTACATTTCTCTGTTCCGCATAGCCCAGACTGGTAACCGGAATATTACTGTTATTAAGGATATAGGCATCAAGATCGCCGTCTTTATCGTAATCAAAAAAGGAGGCATGGGTACTAAAACCTGTTTCAGCGAGATTGTATTCTTTTGCTTTTTCGGTAAAGGTAAGATCGCCATTATTGATATAGAGATCATTGTCATGGTTGTTGCCTTCCATATTCCCGGCGTTACTCACATAAATATCCAGTAGTCCATCCTGGTTGATATCAACCATATTCACTCCCGTAGACCAGGGTTTATTGCCTTCCACTCCGGCTGATTTCGAAATATCTTCAAATTTGAAATTACCTTTATTAAGATAAAGTTTATTAGGCTTCATATTTCCGGAAAGGTAAATATCTGGCAGACCATCATTGTTGATATCCCCAATGGCAACCCCTCCGCCATTATAGAAATTCCTGTATTTAAAAATATTAAAATCGGGACGGTTCTTTACTTCATTAACAAAGGTGACGCCTGTTTCTGAAGAAGGCATAAGAGAATAAAGGGTATTCTTATTCACTTTTTCAACCGCGGCAGATTTATTTTCTTCATCTGATTTACAGGAAAATAAAACCATCAAGGTAGCAAGCGAAAATATTGGAAAAAATTTCTTTGTCATAGTTTATTTGTTACTTCTCAATACAATTGGTTCATTATTATTCATACTTATTATGAAACAGTCTTTATTTCCAATCCTGATTTTTTTTATATCCCTGGCAGGGCCCGAAATATCAGGCAATTTTGTGCTGGAAACCTCAAAAAAACCATTTTTATCGTTTAACAGAAGTGTTCCGTGAGAGGCATCAAGTCTTCCCAACTGGGTACTGATCTCATAATTATTTCCCACCAGCAAAATATCCTCAAATCCGTCCCCGTTAAAATCGTAATTCTGAATTGCAAAAACTGTTGAAACCTGAGCTTCAAAAGGAAGTTTATGCTTCACAAAATAGTTTTTTCCGGTATTCTCGAAATAACAGGTTGCAAGCTCATAAACCTGCTTCTTTGTAGATTTATAAATTTTATCTGCCGGAAAAACATCTTCAAAAGATGCCTTGGAATAATCGGCATAATTAGGAAATTTCTTTTTAAGGAAAGGCATTTGTTTGTCTAATTCGTCTTTTGACGAAAAAGCCGTTTCAGTATTTTGATAATAATAGGTCATTACCGGATCTGTAGAACCATTCCCATCAAAATCATTGAGGTAAAGTTTAACGGGCTGGTCTTCTGAAGCCGATAATCTCGAGTTTAACCCCCAGTTTCCAGCAACGATATCGAGGTCGCCATCCTTATCAAAATCGGCTACCTTAACAGAATTCCACCACCCATTTGATTTTCGAAGACCGGTTTGTGCTTCATGAAGATTTTTTCCATTATTAAGGAAGATCTTTAAAGGCATCCAGTGTCCGACGATTATGGCATCCTTATAACCGTTCTTATCAAGATCTGCCCAAACTATATCCTGCACCATCCCAACATTCAAAAATCCCGGGGCAAAATCTTTGGTGATATCGGTAAAATTCCCGTTTCCATCGTTTTTGAAAAGAAATTGGCGCGGAGTTTTTCCATATTCCTGCGGAACTACATTTGCAGAAATACAAATATCCATATCACCATCATTCTCAAGATCGACAATGGAAATTCGCGAAGCATTCATGGAAATCCCTTTAAAAACAACTTCTTCCAGGGAAAAACTTCCCTGGTTATTTCTGTAAAATCGAGGCTGAAGAGCTTCCCCTGATCTAAATTCATTTCCACCACTCACGATTATAAGATCCTGATCGCCATCGCCATCGGCATCAAAGAAAACTTCATCGGTATCTTCAGAAATCGCATTTTTTTCAAAAACCGGACTGTGGGATTTGGCAAATTTCCCCTCCTTATTTTGAAACCAGAGACTTGCAGGTTGGGATTTTCCGCCTCCTGCAATAAGATCATCAAGCCCGTCATTGTTAATATCTGCCACGGCTATACGAGGACTTAAATTAGTGTAAGCAAAAGGAATCAAAATATCCCGATTAAATTCCAGCGTTGACTGCTCCACGTGCCGAAATGCCAGAACAGAATCAATTTTTTGGAGAATAGGAACTGGTTCTCCGATAACATTGGTCCCGCGCAGGTCAGCATTTTTTATATCCAAAGTTATTTTCTGATCAGCGGGAATTTTATAAAGCCTTTGAATCTTTCCGCCGGGCCAGACTATCTCAACAGAGTCTGCTGAAGTATGGGTTCCAAGGCCAAAATGCATCCCGGGAGCAGCCGAAGAAAGATACCCGCGGCTCAAATAATGTTCCTGAACCTGGAATTTATCATTCAGAAACACTTTAACCCTGGCTCCAATTCCAAGCAAATTTAGTGAGTCGCCCACAAAATTAAGATCAAGGTAGTGATTGGATTTTTTTAATTTTTCAGAATTATTCTTGAAAATCCCCGCTTCGTCATCCATATTGTTAACCACAAGGTCAAGATCCCCGTCATTATCAAAATCGGCATAAGCAAGTCCGTGGCTAAAACTGGCTTTCGAATCTAGCCATTCCCTGCTTTTATCAGAAAAAGTATTATCGCCGTTATTTTGAAAAATATAATTGGGCACTTTTTTTTCCGGGAGGTCTTTAATTAGATCTTCAAAATCAGCATTCCCACCCTGACTTATTTTTTTCTGAATTTTCTCATTAGAAATATACTTGATGAAATCCATATTATTGGTGGCTCCTTTAATCCCGTTGGTAATGAAAAGATCTTTATTGGTATCATTATCAAAATCGGCAAGAAGGGCTCCCCATGACCATTCAGAAGCCGCAATTCCGCTAAGAAAAGCTGTTTCTGAAAAGTGAAGGTTACCGTTATTTAGATGCAGAGTATTTTGCATATACTGAGGAGAAAATCCTTTTTTCAGGTAATTCGCATATGTTTGAAAAGGATATTCAAGGCCGGAGGTCTTATAGGTTTGGAGATCTTCAGGCAACATATCAAGGGAAACAATATCAGCCAGACCGTCGTTATTTACATCTGCAATATCATTACCCATAGAAAAATGGGTGGTATGTCCCAGGTTTTGAGGAGTTGTGGAAATAAGATCAAGAAAAGTCTTATTTTTCTGATTAATATACAGGTAATCGTTTTCAAAAAAATCGTTCCCTACATAAATATCAGGATAATCATCGGCATTGAGATCCCCAACCGATATGCCAAGTCCATACCCGATTACTCCCTGGTGAATTCCAGTAGCGGAAGAAACATCGACAAATTTTCCATGAATATTTTCATAAAACCGATCTCCGGATTTTTCATCAACAGTATTCCTCTTGGAGCCTCTCCCATAATTGAGGTTAGGATGAGTGGAATGGTTTAAAAGGTACATATCCAGGTCACCATCGCGATCATAATCTAAAAACACTGCCTGCGTGGAAAAACCAGAAAAATCAAGACCATATTCAGAAGAACTTTCTTTAAAAACCGGAATTCCTTCAGCGTCATTTCCCTGGTTGATCAACAACAGATTATGAGCTTTAATATTTTCAACACCCGAAACTTTGCAGATATACAGGTCCAGTAAACCATCATTATTGATATCAACATTAGTAATACCAGTGGTCCAGGCATCGGGATTTTTAATTCCAGATCTTATAGAAACATCCTGAAACTTAAAATTGCCTTTGTTGAGATAAAGTTTATCGGGAGCCTCGTTAGCCGTAAAATAGATATCTATATTTCCATCGCCGTTATAATCGCCTACGGCCAAACCACTGCCATTATAATAATATAGATAGTTTAAAATATTTAAAGAAGATTTCTTATTCAGGACGTTAGAAAAGTGCACACCGGTAGCTTCGCCATCTAATTTCTCAAAAAGATGATCTTTTTTTTCGCAGGAAGATATTCCCAATAAAAGCAAGAGGGAAAGAAAAATTCCGGAGTATAACTTCATAAAAAACTAAGCCCGTAAAACAAGTTTAGCTCACAACACGGGCTAAATATATAAATTTATATTAAAAAAAAGAGGGCGTTAACACCCTCTTTCTTAACAAACTATTTAGATTCTTCTTAATATCCCGGATTCTGAGTTAAATTAGGATTTGAAATGATTGCTGAAGCAGGGATTGGATAAAGAACTCTAAAATCTTGAGTATTTTCTTTAAAGGCCCAAGGCGTAGTAAAGGTTCCAAAGCGAACCTGATCGTTTCTTCTCCAAAATTCACCGTAGAGCTCTCTTCCTCTTTCATCTATTAAATCCTTTTCAGTTAAACTACTTAAAGGACTTGCTTTTCGAAGGGTTCGAAGTTCATTTACAAGAGCAAGAGCATCTCCGGAAGCACCTC
The DNA here is from genome assembly GCF_003024155.1 of Christiangramia fulva. Lineage (NCBI taxonomy): Bacteria > Pseudomonadati > Bacteroidota > Flavobacteriia > Flavobacteriales > Flavobacteriaceae > Christiangramia > Christiangramia fulva. The sequence continues at coordinate 3,647,646 of NZ_CP028136.1, forward strand.
TAAAGATTGCTTCAGCTTTCATTAGATGTGCATCGGAATACCTGAAAACGATTTCATGTCCTCTAAAAGAAGCTGCTTCAGTTCCATCAAACGGGTGATATTTTATAACTCGAATTCCAGTTCTTTCATTATTACCCAATAGCCCCGGAAGTTGTTTTGTAAAAACAAGATCAGCTCCAGGACGTGTTTTTAATTTTGAACCGTCAGTGTCATATTGCTGACCTATAAGGAAGCCATATCCAATACCATAGTTTTGATCATTGGCCGTAGTAGCATCTGGAACCCATCCCCTTCTTTCTTCCTGACCGTCTCCTACAAAATTAGTATTAGGATCTCCTTCAAAAAGATCATAGAATTCAGCAAGGGTGGTAAAACCATTCCAACCTCCACCTTCATTATCAGGTGAATTCTGGTTATAGTGAAGGGTATTCCAAATTCTGTTACCAACACTTGAATGGGTATAAAAAATAGTTTCATTATCAAGATCAGGCTGAAATATTTCGAAATATCCGTCTACTAACCCGAAACCCAGATCCTGTAAGGCATCTACATGCTCCACAACTTTTTCCATATCAGCCGGATCTGCAGATTCATTACCATAATATATATGCTTATTCAAGTACAATTTGGCCAATAAAAAATGGGCAGCAGCGGCCGTAGCTTTGTCGTTTTGAGGACCGGGTCCTGTTTCTGGCAGACTTTGTAAAGCTGTGGTGAGATCATTTACAATGAAATCAAAAGCCTCAGAACGAGAAAAAACACGTGGATCAACATCAATTCCTTCGTCTGGTTCCCTAAACGGTACCTGGCCATAAAGGTCCATTATCCAAAACATGCTGAATGCTCGAAGAAATCTTGCTTCTGCCTCTTGTTGCGCAGAAGGATTACTTCTAGAGTCTATTACTTCTGTAGTTCTAAAAACATTTGAATTTTGTTCATTCCATGTATCTCTAACGTAGGGGTGAATTGCTGACCAGGAATGCTGATGAAGGGTCCTCCAAACACCGTTGTCGCCCCAATCCGTTCCTCTGGTAGGTACTACTAATTCGTCTGAACTTACTTCATTAAGCGCATAAAGGTTGGCCTGGTTTTCAATCTGACCTCTTAATGCATCATAAATTCCTGCAAGAGTTGCTTCAACATCAGCTACACCAGTAAATTCTCCTGTTTGGTTGACAATTAGAGAATCGGTTTCATCAATTTCAAGGTCGGTACATGCGAAAACATTAAAGGCCAAGGCACCACCAACGATAAAAATTTTTATTTTATTATTTTTCATGATCAACTTTTTAAAATTTTGCATTAAAACCAAAAGTGAAAGTTCTTGGTCTTGGATAAGCAGTATAGTCTATACCGGCCGTAGGCAAACCATTAAGAGGTGTTTGAGTATTAACTTCAGGATCTAAACCGCTGTAACCGGTTATCACAAAAAGGTTTTGTCCATTCAAATATAATCTTAAGTTATCCAGGAAAGAATCTTGTGGCAAAACAAAAGTATATCCTATCCCGGCACTTTGCAGACGTAAGAAATCTCCTTTTTCAAGGAACCGTGTTGAAACATCGGGAGCATTCGCAGGAGATTCTCCATTTGTCAATACATCCTGAGTCACATTTCGACCTCCATTTATACTACCTGCGGTAAAGAAGGCATTTGCGGTGTTATTATAAATATAATGTCCAAATTGCCCGGCGAAAAACAATGAAGCATCCCATTGCTTATACTCAGCTCTCGTGTTTATACCGATATTTGTTGTAGGTAAAGCACTTTTTCCTACGAACACCTGTTCATCTCCGTTTGGATAAATGGAAAGTCCATTTTCATCAAAACCACCAAATTCTCTTAAATAATAAGAAAATAATGGTCTACCTTCTGCTAATAATTGAGCAAAAGCTCCTGTTAAACCCTGACCGGAAATTTGAGCAGTTTCGATTAATCCGTCAAAATTTTTCAGCTCATTATCATTATAGGAAATATTAAAACCAAAATTCCAGAAAAAATCTGCATTATCAAAAATATCGTAATCAATAGCAAATTCGACCCCTTTATTAATAACATTTCCATCAATGTTCTCGAAAGCAAATGGTGCAGGAGCTGGTTGTGCCTGCTGCGCCATTAAAAGTAAATCTTTTGTGTCCTTATGGTACACATCTATACTACCTGATAATCTATCATTGAAGAATCCAAAATCAAGACCAATATTTGCTTGTGTTGTTTCCTCCCATTTTAGATCAGGATTGTTAAATCCGGCATTTGCAAGACCACCTCCGTTTATATTTCCACCGTTGTCAATTCCATATCCACTTAATACCCTTCGGATGGTAAAATTACCATAACCTAATCCATCCTGGTTTCCAGTGATTCCATATCCTAATCTTAATTTCAAGGTAGAGAGCGTTTCAGAAACGAAATCTTCCTCGTCAATTTTCCACGCGAAAGCACCTGAAGGGAAATAACCATATCGGTTATTAGGTCCAAATTTAGAGGAACCATCTGCTCTCAAGGTAAAAGTGAATAAGTACTTATCCATTAAGGAATAGTTCAACCTTGTGAAGAAAGATTGTAGTTCATCATAGTTATCAAATACACCACTCGTAATTGCCTTTAATGATATATCTGAAGGCGCCGTGAATTCCTGACCTCTATATATTTCAGGAAATAAACCATCTGCAAAAAAACCAGCATCACTATAATAAAGTTGCTGATAAGACTGGTCTATAGTTCCTGCCAGAGCATCAAGATCATTCCTAAAGCTGGACCGCATTGCGTCTAAATTTGTAGTTCCGAATCCAAAACCACTGGCGTAACGGCCTTCCCGATTGAATTTTTGATAAGAATATCCTAACAATGCGCTAAAATTGGAATTTTCGAACTCTTTCTCATAATTTAGAACGAAATCAAAAAGTGTGTTGGTATTATCCAAATCATTAATAAATCCTCTTCCATTCCCTGGAGTACCGTTTGTTAGTCCAGAAATATCTCCAGAGATTACCGCGGTTTTTTCAGAACTTGATTTGTCATAACCAACTGTTACTTTAGCGTTCAAGTTTGATAAAATATCGTAATCTGCTGAAAAATTTAATAATACCCTGTCTGTATGGGTGATATCACTTGAATATTCCAGTAAGCCCAATGGATTAATCTGGCCGCCTCCTACTTCAAATGTTGGATCGGCAGGCCATGTTGGATTTGCATAATAAGTTGCACCCAACAAATCTCCGGTAGAACCGGCATTATTACTAATAGGTGCTGCCTGGTCATTCACCCTTGAAATTGTAGATTGTAAACTAAGGTTTAATTTATCATTGAAAAACCTTTGATTTGCATTTATTCTTCCGGTTATACGCTCCATATCAGAATTCTCGACAACCCCCTCAATATCATTATAGCCAAAAGACACCCTCACATTTCCTGAATTATAGTTATTCATATAGGAAAGTGCGTGATTTTGTGAAATTGCTGTTCGTGTAATTACATCCTGCCAGTCAGTATCGGCTCCAAAATCCTGGGCTTCTCGATCTCCTCCATATTGTTCAATGGCATTTAAATATTCTTCGCGATTTAAAAGATCGAATTTATTGGCAGGCTTAGATAGGGCAACGGACGCATCATAACTGAAACTACTTCCCTGAACACCTTTACCAGATTTAGTTTGAATGATCACAACTCCATTAGCTCCACGGGAACCATAAATTGCGGTAGCAGAAGCATCTTTTAAAATACTTATACTTTCTATATCACTAGGGTTTATGAAATTGAGAGGATTTCGAGCAGAACTTGATCCGAATCCTAAATCACCAGTACCTGCCGCAGTATCATCTCCAGCTAAAGGCACCCCGTCCACTACAAATAATGGGTTATTATTTGATCTTACTGAAGTAGTTCCCCTTACCCGAAGGGCCACTCCGGCTCCTGGTTCCCCGCTGGCCTGAGTGATCTGCACCCCAGCAGTTTTACCCTGAATAAGTTCTTCAGGAGAGGAAATATTTCCTTTATTAAATTCCTCAGCAGTTACCGAAGCTACAGCACCAGTTGCATCCCGAACAGTTGTTTGGCCATATCCAATAAGGACAACCTCTTCAAGTTCAGAAGCATCAACCGCTAGATTAACATTAACAACGGATCTTCCATTTACATTTACTTCCTGCGTTTCATAACCGATAAAACTTACAACAAGAACAGCATCACTAGGGACATTGTTCAAAGTGTAATTTCCATCAAAATCGGTAGTAGTACCATTAGATGTTCCCTTTACGGCAACTGTTGCACCGGGAAGCGGACCACTTTCATCTGTTACTGTACCCGATACAGTTTGCGCTTTTGCCATGCTGAAACCCAAAAAGATTAAAGCATACAAAAGGCTCCTGAAAATAATTTTTCTCATAAGATTTAGTTTTAGTTTGGAATAGTTTAATCAAAGCTCACAACAGCGACTAATTTATATAAATAATTGTTAATAAATAAAGATCTACGTAAAAAATTCAAGAAAACGTTTTCGTAAAAAAAGCATATATACCTATACAAATCTTAAAAAATCCGGTTTTAATTTTAAAATAGGTAATGAATCTGGAATAAAGAATAAATTTTAATCTTTATAATGATCCAGGATAAATTCGGGAGGCTAATTTCGTGAAATTAGTTTAAAAAAAAAGTTAATAATTCTGGCATTTTTATTTTCACAGTTCGTGTGCTTTTATGTACATCAAATTGCCAAACCTCCGATCTAACAGGTAAACTGGCAGCAGCTTCATCCTTCATCACTCCTTCACTTCGTCACTCCTTCACTCCTTCACTCCTTCTCCGGCATTATAAAAAAAAGAGGCTGCCTGTATAGACAACCTCTTCTATTTTAGAAACAGGGAAATTATTTCTTCCCTTCCATTTTATCTTTAAGTGCCTGAAGATCGGCATTTACATCACCAATAGTGGTTTTGTCATTGCTTTGTGCTGCCGCTTTTTTAGCAGCCTGCTTAACAATTTTCTGCTCTTCTTCTTTGTGAACAGTCATGTGAGAAGCTACCACTCTTTTGAATTCTTTGTTGAATTCAATGATTTGGAATTCGGCTTCTTCACCTTTCTTCAGTTTACTTCCGTCTTCTTTTTCAAGATGTCTCTGAGGTACAAAAGCAGTGATATCTTCATTAAAGTCGATAGTCGCTCCTTTATCTACGATCTCACCAATTTTAGCTGTATGCTTGGTTCCAACCGCGAATTCTTCCTCGTACTTATCCCAGGGGTTGTCTTCGATTTGTTTGTGACCAAGGCTCAATTTTCTGCCTTCAACATCCAATTCAAGTACAACTACTTCAAGCTCATCTCCTACATTACAGAATTCAGATGGATGCTTGATCTTCTTAGTCCAGGAAAGATCAGAGATATAGATTAGTCCGTCGATTCCTTCTTCCAGTTCTACGAACACACCAAAATTGGTGAAGTTACGCACGATACCTTTGTGTTTAGAACCAACAGGATATTTAGAAGTTATATCTGTCCATGGATCTGGAGTCAATTGTTTAATTCCAAGAGACATTTTTCTGTCTTCTCTGTCAAGAGTAAGGATTTGAGCTTCAACCTCATCACCAACATTTACGAAATCCTGAGCAGATCTCAAGTGAGTACTCCAGGACATTTCAGAAACGTGGATAAGACCTTCAACGCCTTCAGCTACTTCGATAAACGCACCGTAATCTGCGATCACAACTACTTTACCTTTCACTTTATCACCTACTTTAAGATTTTCGTCAAGAGCATCCCATGGGTGCTGGCTTAATTGTTTAAGACCAAGTTGGATTCTTGTTTTAGACTCATCAAAATCAAGAATTACCACATTCAATTTTTGATCCAGTTCAACGATCTCATTTGGATGGTTGATCCTTGACCAGCTAAGATCTGTAATGTGAACAAGTCCGTCAACACCACCAAGGTCAACAAATACACCATAAGATGTGATGTTCTTAACGGTACCTTCAAGTACCTGACCTTTTTCAAGCTGACTAATGATCTCTTTTTTCTGTTCTTCGATATCGGCTTCGATAAGCGCTTTGTGAGAAACTACCACGTTCTTAAATTCATGGTTGATCTTCACAACTTTGAATTCCATGTTCTTACCAACGTAAGCATCGTAATCACGAATAGGTTTCACGTCTATTTGTGAACCTGGAAGGAAAGCTTCGATTCCAAAAACATCTACGATCATACCACCTTTGGTACGACATTTAATGAATCCGTTAACCACAAGACCTTCATCATGTGCTTTGTTCACACGGTCCCACGCCATAATAACACGGGCTTTACGGTGAGAAAGGATAAGCTGACCGGTTGCGTCTTCACGAACATCGATCAATACCTCAACTTCATCTCCTACTTTAAGATCTGGATTATAACGAAATTCGTTTAGAGAAATAACTCCTTCACTCTTCGCGTTTATATCGATAATTGCGTCACGGTCGGTGATATTGATCACTTTTCCGGTCACAACTTCGTCGTCTAAAGTGTCTACGAAATTCTCTTCAACCAGCTTTTCAAATTCTTCCAGCTTTTCATCATCGATAGGATCAATTCCTTCTTCATAATTATGCCAGTTGAATTCTTTTAGGAATTTTTCAGGACTTTCCTGTTGTTTTTCGGGTTCAGGTTGTGAATCGGTATCCATACCTGCAACATCCTGTACTTCAAGTTCTTCAGTAGAATCCTGAACTTCTTTGTTTTTTGTTTCTTCAGCCATTACTGACTATAAATTTTGTATTCTGAGTTTCTCCGGAAATCTTTCAGCAAAAATGAAACACAGAAGTGATTTTACAATTTTGATTATCAAACCTTTTTTGGATTTCCGGTCTTCTGCCAAAAAGGAGTGCAAAAATAAGATTATATAAAATAAGCTGCAACTAATATTCCAATTAATTGCAGCTATTCAGGTAATTTTCAAGTATTAAGAATTTACTTCTTTTATTTTATCATTTGCAAGTTTTAAGACTTTTTCAAATTGTTCCTCCAAATTCATGCGAGAATTGTCAAATTCAACCGCATCTACAGCTTTCCGAAGTGGGGAATCCTCACGGGTAGAGTCAAGAAAATCGCGGTCTTTGACGTTTTTAAGTACCGCTTCGTATTCAATATTATCGCCCCTCTCCTTCAGTTCATCATAACGTCGTTTTGCCCGTTGTTCGGTAGAAGCGGTCATGAAAATTTTCAATTCTGCCCCAGGAAAAACCACTGTCCCAATATCACGCCCATCCATAACAATACCTTTATTTTTTCCCATTTCCTGTTGCTGTTTTACCAGCATTTTACGAATTTCAGGTATCGCAGCCACCTGGCTTACGTGTTTAGAAACATCCAGATAACGAATTTCTTTTTCCACATTTTCATTATTCAAATAAATTTCTCCATAACCAAGGCTATTATTAAAGACAAATTTAAGGTTGATGAAAGGAAGATGCCGAATGATTGCCTCGCGGTCAAAATTACCATCGGCCACAAAAACCTTGCGCATCATATATAAGGTAACGGCACGGTACATCGCGCCGGTATCTACATATACATATCCAAGCTCCCTGGCCAGCTTCTTTGCTACGGTACTTTTGCCTGTTGACGAAAATCCGTCTATTGCAATTGTTATTTTTTTATCCATTCAATTTTTTCTGCGCAGGTAAAGGTACTTTTTTCTTTATAAAATAAGAATGAAAAAAGGCCGGCTAAAAGGGCGGGGTTCGGATAACTAAATTTGGTCGCGATTCTAAAGCCTTTGATATTTAATGCTTTAGGTTCGTTGTCAAATTCCGATTGCCTCGTATTTCAGCTTTCAGGCAGCATTCGTAATTTTATAATTTTTTAGCATTCTTCACCTTTTCATCGGTAATGGCGATATCAATTACCTCGCTCATTTCCTTCACATAATGAAAAGTAAGACCTTCGAGATATTCATCTTTTATCTCTTTAATATCCCGGCGGTTATCTTCACAAAGAATGATCTCTTTTATACGAGCTCTTTTGGCAGCGAGTATTTTTTCTTTGATCCCCCCTACCGGAAGCACTTTTCCCCGAAGTGTGATTTCACCGGTCATGGCGATACTCTTTTTCACTTTTTTCTGAGTAAAGAGGGAAACCAGGGAAGTAAGCATTGTGATTCCCGCACTCGGACCGTCTTTTGGTGTTGCTCCTTCGGGCACGTGGATATGCACATTATATTGATCGAAAATCGAAGGAATTATTCCTAATCTTTCAGCATTCGCCTTGATATATTCCATGGCGATGGTGGCAGATTCTTTCATCACTTTTCCAAGATTCCCGGTAATGCTAAGGTTTCCTTTTCCTTTAGAGAGAATAGATTCGATAAAAAGAATATCCCCACCAACGCTAGTCCAGGCTAAACCTGTAACCACACCGGCAATATCGTTGTTTTCGTATTTATCCCGTTCCATTTTCGGACTTCCCAGAATCTCGATCACATCTTCATTGCTGATCTTAACATTGTACTCCTCCTCCATCGCAATATTTTTGGCGGCATAACGAACCACCTTTGCGATTTGCTTTTCGAGGCTTCGAACCCCAGATTCTCTGGTATATCCCTCGATGATTTTCTCGAGTTGTTTTTTACCAATTTTAAGATGTTCAGCTTTTAAACCGTGTTCTTCAAGTTGCTTGGGTAATAAATGTCGTTTGGCGATCTGAACTTTTTCTTCAATGGTATATCCGGTCACATTGATGATCTCCATACGATCCCTTAACGCAGGCTGAATGGTACTTAAAGAATTGCAGGTCGCGATGAACATCACTTTGGAAAGATCAAATCCCATTTCCAGGAAATTATCGTGGAAATCATGATTTTGCTCAGGATCCAGCACTTCCAGTAAAGCTGAAGACGGATCTCCGGAATTACCAATGGCAAGTTTATCAATTTCATCGAGTACGAAAACCGGGTTACTGGTTCCGGCCTTCTTCAAACTCTGAATGATCCTTCCGGGCATTGCTCCAATATAGGTTTTTCGGTGTCCGCGAATCTCGGCTTCGTCACGTAAACCTCCCAGAGAAATTCTTACATACTCCCTGCCTAAAGCTTCAGCTATAGATTTCCCAAGAGAAGTTTTACCAACCCCCGGAGGCCCGTAAAGGCAAAGAATTGGAGATTTCATATCATTTCGCAGTTTCAGCACCGCGAGGTATTCAATGATCCTTCGTTTTACGTCATCGAGACCATAATGATCGCGATCGAGTATTTTTTTCGCCCTTTTAAGGTCGAATTTGTCCTTGCTGAATTCATTCCATGGAAGATCCAGGAAAAGATCCAGATAATTACGCTGAATAGAATATTCGGCAACTTGAGGATTCATTCGCTGCATCTTGGAAAGTTCCTTTTCAAAATGCTCCTGAACGTCTTTACCCCATTTTTTGTCTTTGGCGCTTTGCCTCATTTCTTCAATCTCACCCTCATGAGAAACCCCTCCAAGTTCTTCCTGGATGGTTTTCATTTGCTGGTGAAGGAAGTATTCGCGTTGCTGCTGGCTCATATCGCTCTGCACCTTGCTCTGGATATCATTTTTGAGTTCCAGTTTCTGGTATTCAGTATTCATATGTTTCAGAGTGGCCAGGGCGCGCTCTTTCAAATCGTTCATTTCAAGCAGGGCCTGCTTTTCTTCCACAGAAAGGCTCATATTAGATGAAACAAAATTGATCAAAAAGGAGTTGCTTTCGATATTTTTAATCGCAAAAGAAGCCTCAGAAGGTATATTCGGACTCCCCTTTATAATTTGCAGCGCGAGATCTTTAATTGAATCTATAATAGCTGAGAATTCCGCATTTCCCTTTTCAGGTTTGGTTTCAGGCATTTCGGTGATCGTGGCATTCATATAAGGCTGCTCGGTAACGATCTGGGTAATTCTAAAACGTTTTTTCCCCTGGATGATCACTGTGGTATTTCCATCGGGCATCTTTAAAACGCGTAGAATACGCGCGACAACTCCTACTTTATTAATGTCTTTCCCGCTGGGGTTTTCTACTTCCTCATCTTTTTGAGAAACCACCCCAATGATCTTGCTTCCGTTATTCGCTTCATTTATCAGTTTAATAGATGCATCTCTTCCCGCGGTAATTGGAATAACCACCCCAGGGAACAATACCGTATTTCTGAGCGGAAGTATGGGCAGGGTTTCGGGGAGATTTTCTCGATTTATTTCTTCTTCGTCTTCAGGGGTCATAAGAGGAATTAATTCTGCATCCTCGTCCATTCCCTGTAATGACAAACTGTCAATATCTGTAAATTTTGTTTTCGCCATAGCTGTTTTTAAGTCAAACTGTCACAGAATCCGGATTCTTCCAAATTCGATTACATTCTCAAAAGTCCTGATTTATAAGTGAATTCCAAACTTTTGCTGATTTCTATTTCATTTATTCAATTCCTATGCCATGCTTTTTTTTAAAATAATTTTTCAAAACTGTAACAATCGTAACTTAAGCCCATCTTTATAGTAGAAACTAAGTTTTAATTGACACAAACCATCACACATATCAATGAACTAGTTGACCGTTGCCGCCATGGCGATCAACGGGCGCAAATGGAAATTTATGAACGCTATCATAAAGCTATGTACAATACCGCTTTGCGAATAACCAGGCACCCGGCTGAAGCCGAAGATGTAATGCAGGAAGCTTTTTTAAGCGCTTTCACAAAAATTGAAAGTTTCCAGGGTACCTCAACATTTGGCGCATGGCTCAAACGAATTGTGGTAAACGAAAGCATCAGCGCCTATCATAAAAAAGAAAAACTGAGCGAAGTGAGCTACAACGATGAGCTTAAAAATGAAGTGGATGATGGAGGCCTTGCTTTAGATAGCGAAGATAGAAACAACGAAAAGGTTCGTATTATCCTTTATCAGATGGAAAAGCTGAAACCAAATTACCGGCTTGCACTTACCCTCCACCTGATAGAAGGTTACGACTACGATGAAATTTGTGAAATTATGGATATTTCTTATGCTAATTGCCGCACAACGGTATCCAGGGCCAAAGAAAGTCTGAGAAAAAATTTGCAGCACTATGAAAACTAACAAAAATATGGAAGAGCTTTTCGAAGACCTCAACTTCGATATAGAAGAGCCACATAGCGGACACCGGGAGCGCTTCCGCAGAAAACTGGAAAAGCAATCGGGTTCTTCCAGAAAGTCTAAAGTAAGAAAGCTTTGGAATCCTTTTATGGGCATTGCAGCAGGCTTTCTGTTCGCAATATTCCTGGCCGGCCAATTCTTTGGAGATGATCTTCAGACTAAACAGGCCGATTTGGCAAGCATTTCTCCTGAAATGAAACAAACACAGGAATTTTATACAAGCGTGATTTCCAAAGAACTGAGTTCCCTTGCTGAAGAAAAAACTCCAGAAACCGAAGCTATTGTTAATGATGCGCTGAAACAAATGGAAAAACTGGAGAAAGAGTATGAAGGACTTAAAAAAGACCTGCATGAAAGCGGTAATGATAATCGTGTAATCTATGCTATGATCCAAAATTTCCAACAACGAATTGACTTATTGAATAGCGTTCTCGAAAAAATTGAACATATCAAACAACTAAAAACAAACACCCATGAAAACAATATTATCTAGCTTAATCTTTATGGCGGTCCTGGGGCCAAGAATATCGATCTTCCCTCATAGCCTTCCTGAAAATGAAAGGCAGAAGAATTCTGTAAAAGAGGCTAAACACACCGAAGAAAAGAAAATAAAAAAAGCCTTTAATGTAAGCGCTACGAGTGACCTTACTATTGACAACTCCTATGGCAATGTAGATGTTACAACCTGGGATGAGAACCGGGTGGTGATAGAGGTGACTGTAAAAACCAGTGGTGATGATGAAGATAAAGTAAAAAGTAAACTTGATAATATTTCTGTAGATTTTGAACAGAATTCTTCTGGTGTCATTGCTAAAACACGCTTTTCTAAAGAAGGGAAATCATGGTGGAAAAGCCTTTTTGAAGGTTTTAACAACGTAAACATGGAGATCAATTATGTAATCAAGGCTCCGGTTCAAAACAATCTCCACCTGAGCAACGATTACGGCGGAATCTATATAGACAAAACTTCAGGAAATACAAAGATCAACTGTGATTACGGAAAAATAGATATTGGGGAGCTGCATGGAGATTCAAATTATCTCAATTTCGACTATTCCAGGAACAGCCATATTGGTTTTGTAACTAACGCTGAGATCAACGCCGATTATTCTGATTATGAAGTGGGAGAAGCGAGTTCTCTTAAGGTAAATGCAGATTATACAAATTCGAAGATCAACAAGGTTTCCCGTATGCAGTTTTCCTGCGACTACGGAAGTCTTACTTTAGACAAGGTAAAAATACTTCGTGGAAATGGCGATTACCTAACCACCAAGATCAACCGGGTATTTACTTCAGTAGATGTAAATATGGATTACGGATCCCTAAGTATCGAAAAGATCATAAAAGGCGCAAGGGAAATAAATATTAAAACCGATTATACCGGAGTGAAAATTGGATATGACAATGAGATGGCATTCCAGTTCCAGGTAAAAACCTCATACGGAGATATTAGCGGCCTGGATGGTTTAAATGTAACCAAAAGGAGAAAAGAAAACACCAGCAACGAAGTTTCAGGCTATTATGGTTCTGAAAACGATGGCGCCATAATTAATATTTCAACCAGCTACGGCAATGTAAATTTCAATAGAAAGTAAATCATCAATCAAAATAAGAAAATCATGAAAAAAACAATTTTAATCGTCACAAGCCTGTTATTAGCTTTTTCATCGGCAAATGCACAGTGGTGGAGTAAAGATAAAGTAAAAGGAAACGGAGAGGTCATTACTAAATCACGCAGTGTTGGAGACTATGATGGCGTTCAGCTTGTAGGCTCAATGAATGTTGTACTGGTTTCAGGCAATGAAGGAAATTTGAAAATCGAAGCTGAAAGTAACCTGCAGGAATATATAAAAACCGAGGTTAAAAATAATGTCCTTAAAATTTCTACTGATGACGATGTAAACATCCATCCGACAAAAGAAATAAAAATCACTGTTCCGTTTCGGGATATTCACGAAGTTTCTATAACAGGCTCCGGGGATATTTGGAATGATGACGTGATCAAAGCCAATAACTTTAAAATGCAGGTAACCGGTTCAGGTGACATTCTGCTTAACGTGGATGTGAATGATCTTAAAGGGCAGATCACAGGTTCAGGTGACATCAAATTAAAAGGAAGGGCCCAGGATCTGGAATGTAAAGTGACCGGAAGCGGCGATTTTAAAGCCTTTGATCTTAAAGCTGAAAATGTGGAAGCTAAAATTTCAGGTTCAGGAGACATTCAGGTAACCGCGACTGAATCTTTAAAAGCTTCTGTTGGAGGCTCCGGAGATGTTGTTTATAAAGGAAATCCTAAAAAAGAAGATTTTAATACTTCAGGTTCGGGGAGTGTTTCTTCTTACTGATTATAAAATATTTGAAAAGGCTGCCCGGAAATGGATTTTCGGGCAGTTTTTTTATGCAATAACTTTTTTGGGAACCCTTAATAATAAAAGTACTCCCGCAATAAAAAAGATAACAAGAAAAAGAATGGAATACCTGATGCTGCCAGTGATCTGCGCCACAAAACCATACATGAACATTCCTATTACAATTCCTATTTTTTCTGAAACGTCGTAAAAGCTAAAATAGCTTGCGGTATCAATCGCATCTTCAGGCAACATTTTTGAATAGGTCGATCGGGATAAAGATTGAATCCCTCCCATTACCAGTCCGACCATAGCCGCGGCAAAATAAAACTGGACGGGAAGTGTAATAAAATAGGCATACCCGCAAATGGCTATCCACACAAGGTTTATCCAAATCAGTATCTTGATATTACCATATTTTACCGCCAGACGAGAAGTAAGGGTCGCCCCGGCCACAGCTACTAATTGTATAAGCAAAATACTCGTAATTAGCCCGGTAGTAGGATCCTGCTGACCCCATTCAAGTTCTTCAATTCCAAAATAAGTAGCCACCAGCATTATTGTTTGAACCGCCATGCTGTACACAAAAAAAGCGATCAGGTATCGCTTCAGTTGGATATTTTCCTTTAAAGCATGCCATATTTTTTTTATTTCGCGGAAACCATTCAAGAAGACATGCCGGGAAATTCCTGATTTTTTATTTCCCTTCGGAAGATAATGATAGGTATACTGGCTAAAGCCAATCCACCACAGGCCTGTAAGCACAAAAGAAAGTCTCGTGGGAAAAGCTTCACTTTCAAATCCGAATTTCTCATAATTGAGGATCATGACCAGGCAAAGAATAAGTAGAAGAACACTTCCAATATATCCAAGGGAAAAACCTTTGGCACTTGCCTTGTCCTGCTGATCGGGAAAGGCGATATCAGGCAAATATGAATTATAAAATACAAGACTTGCCCAAAAACCTATTAACGCAAGAAAATAACAAAGTAAGCCAAACCAGAGAAATTCGAGGCTGAACCAGTATAAACCTATACACGAAACAGCCCCAAGGTAACAGAAGAATTTCATGAAATTCTTCTTATTTCCCACAAAATCGGCTATTCCAGACAGCAAAGGACTTAAAAAACTAACCAGCAAAAAGGCAGATGCGGTAACATAACTTATGAGCGAATCATTATTAAATGAAATTCCTAAAAACTCAACGGTATCTTTGATTTTATTTCCATTTTCATCTTTTACAATGGTAAGTGCTCCATAGAAAATGGGAAAAACAGCTGAAGAGATCACAAGGCTGTACACGCTATTGGCCCAATCATAGAAGGCCCAGGCCTGAATTAATTTTTTACTTCCCTTTGGTAATTTCTTCATTCCCTAAAAATAGAAAAAGCCACTGAAAACAGTGGCTTTTCAAATGTATTTTATGTAAAGTTATTCTTTGAAAGAGGTTACTCCATATTTTTTAGCTTCAGCTTTTGCTTCCGGTGCCCATTTTTCAAGATTATTGATCCTGGTTTGGTTTGAAGGGTGGGTGCTTAAGAATTCTGGCGGAGCCTGTCCACCGCTTTGTTGCTGCATCCTTCTCCACAGATCCGCTGCTTCATCAGGGTCATACCCGGCAATGGCCATTAAGGTAAGGCCAATCCTGTCGGCCTCTGCTTCGTGCCTTCTACTAAAAGGTAGCATTACTCCCACCTGAGTGCCCAAACCATAAGCCTGGGCAAAGATCTGTTGAGTTTGTTCACTTTTTCCGCTTAAGGCAACACTACCTGCAACAGCACCTAATTGTTGCAGCTGGGCTGCGCTCATTCGCTGTGCACCGTGATCGGCCAGGGCGTGAGAAACCTCATGTGCCATCACTACTGCAAGGCCTGTTTCGTCTTTTACCACTGGTAAAATTCCTGTGAAAACAACTACTTTACCTCCAGGCATGGCAAAAGCATTGACTGCCGAATCTTTAACAAGGTTGAATTCCCATTCAAAATCATTCATAAATCCCTGGTAGCCATTGGCATTCAAATACCTTTCTGCCGCATTTACGATTTTGTTTCCTACCCGTTTAACCATTCGGGATTCCTCGGTGCCGGTAACCACCTTATTTTCATCAAGAAACTGGTTATATTGAGCGAAAGAGGCTGGAAATAACTGGTCATTACTAACGAAATTCAGAGTCTTTTCACCCGTGAAGGGGTTTGTTTTACAAGCCACCAATAAAAGCAGCATGCTAAAGGCTATAAAAATTTTTCTTGGTTTCATAATTGTTTGTTTAGTGATTTAAATTTACAAAAGCTAAACTCCGGCTCTTCAGCGTTTAAGTATGATTTAACAAATAACATGTTTCAAAAACAATACCATTGTTCATATTCCCTGTGTTTACAGGGTTTAAGCTTCCCTTCAATTTTATTACTTTTGAAAAGCCTAAGTTTGTCGATATCTTAAAATATGACTAAAGAAAGCAGAGATAAGCTTCCAGTTCAGCGATTACTGGTTCCCTCTTATATTCTCAAAATTTCAAAATTCCTAACCTTTCTTTCCCCATTTCTTGCCAGTAGATTTGCCGCCAGACTTTTTCTAACACCTTTTAGATATCCGCTTCCGGAAAGGGAAAAAGAAATGGATAAAAATTCTGCCCAATCCATGAGACTGGTGCCCGCTATAAACCGGGAAATTGTGGTATATGAGTACGGCAATTCCACCAGAAAAATCCTTCTGGTTCATGGCTGGAGTGGCCGTGGAACACAGCTTGCAAAGATTGCAAAACATCTTTTAAAAGAAGGTTTCGCCGTGGTGAGTTTTGATGCCCCCGGCCATGGAAAAGCTCCGGGTAAAATTAGTATGATGCCTTTTTTTATTAAAAGCATGCATTTTCTGAATAAGGAATATGGCCCTTTTGAAGCTGTTATAGGTCATTCTTTGGGAGGAATGTCTTCCCTGCGGGCTATTAAAGAAGGATTTTCCACCAAAAAGCTTGTTATTATAGGTACAGCTAACAGCGTTACAAGAATAAGTCGTGATTTCGCAACAACTATGAATATGAACCATAAGGTCGCAGAACTAATGAAATCTTACCTCGACCGGAAATTTGGTGAAGACATGGAAGAATATTCCGGGGCGGTTTCAGCAAAAACTTTGAAATTACCTGTCTTAATTATCCATGATGAGAAAGATGTTGATGTGCCGGTAAGCGATGCTTACGAACTTCATGAAGCACTGGAAAATAGTGAAATTTTTATCACACACGGACTGGGGCATCGTAGGATCCTGGGAAATGAAATTGTAATTAACAAAATCACAACTTTCATCACGGCATAATCTTTGTATTTTTAAGAAAAATAAATTATGAAAAAGATACTTTTCATTGCCGTTTGTGCAATTTTCCTGGGATGTAACGGAAATGCTCAAAAAAATTCTGATTCAAAAGATCAGAAGAAATTTCCTGTGACAAAATCAGAAGCCGAATGGAAAAACGAACTTTCCCCTCAGGAGTATGCCGTTTTAAGAGAAGCCGCTACAGAAAGGGCTTTTTCGAGCGAATTGCTGAAGGTGGATGAACCGGGTACTTTTGTTTGCGCCGCGTGCGGAAACCCTGTCTATAAAGAAAAATATAAATTCGATAGCGGTACCGGCTGGCCAAGTTTTGATCGTCCCATTGATGGCGGGGTTGCTTATGGCAGAGACTCAAAATTGGGTTTTGAACGAAAGGAAGTCCATTGCGCAAAATGTGGAGGTCATTTGGGCCATGTTTTTAACGACGGTCCACCAGAAACCACAGGAAAAAGACATTGTATAAACGGAGTGGCCTTAAATTTTATTCCTGATGACAAATAAAATGAAAAATTATAAAGTACATAAAACCGAGGAGGAATGGAAAGAAGAACTTTCTCCTGAACAATTCCGTGTTTTACGGCAAAAAGGCACCGAAGCTCCCCACACCGGTAAATATAACCTTCATTTTGAAGATGGAACCTATAAATGTGCCGCTTGCGGAGAGCAGCTTTTTGAAAGCGATTCCAAATTTGAGAGCAGTTGTGGCTGGCCAAGTTTTGATAATGCGATTGAAGGCAAAATAGAATATGTACAGGATCGAAGTTTTGGAATGATCCGTACCGAAATCCTTTGCGCCAATTGCGGCAGCCATTTAGGCCATGTTTTTGATGATGGCCCTACCGAAACAGGCCAGAGATATTGTGTAAATTCTGCAAGTATAGATTTTAATAAATAACCTAAAACTTTTAATTATGAAGAAGATATTATCACTTTTAGCATTAACCTCCATATTGTTTATTTCCTGTACAGGTGATCCGGGCCCTCCTGGCCCTCCCGGTCCTCCCGGTGAAGATGGCCAGTATATAGTAGGCCAGGCTTTTGAAGCGACTGTTGATTTTACCGATCCAAATTATTCGGTGTTTGTTGATATCCCAGCTGGAATTGAGGTGCTTGACACCGATATTGTGCTCGTGTACCTTCTTGAAAGCGTAGATGACCAAACAGGTGCCGATGTATGGAGTCTTTTACCTCAAACATTTTATTTAGATGGAAGCGGAGAAGTGCAATATAATTATAATCACACCTCAAGTGACGTAAATATTTATCTGCACGGAAATGTAGACCTGAGTACTTTAGGACCAGCTTTTACAGATAATCAGACCTTCAGACTGGTAGTTTTACCTGCAGATTACGCTCTGAATTCTGGAGTAGATATCAATAATTACCAGGCGGTAAAAGCTGCGTTAGATCTTAAAGACGCGAATCTTCCCGTTGCCCACAGCATGGATAAATAAGCAAAAGCTTAACCCTATAAAGCCCTATCCTTACGGAGGGGCTTTTTTTATTGCCTTTTACCTGCCCTTCATCCTTTTAGTTTAGCCTATAATTGCTTAAATTCGCAACTTCTGAAACAGATTCAAAACATACCATAATGAGTAAATACGATGTTATTGTTCTTGGTAGTGGCCCTGGGGGCTATGTAACCGCTATCAGGTCTTCGCAATTAGGATTCAAGACGGCCATCATAGAAAAAGAAAACCTCGGTGGGGTTTGTCTCAACTGGGGATGTATTCCTACCAAAGCACTTTTAAAGAGTGCCGAAGTTTTCGATTATCTTAAACATGCCGAGGACTACGGTCTAAAACTTGAAAAAGCCGATAAGGATTTTTCCGCGGTAATTAAAAGAAGCCGAAATGTGGCCGATGGAATGAGCAAAGGTGTTCAATTCCTGATGAAGAAGAATAAAATTGACGTTATTTACGGTTTTGGTAAACTGAAAACTGGCAAAAAGATCGAGGTTACCGATAAAGACAATAAAAAAACAACCTACGAAGCCGATAATATCATCGTGGCTACCGGCGCCAGGTCTCGTGAACTTCCAAATCTTAAACAGGATGGAAAAACCGTGATTGGTTACCGCGAAGCGATGTCTATGGAAAAACAACCAAAGAAAATGATCGTAGTAGGCTCCGGTGCCATCGGTGTTGAGTTCGCTCATTTCTACAACTCAATGGGAACTGATGTAACCATCGTTGAATTCCTGCCAAACCTTGTGCCTCTTGAAGATGAAGATGTTTCGAAGCAATTCGAAAGAAGCGTGAAGAAAGCGGGAATTAAAGTGATGACCAATTCTTCAGTAGAAAGCGTTGAAAAATCTGGAGACAAGGTTAAGGCTAAAGTAAAAACCAAAAAAGGAGAAGAAACTCTTGAAGCCGATGTGGTTCTTTCGGCGGTTGGTATTAAAACAAATATTGAAAATATCGGTCTTGAAGAATTAGGTATAAAAACCGAAAAAGATAAGATCGTGGTGAACGATTTCTATCAAACCAATGTAAAAGGAATTTATGCCATTGGTGATGTGGTTCACGGGCCGGCTCTCGCGCACGTCGCTTCTGCAGAAGGGATCATTTGCGTGGAAAAAATAAAAGGAATGAATGTTCAGCCGCTTGATTACGGCAATATTCCCGCCTGTACCTATGCTACTCCCGAAATTGCTTCAGTAGGGATGACCGAAAAACAGGCAAAGGAAGCCGGTTATGATATTAAAGTTGGAAAATTCCCATTTTCTGCATCTGGTAAGGCAAAAGCCGCTGGAAAATCTGATGGTTTTGTAAAGGTGATCTTCGATGCAAAATATGGCGAATGGCTGGGCTGCCATATGATCGGCGCCGGTGTAACCGATATGATCGCGGAAGCGGTTCTTGGCAGAAAACTCGAAACTACGGGCCATGAAGTACTAAAAACCGTTCACCCTCACCCAACCATGAGTGAAGCGGTGATGGAAGCCGTAGCCGATGCTTATGATGAAGTAATTCATTTATAGAACTTAGATTTTAGAAGTTAGATATTAGAAAAATCCCCGTGTGAGAAATTGCCGGGGATTTCTTATTTGGAAATTTAACAGTGAAAAAAAGCTATAAGTAGTAAGCTTTAAGCCTAACGCCCTTCACCTGAATTAATAATTATCGTAATTGGTAATTCTCTATATTCTGATTTATTTAGAAGCAATCTCAGGATTCCGGAAGTAGATCCAGATAGCAGAACTCAGCGTCCCATTTTTTAACTTTAGAAGGAAAAGATTGCCTTTGCCTCTCTCCTATCCTAAAACTAACTGGTTTTGTAAAAATAGGTCCGTCAAAAACAAAGCTGTGAAATTCGCCATTTTCACCACAGGGATCAACATTTTCAGGCAATTCAGAAATAAATTTCTGGTCAATGATCCTTCCGCAGAATATGTCATCCAGATATTTTGAATTGGTACAAACACAAATCGCTTTAAATCCCAGGGAAATAAACTCATGTATTAATTCGGCCGTATCTTTTTTCCAAAGTGGAAAAACCGCTTTAATATTCTCTTTTTGTAACTGGGATTCCCGATATTCTTTAAGATCTTCTAAAAATATATCCCCAAAAATACTATGCGTTAATCCCTCGTTTTTAAAACGCCCGATCTGTTCGTCCATTTTTTGATTGTATTCTTCTAAGGAAGATTCGGTAGAAATATCAGCAATTTGTAGGCCTATTCCAATGCTATCCGCCTGAGCGAGCAACAACTCCTTTTTTATATTATGCATGGAAATCCTTTTCGAGGCAGCGTCAACAGTGGTGAAAAGTTTTTCAACCTTCAAAAGATTTTCCTTCTGAATATAATAATAAGCCAGGGCTGAATCTTTTCCACTACTCCAGTTCAACCAGGCTTTTTTCATTCTGGATCGTTTAGAAAACTTTGTATGGCAAGTTCATAACTCTGCAAACCAAAGCCGAGAATTACACCACGGGCACCAGACGAAATATAAGATTTATGCCTGAATTCCTCTCTGGAAAAAGTGTTGGAAATATGTACTTCTACTACCGGTATTTTAATAGCCTTTACCGCATCCCCTATTCCCACCGAAGTATGGGTATAAGCTGCGGCATTTAAAATGATACCATCAAAATCTTCATCGGCTTTCTGGATCGCGTCTATAAGTTCTCCTTCAATATTGCTTTGATAATAGGATAGCTCAACAGATTTAAACTTGAATTGGAGTTCTGAAAAGAAACTCTCAAAATCCTTATTCCCATAGGTGTCTGGCTCTCTTTTGCCTAAAAGGTTCAGATTTGGGCCGTTTATGATTATTAATTTCATATCGTAAAGATATTTTAAATTAAAAGATAAAAAAAGCGGGCAAATGCCCGCTTAAGTTATTTATTGATTTCTCTTTTTACAAACCAAATTCAATTCCCAGATTAACAGAACTTATAGAACCACCGTTCCTACTCACCCCCGAATAAGAAGCGATAAGACCGATGAGGCCAAAATCATAACCTACTTGTGGACGGTAATAGAAGCCACCATCGTTTCCGTCATCAATTCCAACTGCATAGCCCAGATCAGCACCCAGGAAAAAGGCGTCACCCACTCCCAGACGGCCAGAAGCGGCAATGGGTAAGAATTGAATGTTGTCAAAATTATCTGAATCTTCCGGGAAGAAATTAGAATAGCCGAGCATAGGTCCCACCGAAAAAGAATCGGCTACTGCAAATAAATACGCCACGTCAGCTCCAAACTGAAGATTCGAAAAATCTGAAGCATCACCAACAGGAATACCTAAATTCAAGCCGGCTTTAAAACCCTGAGAAAATCCAGAGGTAGTTGCACAAAGAATCAGTGCTACTAAAACGATAAATTTTTTCATAATTAATTGTTTTTTAGTTTGTTACATATCTAATGTACTGATTAAATCAATCGGAACTTCAAAAGAATCTATAATACTTCACTATTTCATTGTTTCATCATCTAAATATCAAATTTTCAAATAAAAAAAGGAGCGAAAATTTCTTTCCGCTCTCTGATTTTCATAGGTATATTCTAAAACTTAAAATTCAAATCCAACGCCTAGTTGAAAGCCATTGTTTTTAACGGCATCCTCGTCCCAATTACTGCTATCAAAAGCATCGGTGAATCCTTGTACATAACGACCGTCTAAAAAGAAACCATTATTAAATTTATAGCTCAGGCCTGCTGCACCGGCAAATTCAAAGCTACTTGCCATATCGGTATTGGTCTCTGAATTTAAAAGCGTTCCGCTGTAATCATATTTTTCATTTACTAAAAAATTGAAAGACGGACCTGCTTCCAGTGCTAAACCATCTACAAGATAAAATTTAGCAAGTACAGGTACCTGAATATAGTCTAATTGGTATTCCCCTGTGTAGGTATTACCCGCAACAGTTCTTGTAGCTTCTGTTCCCTGAGTGGAATATAGAACTTCCGGCTGAACAGAAAAACGATCTCCGGCAGGAATTTCTGCCAGTAAACCAATATTAAAACCCGTACGGGAGTTTGTCTCATCAAAACCATCTGAGGTCATATTGGTGAAATTTACGCCACCTTTAATCCCAAATTTCCAGTATTCCTGAGCATTTACACTAGCGCCTATTCCAAATAACGCGATTGCAAATAATAAAACTGTCTTTTTCATCACTTTTGGTTTTTAAATTCAGGTCAAATGTAGGGCTCACCCTGTTAAAAAAATGTTAGGCTAGGCTAAAGTATTGCTAAGACTGCGGCTCATAATTAGTATCTTTAACATATGAAATGGCAGCAGGCTCTTGACGATTATAGGTTTTATCTTCGGTTAGAACGGGGACTTTCAGCGAATTCCATTCAAAATTACGGCCTCGATGTAAAGAAACTGATGAAATACCTGGATGTTAACGGAATTAGTGATAGTCCGCTCTCGATTTCAGAAAAAACCATCCAGGAATTCATTTATGATGCTTCTAAAAAGGTAAATGCACGATCTCAATCACGATTAATATCAGGATTGCGTTCATTTTTCGACTTCCTGATCTTTGAAGAATATAGAAAAGACAATCCTCTTGAATTAATAGAAGCTCCAAAAATCGGGCGAAAACTGCCTGATACGCTTTCAATTTCTGAAATTGACAAAATTATTGCGGCCATTGATTTAGGTAAAAATGAAGGAGAACGCAACCGTGCGATTATTGAAACGCTTTATGGATGCGGATTACGGGTATCTGAACTTATCAATTTAAAAGTATCTGATCTTTTTTTTGAAGAAGGTTTTATTAAAGTCACCGGAAAAGGTGATAAACAGCGTTTTGTTCCGATTTCCAACTACACTGTTAAATTCATCAATATTTATAAAGATGAAGTAAGAAACCACCTGGAGATCTCCCCTGCCCATACTGACACCCTTTTTTTGAACAGAAGAGGAAAAAAACTCACTCGAGCCATGATCTTTACAATTGTAAGAAGATTAACTGAAGCTGCAGGGATCAGGAAAACAGTGAGTCCGCATACTTTCCGGCATTCTTTTGCCACTCACCTGCTCGAAAATGGAGCTGATTTAAGAGCAATCCAGCAAATGCTAGGCCATGAAAGCATCATTACCACTGAGGTCTACGTGCATGTGGAACGAAGCCACCTGCGACAGGTAGTAGAAAAATTCCATCCACGACGGTAACAGATATTAAAATTCTGCTAAAGCCCTGCTATTTCTTTAATTCGGGAAAGTTTCTTATTAAATTCAGGAAAAAATAAAAATGAAGCAACTTAAATTTAAGAATGGTGATTCTATGGACGCCATTGGGCTGGGAACATGGAAATCAGATAAAGGAAAAGTAACCGATGCTGTACGCATTGCTTTGGAAAATGGTTATCGCCATATAGATTGCGCCGCTACTTACGGAAATGAAAAGGAAGTTGGTGATGCTTTGGTTGAAGTCTTCGGAAAGGGTGAGATAAAAAGAAAAGAGGTTTGGGTGACTTCCAAACTTTGGAACAATGCCCATAAAAAAGAGGATGTTATTCCGGCCCTAAAGAAAACGCTGGAAGACCTGCAACTGGAATATCTGGATCTTTATCTTATCCACTGGCCGGTAGCCTTTAAACCAGAGATCAATGGTTTTCCCGAAGGTCCTGATGATTACCTTTCTTTGGAAGAAGTTCCACTTATCGAAACCTGGAATGAAATGATAAAAGCTCAAAAAGACGGACTCGTAAAACACATTGGGGTTTCCAATTTCAGCAGGCAAAAATTGCAAAGGTTGATGGCTCAAACAGATCATCATCCTGAAATGAACCAGGTGGAAATGCATCCTTACCTGCAACAGAAAAATTTATTGGAATTCTGCAACAAGAATTCTATCAGGGTAACCGCCTATTCTCCCCTGGGAAGCGGGGACAGGCCGGATAATTTAAAAGCCGATAACGAACCTTCCCTTCTTGAAAATCCTGTTATTAAGGAAATTGCTGAAAAACATGAAGCTTCAGCAGGACAGATCCTTATCAAGTGGAGTGTACAAAGAGGTACGGCCGTAATTCCAAAATCTACCAATGAAAAAAGAATAAAGGAAAATCTGGAAAGCGATAAAATTCAGCTGGATGAAAAGGATATGAAGAAAATTGCCGATCTGGACAGACATTATAGATACGTCACAGGTAAATTCTTTGAAGTTGAAGGCAATTCATACCAGAATATCTATGATGATTAGGTGAAAATTAAGCAAAAAAAAGGGGCTGCGCTTGCAGCCCCTTTTTTTCTATGGCGGTTTAGGTTATTTGGCAACATTGACAGCCCGGGTTTCCCTGATCACTGTCACTTTTACCTGACCGGGATAGGTCATATCTGTTTGGATTTTTTGTGAAATCTCAAAAGAAAGATTTGCAGCTTTATCATCGGTCACTTTATCACTTTCCACTATTACTCGCAATTCCCGCCCGGCCTGAATAGCATAGGCTTTCTTGACGCCACCAAAACCAAAAGCTATATCTTCAAGATCTTTCAATCTCTGGATGTAGCTATCCAGAACCTGTCTTCTGGCTCCTGGTCTTGCTCCACTTATCGCATCACAAACCTGAACAATTGGTGAGAGTAATGAATTCATTTCAATTTCATCATGGTGGGCTCCAATAGCGTTGCAAACTTCAGGTTTTTCACCGTATTTCTCCGCCCATTGCATACCGAGGATGGCGTGAGGAACCTCTGTTTCGGTTTCTGGGACTTTCCCGATATCATGCAGTAAACCGGCGCGTTTTGCCAGTTTCGGATTCAATCCCAATTCTGCAGCCATCACTCCACAAAGTTTAGAAACTTCACGAGAATGTTGTAATAAGTTCTGGCCATAAGAAGAACGGTATTTCATTCTCCCTACCATTTTAATCAATTCGGGCTGTAAACCGTGGATTCCAAGATCAATTACGGTTCTTTTACCAATATCAATAATTTCTTCTTCAATTTGCTTACTGGTTTTCTTCACCACTTCTTCAATACGCGCAGGATGGATCCTGCCGTCGGTTACCAGTTTATGCAATGAAAGCCTTGCCACTTCCCTTCTTACAGAATCAAAACAACTTAAAATGATTGCTTCAGGAGTATCATCAACGATGATCTCTACTCCTGTTGCTGCTTCAAGGGCACGAATATTTCGACCTTCACGGCCAATAATCCTTCCTTTTACGTCATCACTTTCAAGGTTGAATACCGATACGCAATTCTCAATGGCTTCTTCAGTTCCTATCCGTTGAATGGTGTTGATAATGATCTTTTTAGCCTCTTGCTGGGCGGTAAGTTTCGCTTCTTCTACAGTATCCTGGATGAGGGCCATGGCATCGGCTTTTGCAGTCTCTTTTAACGATTCTACAAGCTGGGCCTTGGCTTCTTCGGCTGAAAGTCCAGAGATCACCTCGAGCTGCTGTACTTTACTGCTGTGAAGTTTATCAATTTCTTCCTGTTTCTTCTCGAGAAAATCTAAACGATGATTGTAATCGGCTACTTTATCTTCGAGTTCTTTGTTAAGCTTTTTGTTTTTTGAAAGTTCATTGGAAACATGAGATTCTTTGTCTTTGATCCTCTTTTCGGCATCATTGATCTTTTTATCACGTGTTAAAATTACTTTTTCATGTTCCGATTTAAGTTCAATAAATTTCTCTTTGGCCTGAAGGATCTTGTCTTTTTTGATGCTTTCTCCTTCTGTTTTGGCCTCTTTTATAATACCGGCGGCTTCTTTCTTTGCATCAGCTATAGTTTGTGACGCCTGCTTTTTCTCCAGTATTTTTGCGATTCCAAACCCCAGGGCAATCCCTATAATGGCGGCTATCGCTATGATCAATATGTCCATATTCTCAATTTAGTTATATATAAAAAAAGCCTGTATTAGTTGGGTTTTGTATAAAACTCCTTAAAATCAGGTTTAGGGCTAACAAGCTGATCAAGAATCCGCTCTCCTGTTCCGGTAAAACCGGAAAGGACACGGCACGCTTTTACAACTTAGACTCACCCTTTTTAAAGAATTCGCGTTGAGTTTATCAAAAAAGCACTAATACAGGCAGTAACCTTGTTTATTTTAAGAACGTCTAAGCCAAATGCTGCTGAATGAGATCGTTAAGTGATTTCAGTTTTTCTTCAGCTTCAAGCATTTCACTTGATTTTTCAATATTTTTTTGCTCGGTCTGGGCGGCAAATTGTAACGCACACATAGCCAGTACATCCTGCTTATCCCTTACCGCATAATTTTGCTCAAACTGTTTGATCATAGCTTCGATCTTCTTAGCCGCTTTACGCAAACCTTCCTCCTGCTTAGGCTGAATAGTTAGCGGATATACACGATCTGCTATTGAAATTTTTATTTTCAGCTTATCTTCCATAATTCTTATTCTGATAACTGAACAATGCACTGATCGATCTCTCTGATCAGGCTGTTTATCTTGAGCTTTGTTTCTCTTTTATGGTCGGTACTGCCAAGCATCGCATTCGCCGCCTTAAGCGTCTGGACCTGATTATTGGAAGCTTCTAAATCTTCTTCCAGTTTCTGGTATTCCTGTTTAACAGAAGTCAATTCCTGCTGAAGAGATTCATTCGCCTGCTTCATAATTTCAAACTTATGCAGCAACTTACTGATTCTATTCTCAAGGTTATCAACTATTTCTGTAATTTCACTCATAGGCGTAAAAAAGCGATGTCAACCCATACAAAGTTAACATACGCTTTGAAATATCCCAATACTTTTTCATCCGATTTCAAATTATAGTTAACAATTTGAATAATTGTCTGGCAGGAAGCTATTTAATTTTAAAGCAAGATTACTTACATTTAGGCCAAGCTTAAAAATGATATTTTTCCCCAGATTTATGAAGAGAGCACTAAGCCTGATTTTCCTTATTTTATGTACATCCATACAGGCACAAAACCCGCTACCACAAGATTATTTTCAAAATCCTCTGGATATTCCGCTTGTACTCGCGGGAAGTTTTGGAGAATTGCGTTCCAACCATTTTCATAGTGGGCTGGACATTAAAACCCAACAAAGACAGGGCCTGGAGGTTCATGCCGCAGCTGCAGGCTATGTGAGCCGCATCAATATTCAGCATTATGGCTACGGAAAAGCTCTTTATATTCAGCACCCAAACGGTTACACCACTGTTTACGGACATTTAAAAAAACTCGCGCCCAAACTCCAGGAATATCTGAAACGGCGTCAATATGAAAAGGAAAGTTATGAGATCGAACTTTTTCCTGAACCCGGCGAACTAAAGATCGAACAGGGCGAAGTGATCGCTTTTAGCGGAAATACCGGTGGCAGCGGCGGGCCTCATCTTCATTTTGAGATCAGGGACGGCAGCCAGAGGCCAATGAACGCGCAGCTCTTCGGAATTGATATTCCCGATCATAAAGATCCTTTAGTTGAAGGGCTTTACGCATACCCGCTTGGAGAAGACGCCCATGTAAACAATTCTCAGGAAAGACAGCAGCTACGGCTTATTCCTCAAAACGACGGCACTTACACCACTCCCGAAGTAGATGCCTGTGGCGAAATTGGTTTCGGAATTTCAACAGTAGACCAGCAGGATGGGGCTTATAACCATAACGGTGTTTTCACCATCGAAGCAGATTTGAATGGCGAAAAAGTTTTTGAGATAAATTTTGACAAATTCGCGTTTTCAGAAACCAGGAATATCAACCGTCTCATTGACTATGAATATTATAAAGACAGGCACAAGCGTATCCAGAAATTGTTCAAAAATCCCGACAATAATTTCAGTATGTACGCCGAGAATTCAGACGGAAAATTAAACATAAAAGACAGCCTTGACTATCTGTACACCATTAAAGTGAGTGATATAAAAGGAAATGAGAAAATCGTGAGAATTCCTATAAAGGGAAGATTTAGCGACAATTTTCAAAAAAAAGAACCTGAAAAAACCGATTATTTCGTCAATTCCGGGGAAAACTTTTCAGCGAAAGGCGAAAAGGCTGATGTTTTTATCCCGGCAGGCAGCCTTTATCAAGATGGTTATCTCGACATCAAATTTAAAGGCGACACCGTACAGGTCCATCGTGATATAATTCCGCTGGCCGACAATTTTACCATCGGTTTTGATGTGAGCAAATATTCAGAAGAAGAAAAAGAGAAACTTTTTGTTGCTGAAATCAGCAGTTCCGGGCGACCAGAATATTCCACCACTTATAAAAAAGGAAACCGTTTTACCACGAGTACCAGGAATTTCGGCACCTACACCTTAGCTGAAGATAACACTCCTCCCAAAGTCTGGCCGGTAAATTTTTATGACGGACAGTGGATCTCCAATAACGAAACACTTCAGCTGAAGATCAGTGATGACCTTTCCGGAATAAACGCTTATCGCGCTACCGTGAACGGAAAATGGATTCTCATGGAGTATGAATATAAGAACAATACGCTCACTTATGATTTTTCAGATAATGTCACTGATGCGGGAGAAAACAACCTTAAAGTTGTAGTAACAGACAATGTAGGTAACACTACTGTTTATCAGGCTACTTTCCACAGAAAACAATAACTAGCCTTCAATAAATTCCTTCAGGACATTAACCGTATAATCAATCTCTTCTTGGGTATTGTAATGTGAGAATGAAAATCTCAGAGAAGGTTTCTGAAGGTCTTCTTCCGGAAGGAAAGCGCTTAAAACATGAGAGCCTTTGTCGCTTCCGCTCTGGCAGGCACTTCCTTTGGAACAGGCAATTCCCTTAAGATCGAGCTGAAATAAAAGCATCAGTGCTTTTTCCTGGCTTACCGGGAGGCAAACATTTATAAGCGTATAGGTGCTTTTCTCAGGATCTTCGCAGGTCCCGTTGAATTTCACACCGGGAATTTCTTCCTTAAGTCGCCGGATGAAATAATTTTTCAGAGAAAGTACATAATCCTTTTCCTCTGCAAGTTTAGTATAAGAAATTTTAAAAGCTTCGGCCAGGCCTACAATATTATGAACTCCTTCTGTGCCCGCCCTATGTCCTCGCTCCTGCTCTCCACCAAAGATCAGAGGTTTTAAACCAGAATTTTTCCGAACAAAAGCAAAACCCACGCCTTTGGGTCCATGGAATTTATGAGCGCTTACCGCAGTAAAATCGACAGGAATTTTCTCGAGATCAAGTTCATAATGACCTATAGACTGCACGGTATCTGAATGGAATAAAGCTCCATGAGATTTTACAATTTCCGAAGTTCTTTTAAGATCGAGTTTATTGCCAATTTCATTGTTCACATGCATCAGGCTTACCAGGGTTTTTTCATTAGAAGATCCAAGACGTTTTTCCAGATCTTCAAGATCAATTTCACCTTTATCGTTCAACCTGACATACTCCACGGTAATCCCATAATACTGCTCGAGCTGTTCAACAGTATAAAGCACCGCATGATGTTCAATTTTGGAAGTGATAATACGTTTAACTCCAAGATCGCGAACGGCACTGTTAAGGGCAAGATTATCTGCTTCAGTTCCACCGGAAGTAAATACGATTTCTGAAGCTTTCACCTTCAAAATCCCAGCAATAGACTTTCTTGCCTGCTCGACAAGTGACTTGGAAGAACGACCGAAACTATGGGTAGAAGAAGGATTCCCGTAATTTTCTTTTAGAACCCTGGTCATTTTTTCTATTACTTCATCACGTAACTGAGTAGTAGCCGCTGAGTCGAAATAAACTTTTTCCATGGCCGCAAAATTAAAGCAAATAAAATAATTTCGTGCAAGCCTTTCTTATAAGTTTGATTCCTTTATTTTTGTTGAAAAAGCTACCTGATGAACCGATCGTTTTTAGGCATTTTCATCCTGATATTATTTATTTCCTGTGATGACGGAGGGATAATTGTTACCAATTTTGACTTTGAAAACAGCGCCTTGAAAACCTGCCGCGGAACAAATAAAAATGTGATCTATGCCATAAACAATCAGGATGTAAATGAATCTATTTCCCTTGAGTTCAGCAATTCTATTCTGGAATTTGGCGAGAATGGGAATATATTGCCACCTGAAAATGACCCGTACAGTTTCCAGCTTTCAGGAAATAACCGAATGGTTTACAGGATGTACAACGGAAATGTTCCAGCCGATTATTTTTGTAATGTGGTGCCGCCGAGCGAACCGGCAGTTGTTGAAGAATGGGTGAGCGGAAGTGGTGCGACTGTGGTAATACAAACAGGTTTTGCCGATGAAACGGGAAATGCCGATCCTGACGGAGATGGCCTTAAGAACTCAGAAGAAGGCTGGGTTGCGAATGGACAAAGCCAGGATACAGACGAAGATGGAATACCAAATTACCTCGATATTGATGATGACAATGATAATGTAAAAACAGTGACCGAACTTGCCAATAGCGCCAATGATCCCGTAAACGAAAACGGCTACCGAGATACCGATGAAGATGGAATTCCCAATTATCTGGATAATGATGATGATAATGATGGGGTTTTGACCCGCTTTGAAGTAAAAGAAGGAGATGAGAACAATCCTACGGTTTTCCAAACCGCACAGGGAATTCCCAATTATTTAAATCCGGAACAAACGGCTAGCCTGCAGCACGATATTTATCTTGACCATGATATCACCAGAAAATATGGCTACCAGATCACGGTTAACAATCTCAAGTTTACCCGTAGTGATGGTTCAGGCGAATCTATTCAGTTTCAAACCTATAATCTGGGAAATATACAGGAAAGCGGGATACCCTTTCCACAATGCCCCAGTGTAGATCCTTCTTGTAATGGAGGCCAGTAAATGGGATTAAGCATTTTGATAAATATAGATCTCGGTAGCTCCAAGTCCATATTTCTGATAATCGGCATCGTAGAATTTCACGTTGGAATACCGACCAAAAAGATATTCCAGTTCCATTTTAAGAACTCCCTCACCTACTCCATGTATAAAAACGATCTTTTGAATACGTTTTCTCATGGCGAATTCCAGTTTATGCCGCGCCGTATCGAGCTGAAGACTAAGTATTTCATGATTGCTCATCCCTTTTGAAGATTTCACCAGTTGATGTATATGCAAATCTACTTCCATGGGAGGAGCATTGCGTTCTTTAGGCTTAATTCTCGAGGAAGAAGGCTTCTTCTTTATTTGTTTTTCCTTCAGAATTTCCTCTATTTCGGCTCCATCTTTAAAATTCTCCAAATCATCTTCAATTTTAACCACCTGTGAAACCGGAAATTTCATCAAAAATCCTTCTGAAGTCTTAATCAAAACTTCATCTTCATCCACCTGCTCCACGACTCCGCATAACTCATCATCGAGCAGTTCTACTCTGTCTCCGGGGATCAAATTCATTGCTGATTTTCTTTTTCTTCATCTAAATGATCATCCTTGGTGGAAGCCCAGTGATTGGTCGCACGGTAAAGTCCGAACATGATGATCACCAATCCAATGATTTTAATAAATGGACTCGTATTTTCAACGGCGATAGCATAAATAAGACATGCTCCACCTATGATGATTAAAATAGTATTTAAAACCTGTGAATTCTTCATAATCAATACATTAAAACTTATACCGCTTAATTTCGGAATGTTTTATTTATTACATTTATTGCAAATTTATAGGTTTCATGAAGCTTCCTCTCCTTTTTGTGGTAATTTTTATTTCAAGTGGCCTTTATGCGCAGTTATATGTGGCCCCTTCTAAAAATTCTGATAGTTATTTATATGTACGGGATCGAGTGATATTTGTGAAAAATGAACTCAACCTTCAGGAAAATCGTGAGGACGAGACGAGTGCGAGTATCTATTTAAGGAAAGATGCCCAACTTGTCCAGGGTTCAGAAAATAATTTACCAAATCCTGGTGAAGGCAAAATTTCTGTTTATCAAAAGGGCACTTCCAATGCTTATGATTATAACTACTGGAGTCTTCCTGTCAGGAGAAATGGTTCTAATTCTCAGCTTAATGATTTTATTTATGAACCCATGGGGAAGACTAAAAGTCGTAAATCACGGCTCACAAATTCTTTGAATGGTTCCAGTTCTCCATTAACAATTTCCAGGAAGTGGATCTACAGTTTTTCAGGAATAGATTATTCTAACTGGCAGTATGCCGGGGAAAATTTTGACCTATTGCCTGGCCAGGGTTTTACAATGAAGGGAGTCGAGGGTGTAAACAATAGCGTAATTGAAGGTCAAATAATAAATTCGGGTTCTGCACAGGTTTATGATTTCCGAGGAATTCCCAATAACGGCCAAATTGATTTGCCCATCAGTAAAGATCAAATTCTGCTAGTAGGAAATCCTTATCCGTCCACGCTGAACCTCGATCTTTTTCTAACCGAAAATACCGCAACCACCGGAATCGCTTATTTCTGGGATTCAGGAAAGGATGTAAATTCACACATGCTTTCCGATTACGAAGGAGGATATGGAACCTATTCTCCGGGCGCGAGCTTATATGTTCCGGCTATTTTTCAGAAATATCTGGAAGGAAAAGATACCGGCAATACCGGAGAAGTCTACGGAAGAAAATTTAGCCCAATCGGCCAGGGTTTTATGGTTATAGGAAAGGAAAATGGCAAGCTTTTCTTCGGTAATAACCAAAGAGCCTATCAAAAAGAAGATAAAGATCTGTCACAATTTAAATCTCCTATCCGGATAATTCCTTCGCTTAAAATAAATGTTGAAATGGATTCCAGTTATACCAGGCAACTGGCGCTGGCATTCAGAAATGATTCCACATTAAAGGAAGATCACGCGATGGATGCGAGAAATCTCGATGCTGCCATCAGCGATATAAGCTGGGATATAGACGGGGAAAATTTTGTTATAAATGTACTGCCGGCAAAAGAAAAAGACCTGATCCCTTTATTTATTTCTCTTAATAAAGCTACCTCCCTTAATATTTCAGTTAGCGAATTATCTAATTTCAATCCAGACCGTATCTTAATTTTTGATACCAAAGAAGATCTTTATTATGGAATAAAAACCGGATATTTTCAAATGTCACTGCCTGCAGGAGATTATAGAAACCGATTTTATCTGACTTTTGTTGAGAATTTACCCGCGGAAGAAATTCTAAAAGAAGGAAAGAAAATTTCCGTTTCCAAACCTAAAAATGTTCTCCTGAACAGCATCGATATTTTTCAGAATAATGCTGAAGAAAGACTGGAACTGAAAATTTTATATAGCACCGATTTCAGCAATATTCAGCTTTATGATTTGAACGGTAAACTTATTTTTCGTCAAAATTTTAAAGAAAAACAAAAAGAATATTATCTTCCAACAGGAAAACTGAGTTCTTCGGTATATATTGTAAAGGTAAAAACCACCGACAATAAAGAGCTCACCAAAAAAATCACTGTTAAAAATTGAAAGATTTACAGGAATACATGCTACCATGCCTGAACAAAACGCTTTTCGGAGTGGATTGTACGGGATGCGGGGCTCAGCGTGCTGCAGTATTTCTTTTTCAGGGAGAGTTTCTAAAGGCTTTCCAGATGTATCCGGCCATTTACAGTCTCGTTTTTTTATTGCTCTTTTTGATCTTTAACCTTTTCGTTAAATTCAAATATGATTACAGCATTAAAATTGGCCTCATCATATTTAATGCAGTGGTCATCGCGGTAGCTTATATTCTAAAAATGTATCATATTTTTCAACTAACCAATTAAACCTTATGGAAAAAAGAGAATTACCCAATTCCACGCTCATTCTTGTATTCGGAATTTTATCAATTTTAGGCTGTTGCTGTTACGGTGTTTTAGGAGTTGTTTTTGGTATTATCGCTTTGGTAATGTCTAAACGCGCTATAGAAATTTATAACGCCGATCCTGAACTATATACCGGATTTCAAAATGTAAAAACCGGAAGAATTTTAGCAATCATCGGTCTTGCTTTAAGTGCTATTAGCATTATAGCTTCAATAATTGGTCTGGTATTCTTCGGTGGTTTTGACGCCTGGCAGGATGCCATGGAGGAAATTTCACGCCAATACGGAGGTTAAAAAAACCGTCATTTTGAGGAACGAAGTAATTTTAAACTTAAAAGTTTTCAGTTTTACTTCGTTTCTCTTTAAATGACGGCATCTGGTGGCAGACAGCCTGTTGCTGTTTTATTTTTCGAACTGCTTCAGGGTTTTTGTAATGATCTTCACGCAATCGCGAAGCTGTTCTTCGGTCATTACCAGTGGAGGTGCAAAACGAATGATGTTGCCGTGAGTTGGCTTTGCAAGTAATCCGTTTTCTTTTAAAGCCAAACAAATATCCCAGGCAGTGGTGCTTTCGGCTGAGTCATTGATTACAATAGCATTCAGCAGCCCGCGACCACGAACAAGATTTACGATATTAGATTCCCTGATGTAGTCATCCATCAATCGTCTAAAAAGTTTTCCCAGTTTTCTGGCATTCTGGATAAGGTGTTCATCTTTTACCACATCAAGCGCCGCAACAGCTACTGCCGCAGCCACAGGATTTCCTCCAAAAGTAGAACCGTGCTGCCCCGGCTTGATCACATTCATAATATCATCATCGGCTAATACTGCCGATACGGGATAATTTCCTCCAGAAAGCGCTTTCCCTAAAATGAGAATATCGGGCCGTGTATAAGTTTCCTGTCTTTCGCAATGTCCCTCACAGGTGCAATGACCACAAACGGCAAGTAACCCGCCTGTTCTGGCGATTCCCGTCTGGATCTCATCAGCCATAAAAAGCACATTATTTTTACTACAAATATCTTTGGCTCTCTGGATAAAATCATCTGAAGGCACATAAACTCCTGCTTCACCCTGGATAGGTTCTACCAAAAATCCGGCGACATTAGGGTTATTCTTGATTGCATTTTCAAGGGCTTCAGGATCATCGTAAGGAATTTTGATGAATCCCGGTGTATAAGGGCCAAAATTCTTTCTTGCTTCCTCATCGTTGGAAAATGAAATTATAGTAGTTGTTCTTCCGTGGAAGTTATTTTCACAAACAATGATATCGGCTTCAGTCTCTTTTACACCTTTTTTCTCATAAGCCCATTTTCGCGCAATTTTAATAGCCGTTTCAACAGCTTCAGCACCCGTATTCATGGGCAGAAGTTTGTCAAATCCGAAATATTCGGTAGCGTATTTCTCATAGGCTCCCAGCACATCATTATGAAAAGCCCGGGAAGTAAGAGCGAGTTTTGAGGCTTGTTGGTGTAACGCCTCCACGATCTTAGGGTGACAATGCCCCTGGTTCACTGCCGAATAAGCAGAAAGAAAATCGTAATATTTGTTGCCTTCTACGTCCCAAACATGAACTCCTTCGCCACGGCTAAGAACAGCAGGCAGCGGATGATAATTATGAGCTCCATGCTGGTCTTCCAGTTTGATAGCTTCTTCTGAAGAACTGATCTTTTGTAATGGCATTTTTTAGTTGAATTTTGTGTATTAGTGTTCTACTATTCCTTCTTCGCTTCCTTTAATTTTAAAGGAAAAAGGAGAGAAATCATCCCATTTTTTGAATTCCTGCAAAATACTAAATAGTTAAGGAAAATTTCAACCGGGCAGCCTTTAAATCTTGTTAATTATTCTATTTTTGCGCTATGGCGCGAAAAAATAAGAATAAGCTTTTTACTCAAATTGAAGTTATCGATGCCGGCGCTAAGGGTAAGGCGGTAGCCAAATCTCCAGATGGCCGTGTGATTTTTATAGACAATGCTGTTCCAGGCGATGTGGCTGATATACAGACGATCAAAAAAAGAAAATCATATTACCAGGGTACCGCCGTAAAATTCCATGAATTCTCAAAAAAAAGAACCACTCCTGTTTGCAGGCATTTTGGAACCTGCGGTGGTTGTAAATGGCAGAATATGGAATACAAATATCAGCTGGAATACAAACAAAACGAGGTCACCAATAACCTGAAACGGCTTGGGAAAATAGAGCTGCCTGAGATCACTCCTATTCTGGGAAGCGAAAAGATCTATTTTTACCGAAATAAAATGGAGTTTTCATTCAGCGATAGCAGATGGCTCACTCAACAGGAAATACAAAGTGGTGAAAATATCGAAAATCGCAATGCCCTTGGTTTTCATATCCCGGGAATGTGGGATAAAATCCTCGATATCGAAAAATGTCATTTACAGGAAGACCCGAGCAATGACATCAGGAATTTTGTAAAGGAATTCGCTTCAGAGCACCAGCTTTCATTTTTTAATACACGCCAGCAGGAAGGTTTGCTCCGTACCCTTATGATAAGGACTTCCTCTACCGGCGAAATTATGGTGCTAATTCAGTTTTTTGAAGAAAACGAAGAAAAACGCGAACTTTTATTGGCTGCCATCGCTGAAAGATTCCCTGAAATCACTTCGCTGCAATACGTCATCAACAATAAGGCGAACGACACCATTTACGACCAGGAGATCATTTGCTATCAAGGCCGTGATCATATTTTTGAGGAAATGGAAGGTCTTCAGTTTAAGATCAACGCGAAGTCTTTTTATCAAACCAATTCTGAACAAGCTTACAATTTGTATAAAATAGCTCGGGATTACGCGAATTTAAAGGGCGATGAACTGGTTTATGACCTTTACACGGGCACTGGAACCATTGCTCAGTTCATCGCAAAAAAAGCCAGAAAAGTGATTGGTGTGGAGGCTGTTCCTGAAGCCATCAAAGACGCAAAAGAAAACGCC
The DNA here is from genome assembly GCF_003024155.1 of Christiangramia fulva. NCBI lineage: Bacteria > Pseudomonadati > Bacteroidota > Flavobacteriia > Flavobacteriales > Flavobacteriaceae > Christiangramia > Christiangramia fulva. The sequence continues at coordinate 3,684,481 of NZ_CP028136.1, forward strand.
ACAAGAAATTCTATTGAAAATGTTGAATTTTATGTTGGTGATATGCGGAAGGTTTTTACTGCCTCGTTTATTCAGAAACACGGGAAGCCAGATATGATCATTACCGATCCTCCGCGAGATGGAATGCATAAAGATGTGGTAGCTCAGATTATTGCTATCTTGCCGGAACGAATCGTTTATGTTAGTTGCAATTCGGCAACCCAGGCAAGAGATCTGGCTTTGCTGGACGAACATTACAAAGTTACCGCTACACAGGCAGTGGATATGTTTCCGCAAACCCATCATGTTGAGAATGTGGTAAAACTGGAAAGAAGAAAATGAAAAGATCTTCAGTCATACTGATATTACTGGTTTTGGTGTCGGTTATAAGTTGCCAGCGTGATGATATTTGTCCGGAAAAGACCGATACCACTCCCCTTCTTATTATCAGGTTTCATGAAAACCAGGATCCCTTTGACCTAAAGGCTCCCCAAAACCTCAATGTTAGGGAATTGGGAAATGATAGCAGTTATATTTATTACAGATACAGCCGCGATAGTATTGCCATTCCGTTGAGAACAGACCAGGACGTAACTGAACTTCTTTTCACTGTAAATGCACCAGATACTTCAGCTACGAATCCTGTACCTGGAATTACCGATACCCTCCGATTTTCCTACGGAAGGGAACAGGAATATTTAAACAGGGCCTGCGCCTACAAAGTTAATTTTGTAGGTTTAAATATCGAACTTACCGATCCTGCTTCCGCTGAAAACTGGATCGATGATATTACTATAGAACAACCCAACGTAGAAGATGAAAAACAGGCTCATGTATCGATATTTTTCTAAATTATTACTGCTCTTGTTTTTCAGTTTTACCTCTGTGCAGGCTCAGAATGAACAGCTTTCCGACAGTCTTCAATATAAGGATAAATATGGTTTGCGTGTGGGGATCGACATTAGCAAAGCTTTGCGAACATTCCTTGAAGATGGTTATTCCGGGCTGGAATTAGTTGGTGATTACCGGGTAAGTGAAAAATTCTATGCCGCTGCCGAACTGGGAAATGAAAAATTAACCTTTGAAGGTGACAATATAGGGACAACTGCAAATGGCAGTTATATAAAAATTGGAGCTGATTATAATGCTTATGATAACTGGCAGGATATGCAGAATATCATTTTTGTGGGACTGCGTTACGGCTTTTCAACTTTTTCCCAAACCCTGGACTGGTACCGGGTTTATTCGTCTTCTGCCTATTACGGGCCGGATGTAAGAATGGTAAACAATGAAGTTTCGGGATTGAACGCCAGTTGGATAGAAATGATGATAGGTATAAAAGTTGAACTTTTCAACAACCTTTTTCTCTCGGCCAATGTTCAGCTAAAACGAAGGATAGCCCAAAAAACTCCTGATAATTTTGATAATCTGGCAATCCCCGGCTTCGGGCGCACTTATGATGAAAGTATGTTTGGTGCCGGTTATGGTTATACCATCTCTTATCTTATTCCGCTATACAAGAAAAACCGGCATTGATCATTGCTTGCTTTGCTTTTTCGAACCTTCGTACATTACATATTTTAAAAGCCTAGCTTCTAAAGGTCCGTTAAAAAGCTTAATTTTTCTGGATGCACGAAGTCCCACACTTTTTATCGCTTCAAAATTTGTAGAAATAAACCAGGCGTGAGTCCCGGGATAATTCTGTTTGAGAGTATCACCAATCTGGCCATAAATCTTTTCCACATCAATCTCAAGACGCTCCCCATAAGGCGGATTAAAAAGCATGTGCAGGTAACCTTCATTTTCTTTTTCAGATTCAAAGAAATTTTTCTGTTCGATTTCCACAAAATCTGAAAGATGGGCATTTTTTACATTTTCTTTCGCCTTCATCACTGCTGATGGAGCTTTGTCATAGCCTTTTATTTTAAAATGAAAATCCCTGATCTTATTAAGCACTGATTCTTCAATTTTTTCAAAAAGAGCTTCATCCCAGTCTTTCCACTTCTCAAAACCAAATTCTTTACGATGGAGGTTTGGTGGAATATTACATGCAATCATCGCCGCTTCAATAGGAATTGTACCACTCCCGCACATGGGGTCAAGAAAATGACATTGCCCCTGCCAGCCGGAAAGTAAAAGCATTCCCGCGGCAAGAACTTCATTGATCGGGGCGATATTGGTAGCCGAACGATAACCTCTTTTGTGAAGGGATTCGCCGGAGCTGTCAAGACTTACATGACAAAAATTCTTTTCAATATGGATGTTAACCCGCAATACCGGAAAATCTAAATCAACATCTGGCCGCTTTCCGAACTTATCCCTGAAGCGATCCACAATGGCATCTTTGGTTTTCAAGGCAACATATTTGGAATGGGTAAAAATTTCAGAATGAACGGTAGATTCGATAGCCAGAGTATCATTAACATCCATCCATTCTTCCCAGGGCATCGCATAAATTTGATCGTATAACTCCTTTTCAGAATTCACCCTGAAACCTTTTAAGGGTTTCAAAATTTTAATGGCCGTCCTTAAACAAAGATTTGTTTTGTACATAAAGCCTTTATCTCCCTCAAAGCTAACCATTCGGGTGCCCTGTTCAATATTCATAGCGCCAAGCTCGAGTAATTCTTTAGCCAGTACAGCTTCTAAACCATACATCGTCTTGGCCGTCATCTTAAAATTTTTGTCCATATTGCTTCTTTACAGAACCACAAAAATAGGTTAATTTTGTGCGAAAGCAGAATTCATCCAAACTGTTTTAAAAACCAGCCAAAAATATTCAAGTTCTTGTCTAACCAGCTTTACATCTATATCCTTCCCATCCTGGCCGTAATTATTGGCTACATTATTTCACTATTTTTAAAGACCGGTGATTCATCTGGCTTTAAATTATTGCTGGCTTTCAGTGGGGCCTATTTGCTCTCAGTGACGGTCCTCGATTTATTACCTGATGTTTACCAAAAAGGCGATCAGGGAATTGGAGTTTTCATTATGCTGGGACTGTTATTTCAGATCATTCTGGAATTTCTTTCGAAAGGCGTGGAACACGGACATTTGCATTTTCATGAAGAATCGAGGAATTTTCCCCTGCTATTACTTATCAGTTTAAGTTTACACTCGTTGCTGGAAGGTTTCCCTATTGATCAGGACTCCCATTTATTACATGGGGTGGTCGTGCATAAAATTCCTGTGGCGGCCATTCTTTCCGTATTTCTTCATAAAAGCAAGTTGGGAAAATTGAAAATTCTTCTTTTCCTGGTTTTTTTCGCGTTGATGACGCCGGCCGGAAGCTGGCTGAAAAATCATGTAGAAGTTTTCAATAACTATGCTCCCTACGTCAATGCCATGGTTATTGGGGTCTTTCTGCACGTTTCGACTACGATCCTGTTTGAATCTTCAAAAAATCATTCTTTCAATGCCAAAAAACTCTTCGTGGTAATTTTGGGAATTCTATTAGCTTATTTTATCTGATGTACAGTCGGGAGGAATCCAAAAAGATACGGCAGGAATTCTGGACGAGCTTCGGAAAAGAATATCCGCGGAAATGGCTGCTCTACAATACAAAAATGAAGGAAATTCAGCTGAAATTTACTTTTAACCGCAAATTTGCGCAGGTTTCTCTGGATATTGATAATGCAGATGAACTGATTCGCGAATACTACTTTGAAAAACTGGAATCCTTGAAAAAAATTCTAAAAGCTGAATATCTCCCTGAAGCAATTTTTGAAAAAAATTATGAACTACCGGAAGAAAAAGTGATTTCCAGGATTTATGTGGAGCTTGAAAATGTCAATATTCACAACAAAAATGACTGGCCAGTAGTGAAAGAATTTCTGGCCACAAACATGAAATTACTGGAGGAATTCTTTACCGAATTCTCGGATTTCATCAAAAATTAGTAAACTCTTTAGATAACCAAAAAGTTCGTAGATAAAAAGATCTTCACAAGAATTAAAGAATGAAGTAGGCTGCGCATACTAGAGACAATGATTTTAACGTTTCGTATTAAATGGAAGTTAATCTGGTATGATAACTGCATTATACTGACTAAAACTTCTAATTTTAACGCTATGAAAAAGATAATTTTAAGCCTTTTCTTCGGAATATTCTTCATTTCGGCTAACGCGCAAACCTGGCATACCAACTTCAAAGAAGCTAAAGAGATCGCCTCAAAAAAGCATGAACCTATTGTTTTGGTCTTTCAGGGTTCAGACTGGTGCGCACCATGTATCAAACTGGATAAGCAGGTTTGGAGCACCGGTGAATTTAAAAAGTACGCCAAAGACCATTATGTAATGCTCCAGGCCGATTTTCCAAAGAAAAAAGATCACCAGCTTCCCCAGGAACAGATGGAACAAAATGAAAAATTAGCTGAAAAATATAATCCACATGGCTATTTCCCGTTAGTGGTGGTGATGGATGAAAATGGAAAGGTTCTTGGCCAGACGGGCTACAAGAATGTTTCAGTTGATGAATTTATTGACATCCTAGATTCTTTTAAAAGCTAAATTTGAAGCGATCACTGTGCATCCTATTTCTCTTTTTCGGTCTTTACGGCCATGCGCAGGAAATTTATAAGAAGACATTAAAACTGATGGGAAGCCGTTTCGAAATTACCGTTACGGCTTCTGATCAGTCTAAAGCTGAAGAGTATATAGGGCTCGCGGTAAACGAAATTACCCGAATAGAAAAACTTATCTCCAGCTGGGATCCTTCCACTCAAACTTCCCAAATCAACAGGAATGCCGGAATAAAACCGGTGAAAGTTTCTCCTGAACTTTACAATTTGATCGATCGCGCTCTTAAAATTTCAGAAATTACTGATGGTGCTTTCGATATAAGTTATGCCTCCATGGATAAAATCTGGAAATTTGACGGAAGCATGACGAAGATGCCTTCAGAAGATGAAATAAAAGAATCGGTTTCTAAAGTCGGTTATCAAAATATTATTCTGAATCCTGCAGATACCTCTGTGTTTCTAAAAAAGCAAGGGATGAAAATTGGTTTTGGCGCAATTGGCAAAGGTTATGCCGCCGATCAGGCTAAAAAGCTTCTGATGAAGGAAGGAGTTGAAGCTGGAATTATAAACGCTTCAGGAGATATGAACACCTGGGGCACCAAACCAAACGGTGAAGCCTGGAAAATTGCGATTACCAACCCGATGAACAAAGAGCATGCCTTTGCTCTCTTGCCTATTGAAAACCGGGCGGTGGTAACTTCAGGCGACTATGAAAAATTTGTGAATTTCAATGGCATAAGGTATTCTCATATTATAAACCCAAAAACCGGATATCCCGCAACTGGAATTATAAGTTCTACTGTTTTCGCTCCCAAAGCCGAACTGGCCGATGCGCTTGCTACCTCGGTATTCGTAATGGGAATCGATGCCGGCATTGACCGTATAAATCAACTTCCCGGAGTAGAATGTATTATCGTAGATGAAGAGGGAAAAGTCCATACTTCTAATAATATTAAACTCGAAGCTTTATGAAAATGAGATTCGCTGCATTATTAATTCTGCTACTATCTTTTAGTTCGTGCACAGCAGTCAAAGAATATCAAAAGGTTTACATCAATGATCCCAATATGGTACTGGGAACGAAAAAAATTGAGAGATTTGATGTTAATTTCCACGCGTACCGTGAAGCAGCTGCGGGTGCAAATGGGGGGAAAACAGGCGGTGGCTGCGGCTGTAATTAAATTAGAAGACTTATGGAAAGTAAAAAGCTTATTTTGTTTTTTTGCGTGTTTTCACTCAGTTTTTTTGGATTTTCCCAGGATACCATTCCTTCTTTTAAGAAAAGGGTTTTAGAAGCCACCGAAGTAGATTTCCTCGCGAGTTATTATGCACAGGATGGGAATAATGCTGCAGTGAGCGGCGGAATAGGAACTGAAAAACTCACGGAAGGAGCTCCTACTGTGGTGGTTTCCATTCCTGTGAATGCAGATGATGTACTTTCTATTGATGCAGGCATATCGGCATATACTTCTGCTTCTTCCAGTAACATAAATCCTTTTGATGGAGCAAAGGCCGATCCTTTCGATGCGTCTTCAGGTGCTTCCTATAGTGATACCTGGTTTGGCGCAACAGGTACCTACAGCCACAGCAGTGATGATAGAAATACTATCTGGACAGGAAAAGTTTCCGTCTCCAACGAATTTGATTATTCTTCTTTTGGCATTGGCGGGAGTTTCACCAAACTTTTCAATGAAAGGAATACAGAAATAAGCCTGCACGGAAATGTTTATATAGATACCTGGAAATTGATCTATCCGTATGAATTACGGCCTTTCACGGGAAATGGCCGGGGATTCAATGATTTTCTTTTCCAGGTTTATAATATCACTGGCGATGGCAGTTACAATCCCGATTTCAAAGAATTAAACTCTAAAGGAAGAAATTCATATTCTCTGGGGTTGAATTTTTCACAAATTCTTTCAGAAAAACTACAGGGATCGCTCATGACAGACCTGGTGCTGCAAAATGGGCTTTTATCCACGCCATTCCAAAGAGTATATTTTAGTGATAGGAATGATTATTATATAGAAAACTTTCAGCTGGCCGATGATATTGAACATCTTCCATCTTCCAGATTTAAAGTTGCCCTTGGCGGAAGGCTGAATTATTATTTAAGCGAATTACTGATCTTCAGAACTTATTATCGATATTATAGTGATGATTGGGGAATAAAATCCCACACCGCAAGCATTGAAATACCCTTAAAAATAAGTGATAAATTCACTATTTATCCGGCCTACAGATACTATTCCCAAACCGCTGCCGACTATTTTGCTCCTTACGAAGAGCATACTTCAAATGAAAAATATTATACCTCAGATTATGACCTTTCGGCATTTAACGCCAATCAATTTGGCTTCGGAATCAACTATACCGATATACTTACCAGTTTCCATTTAGGAAATTTTGGGCTGAAAAGCGTGGATTTAAAGTATGACCATTATAAAAGGAATACCGGCCTTACCGCAAATATTATCTCCGGAGGATTGAATTTTGTGACTCAATAGTTAAATCAGCGGAATTTTAAGATTAAAATGGTATAGAATATTCCATCCATGTATACCCTTTACATGCAGGTAAATAAAGATTTGAATTTTGCCTGAATTAGTTCAAAAAATCCTTTCGGTTAAACCGCAGGGATTTTTTAATTATTTGTAATTGTTTTATTTCGAATAAGTGGCTTAGCCCAAAAACCAATGCTCAAAATATAGGCCAGCGTAAGAAAAATTAAAAGCATTCCTGCTTTTAAAGAAAAAGCATCCCCTAATATTCCTATTGCTATTTGCACGACTGCACCACCCATTATTCCCGACATGAAAATTCCGGCAGCAGAGCCGTGATGTTCTTTAATAGAATTCAATCCTAAAGAAATAATTATAGGATACATAACGGAAAGGAAAAATCCGCAGGCCTGAAAGGAATATAGAGATATGATAGCCGGTGCGAAAAGTGCGAGCGCAAGACTTAAAATGGCTAGAAACGTAAAAATTTTAAGTACTAATTTGCTGTCAAGAAGTCTTAACAAAAATAAACCAAATATTCCTCCAATGGTCATTAAGCCCCAAAACCGGCCTACAGCAACGGCACCAGTGGTTCTAAAATCGAAATCGTGATAAATGGAAAGGAATTTAGACATCCAGTAAGAGATCCCCTGTTCAGTTCCCACATAGGCAAAAATAGCCAGGAAATAAAGAATTACTGTTCTATTGGTAATCATATCTTTAAGAACCTTTATGCTTCCAACTTTCTCCTCTTCCTTTAAACTAACATTTGGTATAGGGATAAGATAAACAATGAAAATCATGACGAAAGAAATCACTGCAAATAACCAGTACATGATGATCCAAATTTTATCTGAAGAAATTAAAACCTCCATAAAAGGTAGATCTTTAATGGAAGTATCACCGGTGTTTAGCAGAAGCCATGAATAAACAAATGGACTGATAAAGGAAGCAGCACCAAAAAATAATTGTGCTAAAACTGAATTGAACGCATAATTCTCTTCTCCTCCAGCAACCCTCAATAACGGATTTATAACCACCTGTAAAATGGCCATTCCTGCTCCAATAATAAAAAGGCTCAAAATAAAAACTTTAAAAAAAGGAAAAATCACAAAGAGTATTGAACCGGCCAGACCCAGCACAAATCCCGAAATCATCATTACTTTTTCTCCAAATTTTTCAAGTAAGAAACCTGCGGGAATAGACATGATACCATAGGCTATAAAAAAGGAAAATGGCAAAAAACCGGCCATGGTTTCACTTAAATCAAAACTAATTGTGGCACTGGGATTTAATGCTCCGAGGATATTGGTTAGAAAAGAGATAACAAAAAAAGTGATTAGGATAAGTATAACCACTTTGTAATCGCGCTTTTTGGACATTATTCAGAATATTTTTCTCAAATATAGATATTCTAAAATTAGCAAATCCCATTAAGAATAGGGCTTCGTGATTTTTAATCATAAAAAAACCCTTCATCGGTAAAGATGAAGGGTTTCAAGAACCTACCTTTCGGCAGGCGAGCAAGGCGGCGACCTACTCTCCCACAAGAAGCAGTACCATCGGCGCTAACGGGCTTAACTTCTCTGTTCGGAATGGGAAGAGGTGAGCCCCGTTGCTATAGCCACCTTAAATTTTGAGTTAGAAAGTTTCAAAGGTTCTAAAGTTGTAAAGAAAAGCTCTTTTCACTTATTCACTCTTTCACTTTTTAACTGTCACGCCTGGGCGTGACCAATATCTTGACATACTTAAAGAAACAAAAAACACTTAAAACACAGCAGCTTTACATGCTAAAAGCATTACCGGCCCCTCCTTTAGAAGGGGCCTTGCGCATCAAGCTTTACGGAGTATTAGTACCACTCGGCTACAAACATTACTGCTCTTACACCTGTGGCCTATCAACGTGGTAGTCTCCCACGGTCCTTTAAAGAAATCTCATCTTGTGGTGGGTTTCGCGCTTATATGCTTTCAGCGCTTATCCCTTCCCAACGTAGCTACCCAGCAGTGCTCCTGGCGGAACAACTGGTACACCAGAGGTTGGTCCAACTCGGTCCTCTCGTACTAGAGTCAGGTCCACTCAAATTTCTAACGCCCACTACAGATAGAGACCGAACTGTCTCACGACGTTCTGAACCCAGCTCGCGTGCCACTTTAATGGGCGAACAGCCCAACCCTTGGGACCTTCTCCAGCCCCAGGATGTGACGAGCCGACATCGAGGTGCCAAACCCCCCCGTCGATGTGAGCTCTTGGGGGAGATCAGCCTGTTATCCCCGGCGTACCTTTTATCCTTTGAGCGATGGCCCTTCCATGCGGTGCCACCGGATCACTATGCTCTACTTTCGTACCTGATCGACCTGTATGTCTCTCAGTCAAGCTCCCTTTTGCCATTGCACTCTACGCACGGTTACCAAGCGTGCTGAGGGAACCTTTAGAAGCCTCCGTTACTCTTTTGGAGGCGACCACCCCAGTCAAACTACCCACCAAGCACTGTCCCCCAAGTTCTCGGGGTTAGGCTCTAAACAAGTAAAGGGTAGTATTTCAACAACGACTCCACAACCCCTGGCGAGGCTGCTTCAAAGTCTCCTACCTATCCTACACATCACTTGTTCAAAGTCAATACTAAGCTATAGTAAAGGTGCACGGGGTCTTTTCGTCCCGTAGCGGGTAATCGGCATCTTCACCGATACTACAATTTCACCGAGCTCATGGCTGAGACAGTATCCAGATCGTTGCACCATTCGTGCAGGTCGGAACTTACCCGACAAGGAATTTCGCTACCTTAGGACCGTTATAGTTACGGCCGCCGTTTACTGGGGCTTCAGTTGAACGCTTCTCCGCCAATGGCGGATGACGTCTCCCCTTAACCTTCCAGCACCGGGCAGGTGTCAGGCCCTATACATCATCTTTCGATTTAGCAGAGCCCTGTGTTTTTGATAAACAGTCGCCTGGATCTTTTCACTGCGGCCCCGATTGCTCGGGGCGACCCTTCTCCCGAAGTTACGGGCCAATTTTGCCTAGTTCCTTAGCCATGAATCTCTCGAGCACCTTAGAATTCTCTTCCCAACTACCTGTGTCGGTTTACGGTACGGGTTGCCGCCACTCGCTTTTCTTGGAAGTCGCGCCGCTGGATTATCACCGCCGCCGTAGCTTTGGTGTACTATCGCCGTGTTACCACTGGCTTCAACGTACTATTCCGTCAGTACGCACCAACTTTACGCCTCCGTCCGCTTTTAACGTGGGGCAAGTAGCAGAATATTAACTGCTTGTCCATCGACTACCCCCTTCGGGTTCGCCTTAGGACCCGACTAACCCTCAGCTGATTAGCATAGCTGAGGAAACCTTGGTCTTTCGGTGTGCAGGTTTCTCGCCTGCATTATCGTTACTTATGCCTACATTTTCTTTTGTAATTAGTCCAGCAAACCTCGCAGTTCACCTTCAACCCCATTACAATGCTCCCCTACCACTCCATACCTTTGTATGAAATCCATAGCTTCGGTAGTATGTTTATGCCCGATTATTATCCATGCCGAACCGCTCGACTAGTGAGCTGTTACGCACTCTTTAAATGAATGGCTGCTTCCAAGCCAACATCCTAGCTGTCTGGGCAGTTCAACCGCGTTTCTTCAACTTAACATACATTTGGGGACCTTAGCTGATGGTCTGGGTTCTTTCCCTCTCGGACATGGACCTTAGCACCCATGCCCTCACTGATATGCATCATTTTATAGCATTCGGAGTTTGTCAGGAATTGGTAGGCGGTGAAGCCCCCGCATCCAATCAGTAGCTCTACCTCTATAAAACTAACTATATCGCTGCACCTAAATGCATTTCGGGGAGTACGAGCTATTTCCGAGTTTGATTGGCCTTTCACCCCTACCCTCAGGTCATCCCAAGACTTTTCAACGTCAACGGGTTCGGTCCTCCACTGTGTGTTACCACAGCTTCAACCTGCCCAAGGGTAGATCACACGGTTTCGCGTCTAACACTACCAACTAAGCGCACAAGTGCGCTTTCATCCCCTAAGGATGAATCTCGCCCTATTCAGACTCGCTTTCGCTACGGCTCCACACCTTAAGTGCTTAACCTTGCTGGAAACGTTAACTCGTAGGCTCATTATGCAAAAGGCACGCCGTCATCCGCCATTGGCGGACTCCGACCGCTTGTAAGCGTATGGTTTCAGGTTCTTTTTCACTCCCTTGTTCAGGGTTCTTTTCACCTTTCCCTCACGGTACTGGTTCACTATCGGTCTCTCAGGAGTATTTAGCCTTAGCGGATGGTCCCGCCAGATTCATACAGGGTTTCTCGTGCCCCGCACTACTCAGGATACTGCTAAGATTGTATCAAGTTCTCTATACCGGGCTGTCACCGTCTATGGCCCATCTTTCCAGATGATTCTAGTTCCTTATACAACCCATATCGCAGTCCTACTACCCCAATAAGTCCGTAAACTCATTGGTTTGGGCTTTTGCGCGTTCGCTCGCCGCTACTAGCGCAATCACTGTTGTTTTCTCTTCCTCCGGGTACTTAGATGTTTCAGTTCCCCGGGTTTGCCCCCGACAAGTCGGGTACTATACCTTCAGTATAGTGGGTTGCCCCATTCGGATATTCGCGGATCAATTTGTATGTGCCAATCCCCACGACTTTTCGCAGCTTATCACGTCCTTCTTCGCCTCTGAGAGCCTAGGCATCCCCCATACGCCCTTATCTAGCTTGTATGCGTTTTGCTTCTAATGCTCGTCCCGGACCATTGGCTCGCGCCTATAGCCCGGAATTTTTAATGTATTACTTACTTAAAATAGTTCTATCTATTTGTGTTCTCGTATTCTTTGTTTCTTCAATATGTCAATGAACGTTTACTCGATAGATCGCTCTATGCGAGGCTCGCCTTCGTAACCTTCTGTGGACCTGAGTCCACCGAAGCTCACTTCGGTGAGCGTAGGTGGAGAATATCGGAGTCGAACCGATGACCTCCTGCGTGCAAGGCAGGCGCTCTAGCCAGCTGAGCTAATCCCCCATTTGAATTCCGAATTTAGAATTCAGAATTTAGAATTAGAATTCTTAGCTTCTAGAATTTCCTTTCAATACTTTTTTATGAACTTAGTTGCCTTTGAGCAAAAACTCTGAACTCAGAACTTTTAACTCATAACTATCGCGCTGTGCGCGATTAGTAGTCTCAGGCAGACTCCCTTCGACTTCGCTCAGGGTAAACTTCTCGCTCCCTGCGCCTACTCTACGAGTAGTCTCAGGCAGACTCCCTTCGACTTCGCTCAGGGTAAACCTCTCGCTCCCTGCGTCTACTCTACGAGTAGTCTCAGGCAGACTCGAACTGCCGACCTCTACATTATCAGTGTAGCGCTCTAACCAGCTGAGCTATGAGACTGTCCTTTAGTAGTGAGTAGCTAGTAATGAGTATTTAGACAAGCGCTAAGCTTCTCAATACTCAATACTGTGTACTCAGTACTATAATATCAAATTGACAGATAAGAATCAAGACCAAAGAGGCCTTCTTTACACTTCCTTTGTTTCCAGTAATTGCGCTAGCACGTATAAGCGTGCGTTGCTCTAGAAAGGAGGTGTTCCAGCCGCACCTTCCGGTACGGCTACCTTGTTACGACTTAGCCCCAGTTACCAGTCTTACCCTAGGCGGCTCCTTGCGGTGACCGACTTCAGGTACCCCCGGCTTCCATGGCTTGACGGGCGGTGTGTACAAGGCCCGGGAACGTATTCACCGCACCATGGCTGATGTGCGATTACTAGCGATTCCAGCTTCACGCAGTCGAGTTGCAGACTGCGATCCGAACTGTGATAGGGTTTCAAGATTCGCATCCCCTCACGGGGTAGCTGCCCTCTGTCCCTACCATTGTAGCACGTGTGTGGCCCAGGACGTAAGGGCCGTGATGATTTGACGTCATCCCCACCTTCCTCTCGGTTTGCACCGGCAGTCTCGTTAGAGTTCCCGACTTCACTCGCTGGCAACTAACGAAAGGGGTTGCGCTCGTTATAGGACTTAACCTGACACCTCACGGCACGAGCTGACGACAACCATGCAGCACCTTGCAATCTGTCCGAAGAAAAATCTGTTTCCAGACCTGTCAGACTGCATTTAAGCCCTGGTAAGGTTCCTCGCGTATCATCGAATTAAACCACATGCTCCACCGCTTGTGCGGGCCCCCGTCAATTCCTTTGAGTTTCATTCTTGCGAACGTACTCCCCAGGTGGGTCACTTATCACTTTCGCTTGGCCACCCAGCCCTCAATTAGGCCGGACAGCTAGTGACCATCGTTTACGGCGTAGACTACCAGGGTATCTAATCCTGTTCGCTACCTACGCTTTCGTCCATCAGCGTCAGTTGGTTATTAGTGATCTGCCTTCGCAATAGGTGTTCTGTGTAATATCTATGCATTTCACCGCTACACTACACATTCCAACCACTTCATAACAACTCAAGAACAACAGTATCAATGGCAATTCTCCCGTTAAGCGGAAGACTTTCACCACTGACTTATTGTCCCGCCTACGGACCCTTTAAACCCAATGATTCCGGATAACGCTTGGATCCTCCGTATTACCGCGGCTGCTGGCACGGAGTTAGCCGATCCTTATTCATACGGTACCGTCATGCCCTCAACACGTGAGAGTGATTCTTCCCGTATAAAAGCAGTTTACAACCCATAGGGCAGTCTTCCTGCACGCGGCATGGCTGGATCAGAGTTGCCTCCATTGTCCAATATTCCTCACTGCTGCCTCCCGTAGGAGTCTGGTCCGTGTCTCAGTACCAGTGTGGGGGATCTCCCTCTCAGGACCCCTACCTATCGTCGCCATGGTAAGCCGTTACCTTACCATCTAGCTAATAGGACGCATACTCATCTTCAAACCATAAATGTTTAATTACCAGTCCAGGTGAACCGATAATACCATGGGGTATTAATCCACGTTTCCATGGGCTATCCCCCGTTTGAAGGTAGATTGTATACGCGTTACGCACCCGTGCGCCACTCGTCAGCAAATTAGCTAGGCTAATCCCTGTTACCGTTCGACTTGCATGTGTTAGGCCTGCCGCTAGCGTTCATCCTGAGCCAGGATCAAACTCTTCATCGTTAATTCTTATATCTCTTAACAACTACTAGTAGAAATTGCTCAGTTGACGTCTTTTTGTCTTAATTCTTATATACTTGATTACATCTTTATAATGTAATCCCTGTCAATTCAATATGTCAATGAACCAATTATCAATTAACAGTTAACAATTATCACAACTTCTCATTGCTTATTGATCATTGTTAATTGATCACTGTCTTGCCAAAACCCGAGGACTCGAACCCCTTCTCCCCCCATCCGGGTGGTTTCTGTTTTTATCTCACTCTCTCTTTTAGAACGTCGCTTGTTTTTCAAAGCGGGTGCAAATATACAACGACTTTTCTTTTCCAACCAAAACTTTTTAAACTTTATTTTTAAAAAAATCTCAGCACCTTTTTACCCTAAGAAAAATCCCTAACTTCCCCTACTTCTATAATCAAACTACCCCTTCAATGAACTAAGCTTCCCTGAGAAAGCGGGTGCAAATATAAAACGAACATTCGTTTTATTCCAAATTAAAATTTAAAAAATTTCAGAGAAATTATGGATCAAAAATTAAAATCCTGAAGATCAACTACAAATATACAAAAATTATCGGCTCCTTTTATTTGATGAGTGATTATTCCACTTGTCTGTAAGGTCGAGATACTGAAAATCCAGCGCGCTTGCCTGCCTTTCCAGAATGTTATCCCTGAATGAACGCTGTAAAATATCTTCTATTAAAAAATCCTCCTGGCTCGACTCAGGATGGTATTCTTCTTTTAGAGATATATCAAATAAACCTGCGGTAGTATTATACCAAAATGCCCTCCATCCGCTTTTAAGATTCTTTACCAGGTCAAAAGCAGTATAACCAGTTTGGCGATGGATGAGCTTAACCAAAATCTGTCCTTCGGTATGAGTTAATTTTTTGAGCTCTCCCGAAAATTCATTTTCAATATATTCCTGAACGATCTTTGTGTATCTCTTTCTGTCACGTTTCGATTTGATCTGATCGAGTCTGGCGGTCAGTTCTACCAGCCTTTCGGAAGCCAATTTGGCATAAGGATAGACTTTTCTTGTTTTTCGGCGTAAAATCAAATAACGTTTCCGGTCTTCGTAACTATTAAATTTCAACTTCCGCAGAAGCACGACTTCTTCCAGGTCTATTGTTTCACGAGGAATGGAATCACCGGCAATAATCATATATCGCGGCGAAAGGCTATCGGTTTCTTCAGGTTTTTGTTGTTCCTGTGAAAAACCTGTAACACCAATCAAAAAAGACATCAGCAAAAAAATTCTCCTTCTCATAAACATTTCTTAATTGAATATGGTTTGAACCAAAATCATTCCAAAATTAATCAATATGGCGTTGTCTTCCATTCAAAACTTCTTAATTTCGCTAAAATTGTAGAAATATGAAGAAATCTGAAATTCTAGACGAAAAGTCACTTAAATTTTTAGAGAATTATCTTAACAATGCTGCGCCAACCGGTTATGAATCAGAAGGTCAGAAGCTTTGGATGAAATACCTGAAGCCGTATGTAGACGAATTCATTACCGACACCTACGGAACTGCCGTGGGAGTCATCAATCCTGAAGCCAAGTACAAAGTAGTAATTGAAGGGCATGCCGATGAGATTTCGTGGTATGTGAATTACATTAGTGATGACGGCTTAATCTATGTCGTCAGGAATGGTGGAAGCGACCACCAGATTGCGGCTTCAAAACGCGTAAACATCCACACCAAAAAAGGAATTGTAAAAGGTGTTTTTGGATGGCCTGCAATCCACACCAGGGATAAAGAAAAGGAGCAATCGCCAAAACTGGAAAATATTTGTATTGATGTTGGCTGTTCCAAAAAAGAAGAAGTAGAAAAACTGGGGGTACATGTTGGCTGCGTGATTACCTATCCTGATGAATTCTTCATTTTAAATAAAAATAAATTTGTTTGCCGTGCCCTTGATAACCGTGTGGGAGGTTTTATGATCGCCCAGGTGGCAAGGTTACTCAAAGAAAATAAGGTGAAACTCCCTTTTGGTCTTTACGTCACCAATTCGGTACAGGAAGAGATTGGCCTGCGCGGTGCCGAAATGATCACTCACCGGATCCAGCCAAATGTTGCCATAGTGACCGATGTTACTCATGACACTACCACGCCGATGATCGAGAAAAAGACCAACGGACTCACAAAAATTGGTGATGGGCCGGTAATTTCTTATGCTCCGGCTGTTCAAAATAAATTGAGAGAGCTAATCCTGGATACTGCCGAAAAGAAAAAAATTCCTTTTCAAAGACATGCCTCCTCGCGATTTACGGGTACAGATACCGATGCGTTCGCGTACAGCAATGGCGGAGTTCCATCAGCTTTAATTTCCCTTCCGCTAAGGTATATGCATACCACTGTTGAAATGGTTCATCGCGATGACGTGGAAAATGTGATCAACCTGATCTATGAGACTTTACTTGAAATAAAAGGAAAGGAGAGTTTCAGTTATTTCGAATAATTGATCATTTTTTTATAAAGAAGCCTTCAGAAAATGACTTTTTGAAGGCTTTTTTTAATGCTTCTCCTCTACCTGAAAAAGTTTCACATTATTTTAAATAACCTCCGCCCATTTTCAGTTTATATTTAAAGAAAAAGGCTATGGCGCTATCGCAGGAGGATATTACAACTCTCATCAAGGATCCGCAGGAAGCAATGCAACTTGCCAACCTTACCTATGTTCATGAAAATCACCTCTCGATTGAACGTAAAAAAGTAGGACGCGGATTTTCTTATTACAGGAAAAATGAAAAAATATCTGACGAGAAAACCCTTGAAAGAATTAAAAATCTTGTGATCCCACCAGGCTGGAAAAACGTGCGAATTACACATTTGAAAACCGGACACATACAGGTTGTTGGTCGGGATGAAAAAGAGCGGAAACAATACATTTATCATCCGGTATGGTCCAAAATAAGAAATCAGACCAAATTCTTTAAAATGGCTGCTTTCGGAAAAGTCTTGCCGAAAATCAGAAAACAGGTAAATAAAGATCTTGATCTTGAAGGGATGCCAAAGCGCAAAGTCCTTGCACTGGTAATTCGATTAATGGAAGAAACGCATATTAGAATTGGCAACCATTATTATGCTAAAAAGAATAAGACCTATGGACTTTCAACGTTCAGAACCAAACATGTAAAGACCTTCAAAAACGGACTCAAATTCGAATTCGTCGGAAAAAAAGGAAAAGAGCATTCTATAACGGTTGAAAATCGCAAATTGGTAGAACTCATCAATCAATGTGAAGAAATTCCCGGCTGGGAGCTTTTTAAATTTTATGATGAAAATGGCGAAAAAGAAAGCATTGACAGCAATATGATAAATGAGTATATTCATGAAATTAGCGGAGATATTTTTTCAGCCAAAGATTTCAGAACCTGGTCTGCAACCAAGATCTTCTTTGAAACCCTTCGGGAACTTGGGTATACCGAAGTCGAAAAAGAGAATAAAAAAAATATCATCAGGGCTTTTGATGCTGCGGCAGAAGGTTTAGGTAACAGCAGATCTGTTTGCCGTAGTTATTATGTTCATCCAAAAGTGGTGGAAACCTACGAAAACGGAAAAATTGTCCCTTATTTTCGGAAAGTGAAAGATGACAGGGAGCCTGCTTATACCGAACTTTCAGAAACTGAAAAAACAATTCTTAAACTTATAAAAGATTATAAGATTGAATTATCTAATTAAGACGTTTAAAAAAGTTTCCCGCAATTAGGTAAATTTGCTGTATGAGTAACACAATTGCCGTTCGAATTGCCGATTTCCTTGGCAACTTTCCTCCTTTTTCCCTGCTGGAAGCCGGTCAGTTACTGGGAATTTCAGAAAAAGTAAAGGTTCTTTACTTTGAGCAGGGAAAAATGGTCTTCTCAAAAGGAGAAGCCGGCCACGACTATTTTTATATTGTTCATAAAGGAGCTGTTGATCTTCAGAAAACAGATAAAGAAGATCTACCCGAGACCATCGACAAATGTGATGAAGGCGATGTGTTTGGGCTTCGGCCTCTTTTCGCAAAAGAAAATTACCAAATAAATGCGATCACCGCAGAGGAAAGTATTCTGTATGCAATTCCTTTAACCGATTTCAAACCTTTCGCGATAACAAATTCAGAAGTAGGGAATTTCCTGATGGAAAGTTTTGCTTCCAATACCCGAAATCCATATTCCAATGAACATAGAGGGAAATTATTTTCCGAAGAACAGGACGTAATTTTAAAAAAAGAAGCCCTCTTTGATCTACAACCCGTTCAAATTAGCAAAAAGATGCTAATGGTCACTCCGGGTACAAGTATACAGGAAGCCGCCAGCCAGATGAGTAAGAGAAAGGTTGGCTCTGTGATCGTTGTGGAAAACAAAATTCCCGTAGGTATTGTTACAGACGTTGATTTCCGGGAAAAGGTGGTAACCGGAAAAGTTAAAACCAGTACCGAAATAGGTAAAATAATGAAGTCGCCGGTGATTTGTTATTCCAAAGATCTAACGCTTGCCCAGGCCCAGCTAACCATGATGAAGCATAATATTAACCACATCTGCATCACCAAAGACGGCACCCCAAACACTAAGGTCAAGGGAATAGTTTCTGAACACGATATCATTTTCTCACAGGGAAATAATCCTTCGGTGCTTATGAAGGCTATTAAAAGAGCCAGAAGCACGGCAAAGCTCAACCGCATTCGCGGAAAAATCATGTTTTTGCTGGAAGGTTATATCAAAAGCAATATTCCTCTTACCCATATCAGCAAAATAATGTTCGAGCTGAATGATGCAACAATTAAACGTGTTATTGACAGGTGCATTCAGAAAATGGATTCCCCGCCTCCGGTAAATTTCGCCTGGATGTCGCTGGGAAGCCAGGGCCGCAAGGAGCAATTACTCCAAACCGACCAGGATAACGCGCTTGTTTTTGAAGATGTTCCTGAGGAAAAACTGGAAGAAACCCGCAGCTATTTTCTGAAACTGGCTACCAAAGTGACCAAAAGATTGAACATTATTGGTTATGAATTTTGTCCCGCTGAAATGATGGCTCGAAATCCGAAGTATTGTCTTTCTGAAAGCGAGTGGAAACAACAATTCACAAGTTGGATCACCACTTCCGGGAACGATGAGATTCTACTTTGCCAGATTTTCTTTGATTTTGATATTAGTTACGGGGATATTAAACTTACCAATGCCATTTCTGATCATATTTTCGATACTTTAAAAGGGAACCGACATTTCATTAAAGGCCTGGCTGTGCAGGCCCTTCGGAATCCCTCTCCTTTAGGTTTTTTCCGACAATTTCTGGTGGAGCAGGATGGAGAGAAAAAAGACCTGTTTGATATTAAAAAACGAGGAATTATGCCGCTTACCGATGCTGCACGACTTCTCATTCTCGATCATCGGGTAAAAAATATCAGCAATACCGCTGATCGATTTGAAAAGCTGGCCCAGCTGGAACCCAATAATAAAGAAATTTACCAGGCCTGCGCCTACTCCTCTAAAGCTCTTATTAAATTCAGGACACGCCAGGGACTTCTACATAAAGACAGTGGTCGTTTTATCGATCTGGAAAGTTTGGGCAAAGAAGATAAGATCAAATTAAAACGTTGTTTTAAAAGCATTAAAGATATACAGGAGCTTATTAAAGTACGATACGAAACCAGTTTCTATTTATGATTCTTAATTGGTTTAAAAAGAAAGATCAACCGGAGAACCTGCCAGATTTCTGGAAAAAATACGCCCGACTTTTCCAACAGGAGATCCCGGAAAATATTCAGGATATTACCTATATCGTGTTCGATACCGAAACGACCGGATTCGATTTTGAGAACGACCGGATATTATGTATTGGAGCGGTCACTGTAGAAAAACAGGCCATCGAGATCAACAGGAATTTTGAAATTTACCTGGAGCAGGAAATCTTTAATCCTGAAACAGTTAAGATTCACGGAATTATAAAAAGTGAAAAGACCGAAAAATTATCTGAAATAGAGGCTTTAAAAAAATTTCTTAAATACATTGGAAATTCGGTCCTGGTTGCCCACCACGCCAATTTTGATATAAAAATGATCAATAAGGCCCTGGAACGGCATGATTTACCGAAGTTGAAAAACAAATACCTGGACACTGCATTACTTTATAAAAGAACCCGAATTCTTACCAATTTGATAGACCGGGAAAAAGTTTATACTCTCGATGAGATTGCTGAAGCTTATAATATTGACTTGTCTGATAGGCATACCGCTTTAGGAGATGCTTATATTACAGCCATCATTTTCATTAAGATCCTGGCCAGAATAAGTAAATCTAAAAAAATGAATTCTAAGAACCTGTTCAGATACAGGTTATAAAAAAGGCTGCCTGAAAAAATCTTAAATTCGTCTTTTTTTGACGAAATTCGATTCTTTCAAACAACCTTTAGTTATTATTAAACCCTCGGAAAAACAGAAAATAAATTTTTACCGGGTTACAAGAATTTAAAATTTACAACGCATTTTTAATGATCTCATCAACCACTTCAGGGTTCAGCAAAGTAGAAGTGTCCCCAAGATCAGAGGTTTCTTTAGATGCTATTTTTCTTAGAATTCTTCTCATTATCTTTCCAGAGCGGGTCTTCGGAAGTCCTTCTACAAACTGGATTTTGTCAGGCTTGGCAATGGGACCTATCTTTTCGGAGATCTGCTGATTGATCTCTTTTCTTAGGTTATCCTGATTTCTGTATTCTCCAGATTCTTTCAGAATAACAAATCCGTAAAGCGCGTTTCCTTTTACTTCATGAGGGAATCCAACTATGGCGGACTCGGCGATGGCCGGATGTTCGTTGATAGCATCTTCTATAGGCGCGGTTCCAAGATTGTGGCCCGAAACGATGATCACATCATCTACCCTACCGGTTATCCTGTAATAGCCCACCTCATCACGAAGCGCTCCATCACCCGTAAAATATTTATTCTCAAAAGCTGAAAAATAGGTGTCCCTGTATCTTTTATGATTTCCCCAGATAGTTCTTGCCATTGAAGGCCATGGAAATTTAATGCAAAGTCGGCCATCAACCTGGTTACCCTTTATTTCTTCACCATTTTCATCCATCAAAACGGGCTGAACACCGGGAAACGGTAAGGTTGCGAAAGTTGGCTTGGTAGGTGTGGCAAATGGAATAGGCGAGATCATGATACCGCCGGTTTCTGTCTGCCACCACGTATCAACAATCGGGCTTTTTCCTTTTCCAATGTTATCATTATACCAGTGCCAGGCCTCTTCATTTATGGGTTCACCTACGGTTCCTAAGACTTTTAGAGAAGAAAGATCATAATTATCTAAAATATCAATGTTTTTCTTGGCCAGTGCTCTAATCGCTGTGGGGGCGGTATAAAACTGATTAACCTTATGTTTTTCGACAATTTCCCAGAAACGTCCGGAATCCGGATACGTAGGCACCCCTTCAAACATCATCGTGGTGGCTCCATTGGCAAGCGGACCGTAAACGATATAGGAATGCCCGGTAATCCAGCCAATATCTGCTGTACACCAGTAAACATCATCATTTTGATAATTAAAAATATTTTTAAAAGTGTAAGCTGTATAAACCATATACCCGGCAGTGGTGTGGAGCATTCCTTTTGGTCTGCCTGTTGAACCAGAGGTGTAAAGAATGAATAATGGGTCTTCAGCATCCATAACTTCCGGCTCACAATGTTCAGAAGCCTCATCCAGCAACGGCTGCAACCATTCATCACGCCCTTCTTTCATTTCAACATCAGAATTTATCCTTTTCGCAACCAGTACCGATTTCACATCAGGACATTCTTCCAGCGCTTTGTCTACAATGCCTTTTAAATCTATTGTTTTTGAACCCCGATAGGAACCATCTGAAGTAATCATCATCTTACAATCGGCATCCAGGGTTCGTGTAGCAAGTGCCGAAGATGAAAATCCCGCAAAAACCACCGAATGGATCGCGCCAATCCTCGCGCAGGCCAATACAGCATAGGCCAGTTCGGGAATCATGGGCAGATAAATACAAACCCTATCCCCTTTTTCTATCCCATGGTCTTTTAGAACATTGGCAAATTTATTTACCTTTTTGTGAAGCTCATTATAAGAAATATGAAGCGCTTCTTCTTTGGGATCATTAGGTTCCCAGATAATCGCCGTTTTTTCGCCTTTGGTTAAAAGATGCCTGTCAATACAGTTTTCGGTAATATTGAGTTTGGCATTTTCAAACCATTTTACTTCTGGTTTGGAAAAATCCCACGATAGAACATTATCCCATTTTTTCCTCCAAACAAAATGTTCTTCGGCTACTTCCTGCCAGAAATTTTCGGGTTCTCTAACAGATTTTCGGTATACCTGAAAGTACTCTTCAAGATTCTTGATGTGATAATTACTCATTTTTTGTATTTGATTTTAGAAAAAGAAAACCGGCCTTTACCGGTTTTGGTTTCTAAAATTATTAAATCGTTTCCAATTCAAAAAATAAAGCAATTACAAAAAGATCAAAATTTTTAAAAATTCGAAGAAATTAGTATAAATTTTTAATTTATGAGCAAATTCTTAAGCTTTGAGATAAGCAACGACATTTTTTTCAATTCTTGCAAGAATATTAGAGACATCAGCTTTTTTAAATTTATCGCCGGTGATATTTTCGTAAAGTTCAATATATCTTTCTGAAATTGTTTCAATGTACTCATCGCTCATTTCCGGCACCTGCTGACCTTCTTTTCCCTGGAAACCTTTCGAAATTAGCCATTGGCGCACAAATTCCTTGGAAAGCTGCTTTTGAGGTTCTCCTTTTTGCTGTCTTTCTTCATAGCCATCAGCATAAAAATATCGGGAAGAATCTGGAGTATGGATCTCATCGATCAATACGATCTCACCTTCCGGAGTTTTTCCAAACTCATACTTGGTATCTACAAGGATAAGATCCTGTTTTGCTGCAATTTCGGTTCCTCTTTGGAAAAGTTTACGAGTATAATCTTCCAGTTTATTATAATCTTCTTCAGAAACTATTCCCCTTTTGATAATATTTTCACGTGAAATATCCTCATCGTGATCGCCATGTTCAGCCTTGGTTGCGGGTGTTATTACAGGTTCAGGAAATTTATCATTTTCCTTCATCCCTTCCGGCATTTTCACGCCACATAATTCCCTTTTCCCAGCCTTATATTCCCTGGCAGCGTGGCCAGAAAGGTATCCGCGAATGACCATTTCCACTTTAAAAGGTTCACATTTTCTTCCTATTGCAACATTGGGATCTGGTGTTGCTTCCAGCCAATTTGGAACGATATCGCTGGTCTTCTCCATCATTTTGGTCGCGATCTGGTTCAGGATCTGACCTTTGTACGGAATGCCCTTCGGCATGACCACATCAAAAGCCGAAAGCCTGTCTGTCGCGATCATGACAAGCCGGTCATCATTTAAAAAATAAACATCCCGTACTTTGCCCTTGTATACCGAAACCTGTCCGGGGAAATTAAAATCTGTTTTAATTATAGTGTTATTCATCAGGAAAAAATCCTTTTTCTGTTAATCGTTGTGTTCAATGGTTTTGTATGCGGCAATGATCTTTTTCACAAGCCGGTGACGAATCACATCTTTATCGTCGAGATAAACAATACCAACGCCTTTGACGTCTTTCAGGATCAATAATGCTTCCTTTAATCCTGAAATCACCCGCCGGGGTAGATCTATTTGCCCCGGATCACCAGTAATGACAAATTTGGCGTTTTTACCCATTCGGGTAAGGAACATTTTCATTTGGGCATGGGTGGTATTCTGGGCCTCATCAAGTATTACAAATGCATGATCTAAAGTACGTCCGCGCATAAAAGCCAGTGGCGCGATCTGGATGATTCCTTTTTCGATAAAAGTTTCCAGTTTTTCATGCGGGATCATATCTCTCAGGGCATCATACAAAGGCTGCATGTACGGATCGAGTTTTTCTTTTAGATCGCCGGGAAGAAAACCTAAATTTTCGCCGGCTTCCACTGCGGGACGTGTTAAAATGATCCTTTTTATCTGCTTTTCTTTTAGTGCTTTCACTGCCAAAGCCACGCCGGTATAGGTTTTTCCGGTACCCGCCGGTCCTATGGCAAAAACCAGGTCATTTTTTTTGGAAAGCTCCACCAATTTGCGCTGATTGGCTGTCTGCGCTTTTATTGCTTTCCCGCTTACACCATGCACCAGCGTTTCCCCACTTTCTGCTGAAGTTTGATAATCTTCTTCACTTTCACTGGTCAGCACCCGTTCAATGATATTTTCATCGAGGCGATTGTATTTCCCGAAGTGATCCATCAGCATAGAAAACCGCCGGTCAAACTCCTCAAGCATTTCCTCATCACCAAAGACGCGAATTTTACTGCCGCGGGCTACGATCTTGAGTTTAGGAAAGTACTTTTTTAATAATTCAATGTGTTCGTTTTGTTGCCCGAAGAATTCGCGTGGGCTGATCTCTGAAAGTTCTATAAGAAGTTCGTTCAAAAGCAGGTATTTTTAATGTGAAGCATTAGAATTTGTTTCTTAAATTTTTATTTGTCCTTCGCTTTCAATATCCTAATTTTGGAAATGAATGTAGTTGGCTAAAGCGAATCCCTAAAAATTAAATTTATATTCGCCTTCTATACAAACTTAAGGAAAATAACCAGTCTCAGATTAAAAAAATATTAACAATCGCCTATGGCCATCATTACCTTAACGACCGACTTCGGGGAAAAAGATTATTTCGCTGGCGCGGTTAAAGGAGCTATTTATAGTGAATTAAATGACGTGAAAATTGTTGATATTTCGCATTCGGTTTCCCCATTTCATATTAGCGAGGCTGTTTACATCATTAAAAATGCCTATAAGAATTTTCCAAAAGGCAGCATTCACATTATAGGAATCGATTCTGAACTTACACCTGAAAACAAGCACCTTGCAGTAAAACTCGATGAGCATTATTTCATTTGCGCCAATAACGGGATCCTTTCTTTGATCGCTTCTGAAATTAAACCAGAAAAGATCGTCGAGATCAACATTCATGATAAAGTTCAGACAAATTTCACAGTGCTTGACGTGTTTGTAAAGGTTGCCTGTCATCTCGCTCGTGGCGGAACCCTTGAGGTAATAGGAAAAAGCATTCAGGATATTAAATATATAAAACAGTACGAACCAACGGTTAATTCAGACAAAAACCAGATACTTGGGCATGTGATCTATATTGACAATTATGGAAATGTGGTCACCAATATCTCCCGGAAATTTTTTGAAAATGTTGGAAAAGGAAGAGATTTTACAATCAGGGCAAGAAATACCAGTTTTTCCAGTATTCATGAGACCTACAGCCATGCGATAAATTTCAATGTTGAAAAGGATAAAAGGCAGGAAGAAGACGGTAAAAAACTAGCACTTTTCAATTCGGCAGGTTTTATCGAACTGGCTGTTTACAAGAGCAATCTTAAAACTGTGGGCGGAGCTTCCACTTTATTTGGTTTGGATTATCTGGATACCATAAGCATAAATTTTGAATAAATGTTTGTGAGAATAGTGAAAATGGGATTTCAGGAAGAAAAAATCGATGAGTTTCTCTCAAATTTCGAAAAGAATAAATCGAAGATAAGGAATTTTGAAGGTTGTGAATTTTTGGAGCTATACCGAGATAAACACAATACAAACCGCTTTTTTACGTATAGTTACTGGAAAGATGAAGAATCTCTTGAAAACTACAGGAATTCCTCACTTTTTAAAGAAGTCTGGGCAAATACCAAAGTGCTTTTTAACGAAAAACCGGAAGCCTGGAGCGTGGATAAGTTGGTTAGTATTGAGTATTGAGTAGTGAGTAGTGAGTAGTTAGTAGTTAGTAGTGAGTAGTTAGTAGTGAATACTTAATATTGAGAAATGTAAATTGTATAGTTGTGATGTATGCTGAAAATAGATATAAATCAATCCCTAATCCCCAATCCCCAATCACTTATAATTGATAACTGTTAATTGTTAATTGAAATAGATGTTTGCCATTCTAAATAAAGAAATACGATCCTTCTTCAGCTCCCTCACGGGATACCTGGTGATTGGTCTGTTTTTGCTGGCTTGCGGACTTTTTCTTTTCGTTTTTTCAGGTTCATACAATATTCTTGACAGCGGTTTTGCCGATCTGAAATCGTTCTTTAATCTCGCGCCCTGGATCTTTATATTTCTGATTCCGGCTATAAGCATGCGCAGTTTTGCCGATGAAAACCGTATGGGCACTATGGAGATCCTGCTAACAAAACCAATTGGTTTAAAAAAGCTGATTTTCGGAAAATATTTAGGTGTGGTAATTTTAGTCATACTAGCCATTTTACCAAGCCTGCTTTACGTTTACACCATCAGCAAATTAGGAAGACCTCCCGGAAATTTTGATGCCGGGGCTACTTTGGGATCGTACATCGGACTCATTTTGTTAGGCGGAAGCTATGCCGCGATTGGTATTTTCAGCTCAAGTCTTTCTTCCAACCAGATCGTGTCTTTTCTCCTTGCTCTCTTCTTTTGTTTCGTACTTTATTTCGGATTTGAAGGCCTCAGCGAGACGGGAATTTTTGGAAATTCAAGCTACATCCTGGAATATTTCGGCATCAGCTATCATTACCAAAGCATCAGTCGTGGCGTGATCGACACCCGGGATATCATATATTTTCTGAGCATTATTTTTCTGTTTCTGAAACTAACGGAATTCAATCTTTCGCAATCTAAAAACCGCCGGTAGTGAAGAAAGGAAACAGAATAAGATCATTGCTCATTATCATCGCCGGACTTATAATCCTGAATTTCTTTGCTTCGGAATTCTATTACAGGTTTGATCTCACTCAGGATCAGCGGTACAGCCTCTCTCCTGCTGCGCGTAAGATTATTGAAGACGTTGATCAGCCTATCATTTTCGATGTTTTTCTCCAAGGCAGTTTCCCTTCAGAATTCAGAAGACTTCGCAATGAAACGAGGCAAATGCTGGAAGAATTCGCGGCTTATAACCATAATATCAAGTTCAATTTTATCAATCCGCTGGAAGAAGGCGAAGATGCGCAGGCCGTAGCCGAAGAATTCTATAAAATGGGAATGACCCCGGCGCGGGTAAATGTAAAAGAAAATGGAAAGAACAGCGAAAGCATTATTTTTCCCTGGGCAATTGTAAATTATGGAAAGAAAACGGTAAAGATCCCGCTTCTTAAAAACCAGATCGGCGCCAGCGATGAGGAGCGAATTACCGCCTCGGTACAGCAACTGGAATACGTCCTGGCGAATGGATTGAGCAAACTTATTTATCCGCGGGAAAAGAAGATCGCTGTTATGCGGGGAAATGGCGAACTTCCGGATGCCAAAATCGCCGATTTTGTTAAGACGGTCCAGGAATATTATTTCACCGCGCCTTTCACCCTGGATTCGGTGGAAGCAAATCCGCAAAAAACATTGAAGCAACTCGAGGCATATGATCTTATCCTGGAGCCAAAACCAACTCAGCCATATTCAGAAAAGGAGAAATACGTACTCGATCAATACCTGATGAATGGTGGAAAAATGCTCTGGCTGGTTGAAATGACCAATATGGAAAAAGACAGCCTGCTCAACGAAGAGGGAATGGCCATTGCCCTGCCCAGAGACCTGAACCTTGGCGACTATTTCTTTTCGTATGGAGTTCGCATCAATCCCGCGCTGGTAAACGATCTTTATTCAGCTCCCATCATCCTGGCAACAGGTCAGGGAAATGACACCCGTTTTAACCCCTATCCCTGGTTTTACAGTCCGCTTACAACTTCACCTAACGAACATCCGATAATCAATAATATCGAGGCGGTAAAATTTGAATATGCCAATCCCATGGATACCCTGAAAAACCAAGTTAAAAAGACAATTTTACTCAGCAGTTCCCCGCGGACAAAGGTGGAAGGGCTTCCTGAAAAAATCAGTTTGGGAATGGTTGGAAAAAAGCCAGATATAAGCGAATATGATGATGGTGAACAACCACTTTCCGTTTTACTGGAAGGGAGATTCAAATCGGTTTATAAGAACAGGATCAAGCCTTTTGAGATCCCTAATTCAAAAGACGAAAGCAAAGAGACCAAATTGCTGGTGGTTTCAGACGGTGATGTGATCAGGAACGAGCTGCAGAACGGCAGGCCTCTGGAACTCGGTTTCCAGCCATACACCGGCAACATGTACGGAAATAAAGAATTTTTGCTGAACGCGGTGAATTACCTGCTCGACGATACCGGGCTCATCAACATACGCTCAAAAGAGATCAGCATCCCTTTTCTCGATACTGAAAAGGTGGCTTCAGAAAGACAATTCTGGCAAATTCTCAATCTGGCCGGGCCTTTGCTACTGCTTCTGATCTTTGGCATTCTTTTCCGTTTCTACCGAAAAAGAAAATACGTAAAATAGGAAGCCTCTAAAAAAGCCATTTTTTTCAGAAGTCAACATATTAACAATTTTATTCAAACAAATATCATTAAATAATTGAAATTCAATTATTTAAATATGTAAAAGCCTTATTTTCTGTTAATAAAAACTCAGCCTCCATCCCTGAATTTTTGACTTATTAAAATATATTTGTAATTGATTCAAAATAAATCAAGAAAAGCCGATGAAATTTATTGTATCCAGCAATTATCTGCTGAAACAGCTACAAATACTTGGAGGGGTAATCAATAACAGCAATACCTTACCGATTTTAGACAATTTTCTGTTCGATCTTAAAAATGATGAATTAACCGTTTCCGCTTCCGATCTTGAAACAACAATGTCGGCTAAACTAAAAGTAGAATCAGATTCTGAAGGAAAGATCGCCGTGCCGGCGAAACTCCTTTTAGATACCCTGAAGACCTTTCCTGAACAACCGCTTACTTTCGTAGTTGAAGAAAATAATACCATCGAGCTTAGCTCTAATTACGGGAAATACGCGCTGGCTTATGCCGATGGGGAGGAATTTCCCAATCCTGTAGAGCTTGAAGAGCCCAGCAGCACTGTTGTCGAAGCCGATATCCTTGCTACTGCTATTGCAAAAACTATTTTCGCCTCTGGTAATGATGATTTGAGACCGGTGATGAGTGGCGTTTTCTTTCAGTTCAAGGAAGACGGACTCACTTTCGTGGCTACCGATGCCCATAAACTGGTAAAATATTCGCGTGAAGATGTTTCAGCCAACCAGGCTGCTGAATTCATCATGCCTAAAAAACCTTTGAACCTGCTGAAAGGTATACTTGCCGGAAGTGAAACCGAAGTTCTTATCGAATACAACGATTCCAACGCCAAATTCACTTTTGACGATACACAGCTTATTTGCCGTTTAATTGACGGGAAATATCCGAATTATGAAGCGGTAATTCCGAAGGAAAATCCTAATAAATTAACCATCGAGAGAAATCAATTTTTGAGTTCCGTTAGAAGGGTTTCGATTTTCTCTAATAAAACAACGCACCAGGTTCGTTTAAAAATTGCCGGTGCCGAGCTGAATATTTCTGCTGAAGATGTGGATTACAGCAATAAAGCGGAAGAGCGTCTAACCTGTTCTTACCAGGGAGACGATATGCAGATAGGTTTCAACTCACGCTTCCTTACCGAAATGCTTGGGAATTTGACCTCAGACGAAGTGATGCTGGAAATGAGCCTGCCCAATCGTGCGGGAATCCTTACCCCGGTTGACGGCCTTGATAAAGGCGAAAAGATCACCATGTTGGTAATGCCGGTGATGCTCAATAATTGAAAGGCTAATTCAATTTAAATAGAGATCCCCGTCTAAATTTTAGGCGGGTTTTTTTTATCCATAAAATTAAATATCCAAAACCTTAGAAAACAGCTTTTTCAATAGGAATTCATCCGAAGAAAATTTAACAATTATCTCCGTTTTGCCTTCTGTTTAAGATTCATTTTTGAATTTTCCGGCCGCAATTATAAACTCTGTTAAACAGAAGAATTTTTCAACGTTACTTTTTAAATTAAAGGCAAATGCAGGTATCGATATCCTGATTTTTTCAATCACGGGGATCTGCAAGAAACTAAGCAGCAGCCCCCTTCCCTACACTTTAATTGCCTATATCGATACCTTCTTAAAGCAATTAATAATCATAAAAATTTTAAAGCCATGAAAAAGAGAAACATTTTAATTCTGTTCTTAAGTATTTTCTTTTTTATTGCCTGTTCAGAAGATGACAATGAGGAAGAATGTATTAATTATGACGATGTAGCCAAGGTGACCAATGTAGAAGCACCGGCAACTGCTACGGTTAATGAAGTGGTTAGTGTGAATGTTACTTTTCAGGTGAAGAACGCCTGCGGAGAATTTGCCCAATTTGATGAAAGCATTGACGGAACCACCAGAACCATTGCCGTTGAAGCTGTTTATGAAGGTTGCGCCTGTGCACAGGTCATAACTACCAAAACAGCAACTTATGAATTCACACCAGAAGTTACCGGAGAGTATGTTTTAAAATTCCAGACTGCTCCCAATGAATTCATAGAAAAAACCATAACTGTAGAAGAAGCAGGTTCTTCGTCCTGATAAAACAGTTAAGAACTGAAATATTAAAAGCCATCTCCGAGCCCGGAGCAATGGCTTTTTTTATATCCCTTAAGGAAAGCTTATTTTTACTTTCTATTTAATAATTTCAATGGAAAGAGGATAATACGGCATTTCTCCATTGCTTGCTTTGATCGCATTAATAATAGGAAATATCAGGGCGAGAAGACCTACAGCCATTAAAACGAAAATTCCCAATCCGAATAAAAGTATTAGCGGGATCGAAAGAATGGTATATATAAAAAGACTTATCTGGAAATTCAGGATCATTTTCCCGTGCATATCCATTCCCGCAACCTTGTCTTTTTGCGTTAACCAGATCACCAGCGGAACGATAAATCCGCCAAATCCCGTAACTAAATCTAATAACTGACTCAAGTGCGTTAGCATGATCAACTGATTATCTTCTCTCATTTTTTTAAATTTTGATGGTTGGCTGTATTATAAAGACGCCTGCAATCAGGCTTTGTTACATATTTTTAGCAGGCAATTTTTTCTTTGCTAAATTTGCCGCATGAAAATGAACGATACCATTGTAGCGCTTGCAACTCCATCAGGTGCCGGAGCCATAGCCGTGATAAGGGTTTCCGGGCCGGATGCTTTGAAGATTGTTTCTCCTCTTTTTAAAGCTAAAAGCGGAAAAAAACTTGAGGAACAGGATTCTCACACGCTACACCTCGGCAATATTATGGACGGGCAACGTACCATAGATGAAGTGCTGGTATCTATTTTTAAAGGCAGCAGGTCGTATACCGGGGAAGAAACCGTGGAAATTTCCTGTCATGGAAGCCCTTATATCCAGCAGGAGATCATTCAATTACTGATCAGAAAAGGTTGTCGTGCTGCGGAAGCGGGGGAATTCACCCTTCGGGCTTTTCGAAACGGAAAGATGGACCTCAGCCAGGCCGAAGCGGTTGCCGATTTGATCAATTCTGAAAATGCAGCTTCTCACCAGATGGCCATGCAGCAGATGCGCGGCGGATTTTCGAATGAAATTCAGAAATTGCGCGAAGAACTGCTCAATTTTGCATCCCTAATTGAACTGGAACTCGACTTTGCTGAAGAAGACGTGGAATTTGCCAATCGTGACCAGTTCAAAGGACTTATCGCAAAAATTCAAACGGTGCTGAAACGGCTGATCGATTCCTTCGCCACCGGAAATGTGCTGAAAAACGGAATTCCCGTAGCCATTGTTGGTGAACCCAATGTGGGAAAATCGACCTTACTGAACGCACTTTTGAATGAAGAAAGAGCGATAGTTTCCGAAATTGCCGGGACTACGCGTGATACGATTGAAGATGAAATGAGCATTGGCGGTGTGGGTTTTCGGTTTATCGATACTGCCGGGATCAGGGAAACCAAAGACGTGGTTGAAAGCATAGGTATAAAAAAGACCTTTGAGAAGATCGGACAGGCGCAGGTAGTTGTTTTTCTGCTGAATGCAGAAAAGTTCGGAGTTCGGAGTTCAGAGTTCAGAGTGGAAATTGAGAAGATCAGGAACAAATTTCCTCAAAAACCTATTCTCGTTATTGCGAATAAGGTTGATAAACTTTCCGAAGAAGAATTAAATAATTTAAAGTCGGAGCTGGAAGTCATTTCGAGCACCTCGGCTTCGCTCGGCACAGGCTCCGTAGAATACATTCAATACTTGCTGCTTTCCGCAAAAACCGGAGCCGGGGTCGAAGAATTAAAACAAAGACTTTTGGAATATGTGAACACCGGCGCCCTGAGAAACAGCGACACGATAGTCACGAACAGTCGGCATTACGCCGCCCTTTTAAAAGCACTGGAAGAGATCAATAAGGTGGAAGAAGGCTTGAACCGGGATCTATCGGGAGATCTTCTGGCTATCGATATTCGCCAGGCGCTCTACCATTTTGGTGAGATTACCGGCGAGATCACCAACGATGATTTACTGGGGAATATCTTTGCGAATTTTTGTATTGGCAAATGATCTAATTTACTAAAAAGTATTTTTATTCACGAACCCTTATTTTATAGGGGTTTTATTTTTACACTCTAATTAATAATCAGGAAAAATCATTTAAACTTGGGTCAAAATTGTACCTTTGTTGTACCTCGTTTTTAATTGAAAAAGAACAAACATATAAATGGCGAGAAAATGATTCTTAATGTAACCAATAGATTCTTAAAAATCTTTAGAAGTATTTATAGAACTAATTTATTTCGAAATGGCGACTAATATTAGGGTTGAAAAAATTTGCGAACACTGCGGCAAAACGTTTATAGCTAAGACAATGGTCACCAGATACTGTTCGCACACTTGCAATAGCAGAGCATATAAAGAGAAAAAAAAGTATGAAAAGTTAAATGGTGACAGCGTTTCTAATAATGAAGAAATTATTAAAAAGGTTCCGGGACCTTCCTCCTCCTACCTGAGCATAATAAAAGAAACTGAATTTCTAACTGTTCCAGAAGTAGCTAAACTTTTGCGGCTTTCTAAAGCTACAGTTTATAGATTAATTAAAGAGGGGAATTTAAAAGCGGTTAAATTCTCCCAAAGATCTACCCGGGTAAAAAGAAGTGAAATTGATAATTTATTTAAAAATTAAAACAATTCTATGGCTAACGTAACATTGAGAAGTAAAAAATTGGCAAAAGGAAAACTAAGCCTTTATCTTGACTTCTATCCAGAAATAGTTAATCCTAAAACTGGCAAACCAACCCGTAGGGAGTTTCTAAAACTCAAGATCTTTGAAAATCCCAAAAATGAAATTGAGCGTGAACATAATTCCACACAAATTCAACTTGCAGAACAAATTCGAGCCAAAAGACTAATAGATATAAGAAATAAAGAATATGGTCTAAAAGAACATATGAATCTGGACATCAACTTTTATGACTTCTTCAAGAGTATTGTAGGTGAATACTACAACAACGGTAGTAAAGGAAATTATCATTCCTGGAAGTCTTCTTTAGATTACTGGGAAAAGTATATTGGGAAGAGCCTAATGAGTAAACAGCTTTTACCCTATCACGTAGAAAAATTCCGTGATTTTTTGTTATCCGCAAAAACCTTGAGGAATAACGAAAAAGATCTTTCACGCAACACTGCTTCTGCCTATTATAAAAACTTTATTAATGTCTTAAAAAGAGCTCATAAAAAGAAGCTATTAGCATCTAATTTAGCGGAGGATGCAGTTTACATTAAGGAGGAAGAAACCTATCGCGAATACCTAACAGAAGAGGAATTAAAAGAGCTTTCTAAAGCAACCTGTGCCCTTCCTTCTCTCAAACGGATGGCATTCTTTTCTGTGATGACAGGGTTACGATTTGCGGATATTAATAATCTGGAGTGGAAGAATGTATTCCATGACAAATCTCAAGGGTATTACATTAAACTTAAGGAAAGAAAAACCGGAAATATTCAAAATCACTTCATACCTAATAATGCTCAGGCTCTATTGGTAAAGGAAGGTACAACAAAAGGAAAAGTCTTTAAAAATATCAAGTATTCTCAAATTACCCGCCCATTAAAGGATTGGTTAGACGCAGCAGATATCAAAAAAAAAATATCCTTTCATAATTTCCGCCATACTTATGCTACCCTTCAATTATCAAAAGGAACCGACATTTACACGCTTTCCAAAATGTTAGGTCATAAGAATGTTACTACAACCCAGATCTATGGCAAAGTAATGGACCGACAAAAAATTGAAGCCTCGAAAAAACTAAATCTTGAATTTGATGGATTATAAAGAACTATTTGAACAGTATTATAAATCCACTTTTCGACATTACGAAAAGTGGTTAAAGCTGGAATTGGTTAAATACAAAAAGGAGGAGCGAACCTATAGATCCGCTGAAAAAAGAAGCAGACAAAAAGTGTATGATGACTATTTTGCTATTCCTCCTAAAAATCAAGAAAACTTTTTCTACGAAATAGCACAAGGCTTTGATAATAAAGACAAGCACTACACAAGCAATAGCATAAGTAAGATTCTTTCCAACGAGGTTAGAGATTTATATGAAGAAAACGAAAATTCGACATTCGGATCCTACATTGAATTTATCCAAACATTTTCAAAGTATAAAGCCATCTATGATGTATATAACTTATCTGGAAGAATAAGTAGAATAGTAAAAACCTATTATGACCAAGACGAACTATTCAGGTTCAAATTAGAACCTCTAAATCATTATAAAGAGTACTCTGATTTTAATCGGTTGGTAAAAGAAAAATATCCTTCCTATAGTAGTACAGATTTAGAGAAGATAGATATAGATCCCTATGGTGAGTTCTATATTGAAAATCAAAAAGATGAAATTTTAAAAGAATCAAAACCTATAGAAAAGAAACCCATAGAAGATTCCCCTCTTCCTAACTTAGACGATGATGAAAAGCTACTTCTAATTCATTACCTACTAAAATATAAATCCCTAACGAACACTGAAAAGGTTAAGATTTTTGCTCTGCTTGGAAAAACCCCAGTAGACATTTCAATTTTTCAAGAAAGTGCAAGAGAAAATACACTCTACAATAAAATTCAAAAAGGACATAAATACTATGGAACAAAGAAGGCTACCGCGAAATTAAAAATGTTATATAGCCAGATAGAGTATTTAGAAATTGACAACTTAAAAGGAGCCATAAAAGTGGATCTCGCAAGACAAAAAGAAGTGAAGTTTCAAAGGAGTATAAAGAAAAAATGAACTATTTTACGTAAATAATAAGATCTTCTTATATAAAAAGAGCCTCACAATCCCTTAGTTGTGAGGCTCTTTGATTTCAACTACCATCTACTGCGCCTGAACTACATCTTTCGTCACCCTCTAAAACGTCGCTTTATTAGCTGAAGATTATTAATCAATATAAATAACAAAATGAGAAAAGTAGTTTACGAAGTAACTGAAGAAAACGCACACTTGATAGCTAAAATTCTTCTTAAGCAGTTACTCGAGCAAGACGTAAGTCAAGAAGATCAATACCTAACAATTGAAGAGTTAGGCGAACTGATTGGTTATAAGAAAACTTCCATATACGGACTAGTCCAGAAGAACAAGATACCTTATCACAAGAGAGGGAAATTATTTTTCCTCAAGTCAGAAATAATGGAATGGCTTAAAAACGGGAAGAAAACTACCACCGAGGATATAAAAAGAAAAGCTGATGAATATCTTCTAAATAACCGGTATTAAATGTCTTCTAAAGGATGGATAAAGGTTCATAGGCAGACAATCAATCATTGGATTTGGGAAGACCCTGTAAAGGCCCAGATGTGGATAACGATGTTATTAGAAGTGAATTATACCCATGGTAAAATGGTCCTTGGAAATAGTCTACTAAGAGTAGAGCGAGGATCATCAACCAATTCAATTAGGACCTGGGCAAGGCTTTTTAATTGTGGGCCTAAAGCAACTGTAAGTTTTTTTGATCTGCTTGAAAGTGATGAGATGATAACCAGGAAGACCATAGGAAAAGGGAAACACTCTACAACCCTTATAAACATTACCAATTACGAGGAATATCAAACGGATAGGGAATCATTAAACGATACATTAACAACTACAATAAAGAACCCAAAAGGGAAACATGAACGGCATACAATAGAAGAAATTAAGAATACTAAAGAATTAAAAAAAGAAAGAAGAGATGTAGACTTTTGCGCTCCCTCAGTCAATGAAGTATTACATGAAATGGAAAATTTAGGTTTAGAATCTATTGAAGCCGAAAAAGAATCTCAAGCTTATTTCAACCATTATGAATCTAATGGCTGGAAAGTAGGAAAAAATAAAATGGTGAGCTGGAAACCATCTGTCAGCTCTTGGATAAAGAGAATATCCGATTTTAAAAATTCATCATCAAAAAACTATCATCATGGAAACGACGAGCAAAGAATTAACCGTCAAACAGCAAACACTATTAACCAAAATCTCCAAGGCTGGGACCTTGACTGAGGTTGGATTTGCAAAAAAGACTCACGAGTATACCAAAATCAAAGATTTTAATCTTAAAGATCAAAATGATAAAAAGTATTTCCAGCATGGACTTTCAGTAATATTCACAAAAGCGTCTAACATGGTTGGAATAAAAGATCCAATAAGCCCAAATAACAAACAAGATATTTTAGAATTAATTTTAAGCCGATTTGGAGGTCTTTCATTAGAAGAAATAGATTACGCATTCAAAATAGATAGATATGGCACGCATGGGGAACCTACACCTCATTTCCAGCTGTTCAATGCCCAATATGTTTCTACTATACTAATAAAATATAAGGTCTGGCTACGGAATATCCGAGGAAATAATAATCTTCCTATCTCAAAGCCTATTGAGAAAAAAAGTATGTCTGAAGTTGAAAAGGCATTATTGGTTTTAAATGGAATAATTGAATGTTTTGAGGAATTTAAAATCTCAGGGAAAATACCTTATGGTAAGGCCTATGTTTATGATGTTCTGTATAAGCGTGGACTACTTCCAATTCACACCAAAAGGTATAGAGAAAAAATTAAGCGTAAGGCAATAAAAAGAAGATACAAATCCAAGGAAAAAAAACATGTTGATCGTAAAGAATTAAAATCAATTCTTCATAAAATTCAAATTGGACAAAATAATCAGAAGATTCAATGTAAAGAAATAGTTCTTGAAACCTTTTTTAAAAAGCTTAATTCACTTAACAAAACCATTGAAGAAGTACTATAAATAAATTTATAACTAAAACGGCTGCAACGGTGTTTCCAATTGCCACCGCAACTGGTCTTAATAGAACCGTTGCAGGGGTAACTTAACTCAGACCGTTAGTAGATATTAAAATAAAAATAATTACAATGAAGATATTTAAGGCAAATGAGGTACTTATAAATACTTTGATAAAATTTGGATTCGAAGAAACTACATCGAACCGGGATAAAATCAAAAGGAAACATGCATTTAAACTTCATGGAAAAGGTAATAAAGAGGTCTACTTTGACTATGAGAATATTCAGATCCTTCATAGGCAAGAGGAGCATGACAGCAGATATACTATCACTGAAAATGAATTAAAATCACTTTTATTGTTTTTCAAGCTAGATCGAGCCGATTATAAAATTATACAACCTACCGGAAGATTTGATTTTGGATTAGTTCAGAGAAGATTAGATGAAATCAAAGTGGAACTTAATATCTTAATGGAAAAAAAACTTAAAATCAGAAGGCAGTTTAAGCTAAAAAGGATATTAAAATTGCAGGGGAATATTGAGCAGGATTATCAGCAAAATATATAAGCTAGGCAACTTTTGACTGCCATAGCCTAGATAATCCCAAATATCATATTAAGCTATAATACAGCATCTTATAAAATTTATTTTAATTACATTTATCTATATCAACCATTGCAACGGCCTAGCAATGGCTCTTCAATAAATCTTGTAATAGCCGTTGCAATGGTTTGGCAACGGCCGTTAAATTATTGACATAAACCAGATTTGATAACCATAATTATATAATCAAAAATTTATAATAACTAACAACCTTAGAAGATGGAGGAAAAATTTAGTGCTTGGTTAGTAAAAGTTGAAGGAAAAATTGAAGCCACTGGGCGCAGTTATTCAAGAGCAATTAATAGACTTTCTGAACATTACAGTAGTCATACAGGAAACCCTACTAACATTTATAAAGTAGATAATGGCCACTTGAAAAGAATTAAAGGATTTTATGACACTGATGGAAGATTTTCAGAATTTGGATACGAAAGCCATGGACTATATAGAGCCGCTATTAAAGCTTTATATAGGTATAGACAATCACATCCAATATCTAAAAAATTTAAAAATACTAAGTCATCTAAAAAACCTAGATCAACAGCTAAGAACAGAATCAAGAGAAAAACTGAGAATCGAGGGCAATCGATCTTCAAAAAGATTTATGAATTCTTTATAAATCTTTTTCAACCCAATCAACCAAAGGAGTTAATTAAAGGCGATTTGGTAGGGACTAGAAAACAAATTTATAAGCACCTTAAACCTTTATCAAACAACTGGGAAAAAGAGGTGCAAGAGAAATATTTGACTGATAATCCAAAGTGTCAACGGTGTGGAAGTGGAGAATTCCCCTCCGTCTTTGAAAAGCCAGTTCTAACTTCAAAAAAAGTATTAAAAAACGTTATCAAAGATATCCCTAACCGGGGTAACCATTCCATTTCAATTTCGAATATTGAAAATGATTTTAAAGGTAAGGTTATTTATGGGAATAGGTTGATGGTGTTATGCCGTACCTGTAAGAAAAAGGAAGAAAAATTAAAGTTAGATAGATATCCTCACGAAATGCCTGAAATAATGAGAAAAGGACCTTCGGAATTAAAATATTGATTTTAAAAATTTAGATCTCAAGTAAACTACTATTGGAAAAATAAAGACTTTCTTTTAGTTTAACATTAATCAAATTACTACCTCGTTTACTTAATTATAACTTTTCTATTCTTTCAATTTCTTTAAAATTTAGATTTCATTAGTTTATAAAGTTCTAGGAATAGTTTATGCTCTAATTGTTTTATTGAGCACAAAATCAGCAATGAATGAAAGAAATTCCGGATACCAAAATTTTTAAATTTCAAAGGGTTATTTTAAACTGGTATAAAGAAAATGGCCGTCATTTTAAATGGCGAAACCCTTCAGCTAGCAATTACCAAAAAATTATAGTAGAAGTCCTTTTACAAAGAACAAAAGCCGAGACAATAGCAAATTTTTTTTCCGATTTTTTAAAATTATATCCATCTTGGAAAAAATTATCCACGGCGTCAGAAAAAGACATTCAATCAGTATTAAGACCCATCGGACTTTATAATCAAAAAGGTTCTCGACTATATAAAATGGCCCAAGAAATGCGATGTAAGAATGGTAGATTCCCAAAATCAAGAGAAGAGGTGGAAAAAATACCTATGATGGGTCAATACATTGCGAATGCTTATGAGTTATTCATACTAAATAAACCTGCTCCCCTACTCGATGTGAATATGGCGAGAGTTCTAGAAAGGTATTTTGGACCTCGTAAACTTGTAGATATTAGATATGACCCATATTTAAAAAAATTATCAATGGATGTTGTCAACCATAAATTTCCCAAAAAAATAAACTGGGCAATTCTAGACCTAGGAGCAATGGTTTGCAAGAAAAAAAATCCTAATTGCCAAATTTGTCCTTTAAAGGAAAATTGCCTCTACTTTAACGACAACATCCTCGAATAAAATTTATGAATTTTCATCATCAAGAATATAATAAGGTATTCCCTTAATTATTTCGTTAATTTGATCACCTTTCGAATCTAAGCTTTTATAAAGGCAGTAATGACATTGAAGAGCTTTTATTTCACTAACTAGAGATTTGCTAATTTCGTTCATACCTAGAGCCTCTAACTCCTTGACTGTGATGTTAGGAACTTTATGAATAAACCAAGTCAATAATGGTTCCATATAATTAGTTGCTGTTTTTCTAAAATGTCTTAAATATTGTGAAGAAAGGATTACGCCAACACCAAATTCTCTTCCTTTCAGTAAAATATCTTGAAGTACCGGTAATTCGTATTCCATTACCAGATTCGCTTCATCAATCAATAAATAACTATCAATTTTTCGTAATTGATGATCGCCTTTTGGTAAATATTTTGATTTTTTAACACCTAACATATAATCCCTATACATATTTAGGAAGATTATCATCACCATTTTTAAATTCTTATCATTACTTGCAAGGTTTCCTAAACTAAGAACAACTGATTGATTGAAAAAATCTTTAAAATCAATAGTTTTTCCAGGATCTGGTTCAAAATACCTATTTAAAGATAATTTGTACATTATGGCGTAAGGAACGTCCTTTTTATCCCCAATAATTTCTTCGTATTTTTCTAAAATATCTTGCAAGGTAGGTGAAACAAAATCATGATAATTATCCGAGTGAGCCTGGTAGCCTCTATCCTCAAATGCTCCCAGAACAGCGTTCAAAATATTATGTTCTTGGTTGCCACCTATCCCACCAAAAATCTTCTTTAAAATATCTATAAAAAATTCTGCTTTAGAAACTGCTGGGTTTCCATCTTGCGAATTCTTAATATCAAAAAGGTTTATTGGCAAATTAACTGGTTGTACAACTTTAGCATTAATATTTTTTATAAAATTTTGGTCACTTTTTTTGTCACCACTGCCATCATAGTCTCTTTTGGTATCCATTATTAAAAATTTAGGTGCCTTGCCTCTATTTTTTTCTGGATACCTTGAAATATTATAGATTAATGCCTTTAACAATTGAGTTTTCCCTGTGCCTAAATCACCAACGACACCAATATTTAGTTGGTTCAAATTAGTGTTACTAGGATAATAAATGTAATCCAAGTTTTCAAACACACCCTCTTGACGGCCTACCATGAACTTAATGCCAACATTATTAAATCCATTTGATCCCTCAGTTTGTTTATTTTTTATTTCAAGATCTTTTTCTAATGGTTCTTGATTAGAATTAATTTCATTCTCGTTTTGACTGTCTTTTACGATTAATTCTTCAGACTCCTCTGCAACTTCAGCCTTTAATTCGTTATTGGTTATTAATTCTCTAGTTTCGGCATTGCATTCGCAAATTAAATCCCAGTTTTTAATTTTTAAACTTAATTTTTTGAAATCATCTAGATTCTGTTTAATCAGAAGATTCTTTGCGTCTTCAAAACTTAATAATAAAGTATCTTCGATTGTTTTGGAGGATACCTTAACCAGTTTTGTAATAGAATAGTTAGAAAGCACTATTACTCTACCCTGTTTATCGACTTTTATAGTGTGAGGATTATTTAAAGAATTTAATAGTGAATTTTCGATTTGGGCCCATTCTAGTTTGTCGTCATCATTTTCCATTTTTTTACTATAAATAGAAAAAGCGAATGATATCATATCAGTTAAAAGCCTAATTCTTGTTAAATCCCATAAAGTAGATTCACGACTCACTTCTAACAACTTTTCATAAAATAGATGAAAATTTTGACATTGAAAATGGGCAGTCTTTAGGTCTTTTTGATTCATCCTTTGAGACCTATATTTTACCTCTATAGGTGTAATCTTTGCACAATCTATTTTTCCCTTTTTAAATTGAAAACTTAAGCTTAAAAGGTCAGGTCTTAATTTATCAATTTTTAATCTCTGAGATAAAGTATTTAATTGGCTTGTATATGGATCTACCGGAATTAAAATATTATAAGAGTCAGATTTTTTAAAGGGTAAAAACTCGAAATCTCCCTCTTGTGAGTTCAGGTTTTGAAGCAATCTCATAGCTACTAACATTCCAATCTCTCCATTAGCACTTGTACCACCGGAGGCTAAAGATTTTAATGTTGGAATTCCTCTGCCTGATATTTCTTGGAGAAGTTCTGATGTTAACTCAGCACTTATTCTTTCCATATTGGGCATAGCTTCTAAACTTTTTTTCACGGCATCTGAAACAGTTTTTGAATTTTTAGCTAATAAATAAAATCCATTCTGGGCAGAATGTTTGGAAGAATAAGATGGTAGGTCGTAATCCCAAATATATGTTTCTCCATGTGAGCTGAAAAATGCTGATGGATCCACAACATTAGAGGAGATGGCACAATAATCTGAAATATTTAATTGTTCTTCTATAAACCTAAGTTTAGGAGTTGAACTTAAATGACCTCCTTGTAAATCGCTGGATTTACTTTCAATTTTATTAATTAAATTAATAAGTCTTTTTGAAAGAGCATTGGTTTCATTTATTGGATTTGATTCAATAAAACTTCGCGATTCAATAAAGTTTAAATCACCTGAAGAACTGATAGAAGAATGACGTATTCTTTGGCGACATACACCTCCTTTGAAAATTACTGAGGATGGTTTTGAATTTAGCAAAATTGGACTAAGGTTAGATAAATGACTTACAATTGATATATCAGAAAGTCTTTCCATATTTTGCTTATTATTATACCAAGTAAGAGTATAGCCGGAATCAATGGTAGTATCGAGTAATTCCTCTGATGAAGGCTGAAGGTTCCAAGGCCTAGTATCATTAATCCTTAATTCCCTGCCACCACTTGAGAACCATATATCCTTTTCATTCCTCCCATTTAATTTACTAGGATTACCAAGATTTTGATGCACCCAGTTTTCAACTCCCTCATTAAAAAGTTGAGTTTCTGTTGATTCACTGTGAACGTTAACCTTGATCTTGTTTTGAGCAGATTTTATTTTGAAAATATC
The DNA here is from genome assembly GCF_003024155.1 of Christiangramia fulva. Taxonomy (NCBI): domain Bacteria; kingdom Pseudomonadati; phylum Bacteroidota; class Flavobacteriia; order Flavobacteriales; family Flavobacteriaceae; genus Christiangramia; species Christiangramia fulva. The sequence continues at coordinate 3,727,268 of NZ_CP028136.1, forward strand.
GCTCAGGGTTCTCTCTACTTGGGAAGAAGTAAGTCCGCCTACCAATCCTTGAACTTCAGCCCCTAACTCATCATTAAATATACCTGCTAATTTTGACGATTGTAAATCTTTTAGAAGGCTTCCTCTCCATAGAATATTCCAGTAATCACTATCATTATCAACTGATAAAAAGACATCCTGTTGACTTTGTCCATGAGGACGAAAAACGGATAATACGTAACAATCGGGGAATTTTGGTGATTCTAATATTCCTGCGGCAGGACATGGAATTTTCTTTTTAAGACTTTCGTACATATAGTTTTGACTTTGGAAAAGCCAAGCAATGCGAACCGGGTGAAAAGGTGTCAACATTATTGCATAAGGTTCACTATCAATTACACCATCAGAAACATCACATATTGCTACAACCTCGAACCAGGAAGCAAGCTTAGGGAATTCATTATGCCATTTTTCATATTCATCTAAATATTTTTCAATAAGTTTTTCTAACTTCCCTTTAATATTATTCTGGAATAATTCGCATTGTTCAATTAGGCTATTAAATTCATGATCGTCCTCGCCATGCCGTTTTACAGTGATAGCTATGATCTCTTCCCTAATTTTTAATAATTCCTCGGGAGGATTAAATTCTTTCTTAGGAGGTCTGCAGTCATTAATTAACTGGCCATTCGTGATTAAATTATTTGATGATAATTTTTTTACAGAAACCTTGTTAAGATCTGAACCGAGAATAACTGGGTAAAATTTATTATCCCTTTTTGATAGGGAATTCTGGATTTTATCCAGAATATTCCATTTCGGCGGGTTTACAAACAAATTGGTCAAAATGCCTTTAGAAGACCTGTTTTGATATAACAATTTTTGAAAAACGTTATCCACACCTCTCGGATCAGATTCCTTTACATTTACCAGCAATTCTATTAAGTGTTCCTTTGAATCTTCAATATTTACAAAGTAGAATTTTAGTTTGCTTTCAGTACTTAATAATTCGAAATTCAATACTCCTTTTCCTTCCTCAATATTGACTGGTAATGAAGTTTCTGAGGCATCGTCTTCTAAATCACTAATTGTAATTTTCTCAAATTCTAATTTAGAATTTGAAAAATAAAATTCAATTTCTTGGTTTCCAGAATTACTTACCGTAACATTTGTTCTCCACCCTCCATTTTTCCTCCTAGATAATTTTTTGACTTTGACTAAGTCAGGAAAATCAAATACAAATCCCGGTTCATAATTTGATAAGGAAATTATTTTTTCGCTAATTTCACTATTTCCTGTATCAAATTTTAACCTGATCGGCGAATTGTGATCTCCCGGTTGAAGGTTGTAATTAGATCTTTTATCTCCCTTTGGAAGTTGGTGTGATCCAATTTTTTTATTTCCTTCAAATACCGATAAATTGATATCACTAGGAAACCCTTTTGTATTATAGAAAATAAACTCTGCTTCATTTAAAACAATAGGAGAAAGGTTATTTTTGCTGTTAGGATAGATTTCATTAGCGATGTTGAGATCAAAATTAGTATTATCATCTTTATTAGCACCTAGAATTTCTAACCAAGTTTTGACGTCTAGTAGGCTCCACCATTTATCACCATCACCATTGCGAGCCAATTCACTATAATAATAGTAAGGGTTTTGACTAAAATCCTGAGGTAAATCACAACTTTTAATAAAATGCGTTTGAAAATCTAGAAGGGCATCTTTTGCTTCCTGTTTAATATCTTGGTCCATCCATTCTGATATAGAGTTTTTAATTCCATAATTTTCGAAGGAGTCTGCAATTTTTTTAAATATAAAATCACATTTATCATTTCGAAAAACTTCGGTATTTGGATCGCTAATTAAACCAAATATTGACCTTAATTTTTGCATTGTGAGATTTCCCCTAATCGAGCTAATGTACTGGATTAGTTTCCATTGATCAGAATGATCTTCTTTAGAAAAGTTACCTGAATTAAATCGGTTAAAAATAAATGAAATGTCATTCAAACACTTTTTCATTAAGCTCCCATTCTTGATGGAACGAATTAATAGTGACTCTACCATTGGGTGTGCGCCCCAATCTTCCTCATCAGTTTTTTCCGAAATTCCAAAAGGTTCAAAACTTGTAATATTGGATTTATCCAATGAAGATCCTTCTGATAGAATTATAATTATTTCCTGAATATGCACACTATTTCTAAAATTAAGAACATAATCTTTTCCACAAGTCCCAGCTATTTTCGTATCTCGGGGTTTTTTGCCTTCTGGAATGTGTTTATCGAATAGAAATATAGGTACAATCCTGTCGTTAACTTGCATAGGGTTGTCCTCATTAATAAAAGAAATGAAATCCTTTGCTATTGTATAAGGTAATCCTTTTAATAATAACCGGTTAGTTCCCTCAGATTTTTCTAAAAGCTTTGAAGCTTCCGATTCGATATAATTTTTTAAATTTTCATGGAAAATATTCATAGATAATAATTTAGAATGGGTTAATAATTACCATCCCTCCTTCTGCATCTGGAGAATCTTGTACTACCTGCAAAGTTTGTAAAGTTTGCATTAAATTGCTTTGTTCTAATTCGGTTTGAGACATAGATATCCCATAATTTCCAAGGTGGTCTAATAAATCAAGAATTGTTCTGTTTTCACCGCTTTTATAACTGCAGCAATATACCATTGATAGTATAGATACAGGACCCAATTCTAAAATCCATGGGGAATTGTACCGGTTCCCCTTCCTCTGGAGCCAATAGGATTGGTCATAATTTTTCTTATGAGATTCGGCTGTCTGTTTCTGTCCTAAAGAATGACGAATAAATTCAAACAAATTTTTTGTTCTGCCATCTTTACAAGAAATAATTCTCGGATTTGCTTCATAAATGTTGTGAATCTCTAATAAGATATCATCCTTCCAATCCCCAGTGCGAATTTTTTTATTTAACTTCTCTCCTAAACGATAAAGATCTCTAATAGAACCTAATTTTACCTTTACCCCTTCATCATCAAATTTTTTTAATATATAGTTAATGCCAACTTGTGCTCTAACATAAAACTGCATCTCTTTTTGAATTATTTCTGTTGCTTTTTCTTCGATTTTCCAGAACTTAAGAGAATCTGTTTTAAATTTATTTAGAAGCTCATTTTCGGATATTTCTTTTTGATCATTTATTTGAGCCCTTAGGTACTCCCATGCCACAGTATTTAGCCTACAAATCCAAAGAACGTGAGAAGCTCCCCCTATCCTAAGGCATGATTCTAAAATAGCTAACCATTGTCTCCTACTCAATTTTGATTTTAAATCTAAAATTTTATTTAAATCCTTAAAAAATCTAGCTGCTGGCGAAGTTTCCTTCACCTCCTCTTCTAAATGTTCTAAAGAATTCGGTAATGAAAGTTGATTTATATCCCATTCAATCTGCTCAGGTCTACGATTATAAAAATGTTTAGTAACTAACCTTGCAAATATATCTTCTTCTTCAATTTCAAAATTACTTGATAGTGCGACAAAAAGCTTCTCCCACAGTTCATCAGCATCTTTTTGAGAGCCGCTGCCTTGAATTACTAATCGTTCTAATAGGTTTCCTGGGTTCCATGGATTATTTCCTTCTCTGGCTGAATTGGAATATAAAGCACAATCCGGCACATAGGGATATAATGTGGGATTAATTCTTTTTTGTCTAGGCATTTTAGGAGATGCAAGCGAGGATAAAATTAACTTTTTCCAATCTTGAAGATCCAGTATATCATCTTTCTCTGGTGATTCTGAGTTCTTCTCCTTATCAAAGAATATTTCTCCATATTCATTTACTTTATCTTCTGGAAATCTTTTTTTGTTCAATTTCCATCCTACATGGCGGTATAAAGCCGCAAGAGAAACCTCTCCATTACTGTATTCAGGACTAAAACCTAAGTTGAATATTGAATCAGAATAAATCTCTGTATCTTTAGGAATACCATTAATTTTCATTATTCATATGTTTGTTTTGTAATTTCAAATTCCTTCCTAGGATCATCTACCCGATAATAGAATGAAGAATCTCCTATTTGTATTTTCGCATTTCTCAAAATATTTAAACCTCCTCGAACCGTTATACCGGTAAGTCGAGATTTAATATTGTCTAACATTGCCAACACTTCGGTTGGAAGGGAGGAAGCTCTAACACCCTCCTTTAATTGCGCCAATGCCTTATATAATTGATAAGTGAGAGGAACTGGAATGTCTTTTGTAGCAAAAACTATTTTAAATACTGCAATATTATTCCTAGGCACATCATCCACATCATTAATGACATACTCATGATCCAATGTTACCCTTCCAACTATGAGTTTAACTTGGGAATCTATGGATAATGATGGTTGCGAAATTGAAGAGTTCAACACTAAGGATAAGTCATCTTTACCTTGGATTAAGGAATCAAATAAATTTTTGGCTTCCTTTAATTGCTGCTTACTCTTATCAATTTGTGGATTCAATTGTCTATATTCTCGTAAATAAATTTCATCCTTAGACAATCCTTTGCTAGTGAAGTAAACCCTTTTGAAATACCTTATAGCTATAATCCTAACAATTGATAAAAATCTATCTATTTGCGAATTTGAAGAGTTTATCTCCCTTACCTTTTCATCCAATTCCCTTTCTACCTCAATCAATTGGTTGAAAAGCTCATTTTCTAGAGGATTCAAATATTCTTTTATTTGATCGTAACCTGCTCGAACAGAGTACGAAAAGTAAGATTCAATTTTTTTAACGTTCTCAAAAAGCTTATTAAAATCGTCATTAATATTACTTAACTGGCTGGGATTAATGAGCGGAAAAAAGTGGTCATCCAGAAAAGATCCTATAACTGGTTTATTTACATTCATAGACCTGTTGTAAGAAAAATAACCTAGCAGAGCAGAAGCATATTCTGAATGATGTAAAATTTGATTTATATCTCTATTCTTTTTAGATCGCACAAATGAGTGAAAACTTGGCCATTTACTGTAAAGCTTGGCATGGTAAAGATGATCAGAAAGTTTCCATACAGTTTTAATCCTTTGATCTACCATGGGTTTGTTAAGGACTTTTATATTTCGATCAACCCATTTACACGGGTCCTGATTGGCAAATTCTTTTCTAGACCCAACAATTAAATATGGAATCAATGCATATAAATCCCTAAAGGTCCACCGTTTGTTAGAAATTAATTCAAAATCCCGTAAAACTCTTAAAAGACCATCAAGATTTTCGGTCTTACTTAAATTTTTTCTATTCTGGTAGAAAGGACAGTAGTCTTTATTGACAGTACAAACTTTACATTTCCATTTATCTTTATTCAATGCAGCCTGAAAAATTTTTTCAGCAGGGCTTTTAAATTTATCATTTGCTTCAACAAGACTTTCAACATCCATCGGCCAAACACCAATTTGGTCTTTCAATTTTCCTTTTATTGTTAAAGGCCATAACGATTTTGGATCCAAATAATCAGTTAGACCAGTAATTACTGTCTTTAATATTTTGTAGATTTCAGTGTTATTCTTCTCAGCTAATCTAATGGTATCAGCTAAAATTCCTCGATTAATACATGCTATATATAGCATATTTTCATTAATCGCTTCCTCAAAATCATTAATAAGACTTTGCTCACTTGAAACATTTCCTTCACCCGGTGTAGCATCTTGAACCACCTTTAATCTTTTGTATGGAAGATCTTTAATATTCAAATCTACAGTAATTGACCTTGGTGGGGTGATTCCTGCATCCCTATTATTATGAGCTATTTCAATGAAATAATCTGTCTTAAACTCTTTATCAAATTCTTGAACAAGGTATTCCAAGGAATCAGTTTTTCCGTTGCCTGGTCCACCAACCAGAAGAATAATCCGAGGAGAATGGTTAGGTATTTCCTTAATCCAATTATCAATTTTATAGGTAAGAGAAGTCTGTATATGTTCCCCAGTTGGCCTTCCGGAATTAACGTCAAAAGGTTTTTTCACACCTCCACTCCCAGAACCAGCCCAATCAAGTAAAGCTGACGGATATAACATTTGTTGATTTTTTTTAGTGTCTTTAAAATCTAAGTTCGCAGTATTAACAGTTTCCTTTAAAATGTAATCCCCTTCCTCTTCTAACCAAATCTTCCTACACAACTTATTCATATTTCCATGTGAATATTCCCCTCCCCTGTCTAAATTCCTGTACATTAGAGTTTGGGCCTCAGTTGACCTAACGGTTCTACCTAACCTTTTAGCTATTTCTTTAATTAGAGGATTTCTTTCATGTAGCCCTTCCCCGTTTAGCTTTTTATATAGATAATAAACTTCACGTAGCTCGTCCTCACTCCATTTTTTTCCTGACTTTTTATTTTTTTCTCCACCTGGAATTCTGCTCATAAAACAATAATTTAATCTAGAATTTTATTCACCCAAGTTCCAATTGTTTTACCAAGCAATGGGGGTACAGCATTACCAACTTGCGTGTATTGAGGTACTTCTGTTTTTCTATTCCCCCCCCAGTTGTGACCTTCGCTCTAAATACAAAATCATCAGGAAAAGATTGGATTCTTGCCATTTCTCTTACTGTCAAGACCCTAGGTTGTTTATCCGAATAATGACAAATGTCATCTGGAATTGTAACTTGTGCGGGTGCAGGCTCATCCTCTTTAATAGCTCGTTGAGAATGCTTTTTCGACCTGATCATTTCAATGGAAGATTTGAGGTTAGCAGATGAGGAGAAATCAATTACTTCTCTTAATCTTGTGCTTTTGGCAAGCTCTAACCTAGCTTTTTCGAGATCTTCCTCTGAAACTTCTTTTCCTCTCAAACAAGATTCAAATATTGTTCTACTTTTTGCATCGTTTAACTTTTTTATTTCTTGAAGAAAAGTAAAACGCTTCACAATTTTTGAAGAATGTTTCCTGAGCTCATGGTTGTACAATCCCTTTACGTGGGTTTGCGGATGTCTTAGAACTTTAGATAAGCTCCTTGAAAGAAAATTTGAGTATTCAGATCCTTCTGATGATTTAATTAATAGCTCCTTATTCTTAGTTTCTCTTATACCTGCATTATTAGAGAGATCCTCGATTGCTGCTTTTACACTAACCTCCCTTGAGTTCATTTCAGGAAAAAGGTTATGGCTGTTAAATATTTCCTTTAATGGAAGATTCCTATTTTTCGCAAAGTCATTTTTAATTACATCTATGTGAACTGCCGGATCATGACCATTATAATTTGAAATAAACTCCCGATCCTTTTCTGCAAAAATAAAGGCATGCTCAAAAACTCTTTTTATTTCTGAATTTAAATTATCACTGAGTTTAGATAGAGTTCTTTTTTTTAATGACTTGTGGATACCCAGCATTATAAACCTAGGCCGGTTTTGAGGTATCTTAAAGTTCCTCGCATTAATCAAAAAGCACAATGGAGCATAACCAATAGAAGCAAAAGCTTTCGCAATTTCTAACCATGGTTCCTTAGTTCCTCCTTCACTTTTAAAAGGTCGTAAGATACCTTCCACGTTTTCTAGAATTACGGTTTTTGGTTTTATCAATTCAACAAAATCAACAAAGGCATAAGGCAAACGATTTTTTGGATCTCTTTCCGTTCTCCTTCCGGCCATACTGAAACCCTGGCAAGGCGGACCTCCGGAAACCAAATCTATATTCTTAAATCTTTTCGATAATTTAGGGTTTTGCCTAAGAGTATCAACTAAGCGAACAACATCACCAATGACTAATTTTTTACCTTTCCATTCATCGATATTGATAGAGTGAAGATCGTTAACGTTACATACTTTACTTTCAGTACCATCCTTCTTTTGAGTTATATTTTCACCTAATATATTATAGGCAAAAGTTTCTCCAGCCATTGGACTAATCTCGTTTGCTAAATCTAATTTCCAGCCTGCTGATTCAAGGCCTAAACTTAAACCGCCACAACCAGCAAATAGTTCAATATATTTCCTATCCACTGATAAATTATTTTTTGACATTGAGTTTTTGAATTTAAAGTAACTCGCCTAGCTTATAAGCGAATATCATGTAGGGTAATAAATAGACCAAATTTATCTTACAATCCTATTATTCCAGCATAATAATTCTAGAATGAGGGCGAATTAGTATAAGTTCCAATGGCCTTGCCAGAAGTAAATATAGAAAAATCTTAGTGTAATGTTAAAGAAAAATCCCTATGAAAATATAAAGTTCCTAATTGTATGATTATCAGTATAGTTTAAAACCGTAATGATGGAAAATAAAAAATCAACAGAAAACTTAACCGTGAAAGACATCTATGAATTGATATGGTCCAAACCTATTAACCAATTAATTCAGGAGTTAGGATGTTCATATAATGAATTAAAAAAGATTTGCGAAGAATACAATATACCTACTCCAAAGAATGGTCATTGGATAAAGCTTAAATTTGGGAAGTCTTCTCCCCAAATTTCATTGCCACAAGGGGATCATGAGAGAAAGGTATTTGGTGAAAATGCCTCCGCTCTTCCAAATGAAAATAGTGCCTCCTACAAGTATCATTCAATCAAGAAAGAATTATTAAAAGATAAAAATTTATCTCTGGTTGTTCCTGACAGACTAGCGAATCCAGATCCAATAATAAAACATCAAAGAAAATTGTTACGGGTAAATTAGAACCTTTACATGAGAAATTTAAAAAGAGTGATTCTAAAGGGATAGAGTATTTCGTACCTGAAGTTTCTAAAGAGTTACTACCTCGAGCCTTCCGTATTTTAAATACTATTTTCAAAGCTTTGAGAAAACGTGGCCATAAACTAGACTTTAAGGGTGATAAATCAGAAGTAGTGATTGATGGAATGGAACTCACCATAAGGCTTAGAGAAAAAAATAAAAGAGTTCCAGATGAAACTATTGGTCATTATACCTTTACCAAATTAGTACCAACCGGGATTTTAATTTTCCAGGTATACCGGAGTCTTCATGATAAGTCATGGTATGGGTCTGCCACCAAACCACTTGAAGATAAAATTTTAACCATTCTTGCGGGTTTAGAACTATTCGCAAAAAATGAAAAAGAATACCAGGCCAGGCTGGAAAAAAGTTGGGCCGAACAAAGAATTAGAGAGGATAAAGAAAAAAAGATTAAAGCTAAAAGGGACGCTGAACTTAGTAAGCTAAAGAAATTAATAGATCAATCTGAACAATGGCACCGGGTTCAATAATTTCGAGCTTATATAGATCATCTTGAAGAACTAAATTTAATTGAATATTCAGAAGAACGAGTCCAATTAATTAGCTGGGCCCGCGAAAAAGCAGATTGGATGGATCCGTCAATTAATAGAAAAGACCAAATACTTGCAAAAATGGATCCGTTTAAGGTTTGGAAGGGTTTGGAATTATAAACCATCACTTTTCTAAATAGATATGAATTACCTATTTTTAGGTCAAAAAATCCATTTAAATTACGTAGCTTTTATTCAAGACGGCTCAAAGTTTTGAATAACGATTAGTATTTTGTATCGCGGCTGGCTTTAGGAGACCATGCACCATATACCTTATTGTTTGCAGTATTTGTACTATACTTGATTTGCTATATCTTCTATAGTGATGAGTCCTAATAATTTTTCATTTTTCTTACCAGAATGAGTAATAAAAATTACATCTAAATTCCTTTCTTTATTATTTATTTGATCTATAAACATTTGATAAGCCTCATAAATTGATGTTGATCTAGAAACGAATCTATAATTTTCATTAAATTCAATTTCGGGAATTAAATCCTTTATCTTTACTTTCTCTGTCATTATAGTTCCATCTTCTTCCAATTGGCTTGAAAGCCATATTGAAATAGTATTATTGTTAATTAATTCTATTACTTCCTTATTTTCATCAAATACTGGAAATTGAGAAAAAGAGTTCTTTTTCATTTGGATCAATATATCATTTACAAAATCCTCTTCTTGTGCGCCTAAAACTTCAAATTGAAATAAAGGAATAACCTTTTTAGGGTTTGTTATTTTTTCAAATAATTCCTCAATTCTTTTTACTGTACTCTCATATGGCTCTGCTATTGGTTTATTTCCATATCTAGGATTATGAACAATCGCATTTCTCAATTCACCAAGAGATATTAACTCATCTCCATAACGTTGGACAACCTGGTTTTTTGAATTTTTAATCTTTTGAGAAAATGTGACGTAAGACCCAGAATTCTCAGATTCTCTTAGAAACTTATCTATCTTATTATAAGTGTCAATAAATTTTTCTGCTTTATCCATACTTGATTAAATATTGCACACAACGGCTGCGATTATCGCCAGTGAGCGGAAATTAGCACGCGGAGTAGTCGGCTTATTTTTTTGTTGTTTGGAGTTCTAAGTTATTGTTTTTCCTTGAAAACCGCATATTGGCCTCGTTAATCGCTGTTAGCTGTAGTTTAATATGTACTCTTTGTATTTCTTATTACTATAACAACATCAGATTTTCTTTCTGACTCAATTTTATCAATTTGATCAGTAGTTTGTTGCGAGTTCAGATCTATCGCTTTACCAAAAAAAGCTTCTACATTTTCTTGGTTTATTATTTCATAATCTTCCAACTCTTTTATGATTTCTTCATAATCGTATGATTTTATATTATTTCGCCTACTATTTTTACAACAAACAAGCTGAGATAATGGCGAGGCTAAATTTGGGTGAAAATGATTAAAAGTCCAATTTATCTTATGAGGTATAACGGTTTGAATGTCATCAATTTCTACATAACTTAAGCCAAACTGGTCTTCATCAAATGCTGTGTTACACTTATTGTTTCCAGAGTGAGTGTAGTTCAAAACTCCATTGTAAAATAGATAATAGACATAACATTGCTTGTAAACTCCATAGTTTACAAGTTTTTGATATTGATATATACCGTTTTTGTTTCTATCTAAGTCACTATATTCTTGACCAGTTTTCAATAATTTTGCTTGAAATGCGTAAAGAAGAAAGTCATTTACACCTCTTTCTATATAAATATCAATATCACTTCCCCATCTTTTTTCCATTCCTGGTTCTTTAGCAAAAATTGAATAGTTTAAAGACGTTGCGTGTCCCAAAATAGTTGAAACCAATTTTTTTGTGTAATATATTTCAGAAGAATTTTGGCCAGTAGAATGAAATGAAATAATGTCTTCCCAAAATTGTTTTGAAACATCTTTTATTAATTGGCAGCGGTTAGTGTTTCGATGTAGAAGGTTACTCATTTTTAAGGGAATTGTTCATGGTTTAATTTTATTAGAAATTTAATATTAAATTACAGCTAACGGTCCCGGTTTACGACAAGTGGCGCGGAATTATGAATGCGAATTTGTCGGCTTACGGTTTGGTTTATTATAGAAACTAATTTAGTTCTTTTTTGTAAAACCCGCCATTTGCGGTACACGTTGTTGGCAACTGGCAAATTTCACCTTACTTATGTATAGAAACTAAAACCTTTTCAATTTTTAATTTTTGCCAAGTCCCATTCCTAAAATCTGGTCTAGATCTTATATTTCCAAGTAGGTGAGAATCTTCACTAAATCTATTTGCATTCCAAACTTTCTCTTTTATTCTTCCATCTTTGTAAAAGGTAGTTATATAAGCTGTTTTTGTTATCAGCAATTTTTCTTTGAATTCTTTTTCCGATGGAGGATTTAATTCAATCGGCAAAATATCATTTGAGTAATTCACCTTGTTAGAAGTGTAATTTTGAAAAGTCTTCTCAGGAATTGTCTCATTATTTATTTCGGAAATATTTAATTTGAAATTCTCTATTACATTTGAAACCAAATTAATATCATACTCTGTAGATAGTTTTTTTATAACTAAATCCCAGATGCTCTCTTTAAATTCCTTTGATAATATTTCTTTTTTTATTTCTTTCTCAGTCTCACGTTCGTTAATCCTTTTATAGGATTTCTGTGCAAATTTGACCAGTTGATTCTTATCAAATGAACTTTTTGAAAATAATTCTATGAACTTTTTTCCTTTTTCATTTTCACGTTTAAATTCAATGTTTTCAATTAATGTTGCATTTTCCTTATTATTCAAATGTCCGTCGTAAAATATTTGAATTTGAGGTCCAATTAGAATTCCGAAATCTAACTTAAACTGCCGCATATATGTCGATAGTTGAGTTTGGTTTTGGCTACTTAAAGGTACTTTTGGTCTTTTGATTTCTACAACAAATAATTTTTCTCCCGTTTCATTTGATTTAACTACAAAATCAGGTCTCAAGCTATTTTTCGTCGATCCCAATTGGTAATTTGGTCTAATTTCAAAATCTCCAGAGAATTCATCCCAACCTAAAATTTCTAATCCTTTCTCAACAATGGGTTCAAATTCATTTTCAGGAATATCAGTTTGAATTTTTTCTGAAAGGTAGTAGCAGAGTTTATTCCAATTTTCCATCATTTCGTTTTAAGTTGAGTTTTCATTTTGCTTGTTGCCAACGGTCTCCTTTACTTTGTTTACTATCTTAAGAGAGAAACTAAGGGGAGAACCATAACGGTCTCTAGTAAAGTCCTATTAAGCGTAAGAGTCCCCTTAGCTTCTACTAACTGTTGCGAAGAACTAATTGGAATACCAGGTCTTGTAGGCCCCGTTAAAGGAGATAGTTAACGCAACTCAATAATTAATCGATTTTAAAGATATGAAAAATTACGAGTTAGCGGTAGGGATTGATGTGTCCAAAAAAACCTTAGATGTTTTTATTCATAACCATAGTAAACATCGGGTATTTGATAACAATAGATCAGGTTATTTCTCGCTTGTGAAATGGGTGAGTCAATTTTCAGAAACAGAAAATGATATTTTATACTGTTTTGAGCATACTGGAAATTACTCCTTAAAGCTGGCCATCTTCATGCAGGCTAACGGTCTGGATTATGTACAGGAGAATCCCATAGTTATTAAAAGATCTTCCGGACTGGTTCGCACGAAGACAGATCGCGTGGATGCCCAAATGATCGCCAGGTATGCCTGGTTGCACAGGGAAGAGTTAGAATGCAGCAGTATTCGTGATGAAGCTTTATTAGAACTGGGAAGGTTATTAAGTCTAAGAGATCAGCTAGTGCGAAATCGCACGGGTCTTATGGGAACCTTAGAAGAGCTTACGGGGCTTTTATCCAGCCCCTCTACAGATGTTAGCTGTAAAAGTTTAAAGCACACCATAGCTTACCTGAGTAAACAGATCCTGAAACTGGAGAAGCAGATCGACCAGCTCTTAAAAAGAGAAGAACGTTTGGGAATGAATTACAAATTACTCACCAGTTTAAAAGGAGTAGGAAGGATCCTGGCCTGTCAGTTAATTTATCACACCTGTAACTTTGAGCGCTTCAGCAGCTGGCGACAGTTTTCGAGTTATTGTGGTACAGCGCCTTTTGAACATAGTTCAGGCACCAGTGTCTTTAGACGAGCAAAAGGGCATCCTATGAGTGACCGCAAGATGAAAAGTCTGCTGAGTATGGCCAGTGTCTCAGCCATTCAGCATGATGGTGAATTACGAGAATATTACCAACGAAAGGTAGCAGAAGGAAAACCGAAGATGGTTGCATTAAATAATGTCCGAAATAAACTGTTATCCAGGGTATTTGCAGTAATCAAACGAGGAACACCATACGTGGATTTGTGTAAATATGCAGCTTAAAATTTAAAGTAAAATAGCTTGGATTTGATCTTGGAATACGGTTAACACAAGTTGCGGGAGTAGGGACGCGGACTTGTCGGCTTACCATTTTCTATCTTGGTTTCTAAAATTACACTTTTTCGATTTAACCCGTTATTTGCGATGAAGCGGTGTTGGGTGCTGGCTTTTTGTAAGATTCTAGTACTGCACTGTTTTCAATTTTAGTTTTTAAATATTCCATCAAAGCAATAATATCATCATGAAACTCTATAAATGTATCATAGTCCACCAACTTATGCTCACCATGTGCAATATGGTTTCTTTCATCTACCAAATCATCAACTAGATCTTTCTGACTTTCAAAATAAACATCTTTTAGATCCATTATGAAAAGTATTTCTTCTAAAACATGATATTTTAAATTGGACTTTGTATTGATGACGTTTTTGGTTGGAATATTTGATTGTTTACTTGCTTTATCAAAAATAAAATCAATAATTTGAGTTTTACTTTCTATACTATTTTCTTGAAGGGTGCCTAATTTTTTTTGAAGTGAAAGTGCAACAAATTGATTTTTAAGCTCATCATGTTTGAGACCTTTGTTCGAAACATATTCTAAATAATATGACAAACTAATTTTTACAAATCCTTCCCAATGAGCATATAATAAGGGCATTGTGGCTCTTATCATTGCGGTTTGAAGTGGATTTTTAGTATTCGGAATTTTACTTTTTAGAACTGTAAGTTCCTTTCTTCTCCAAGAAAAATCTGCAATAATTTTATCTGTTAACTGATCAAATGTGATTACGTTTTTACCCATTATTTATCAAAATGATCTTTGGTAAATGGAATTATTTTTGGAATTCTTGTTCTTGCGTTAGAACCAGAACCAGTATACCTTTGAAATGTAGCTTCATTATGCAACTCTTGAACCTTTTCTTTAAATATTTCATTATCTGCTGGAAAAGTATATTTACTGTAGTTCTCGGAAAGACCTACTGTAACTGCTTCAAATGCAGATTCTAAAAATTTTCCTTTAAATTTTGTACCATCATACCTTTTAAAGGCGTCTTCACCTAGGACATTATTAATTGCTTCGAAAACATTATTAAATCTACTCTCTATCCCTTGGTAGTCAAATTGCTGATCTTCAAGAATAGTTTCTACGATTTCATCAAAAAAGTCACTAAGTTCTTTTTTTGTTGTGTAATCGTATTCTGTCAATGCAATGAATCTTAATACAAGTTCCATAGGATATTGCTCATCATATAATCGTTCACTTAAAGAGATAGTATTTTTAAAATCTTCATTATTAGACAGTTTTTTAAACCACGTAAAAGTGTCCTTTTTAATCATTATCATTACACTATTCCGAACTTCTTGATCTGATGCATATGAACCACCTGTGTTTAATCTTTGGAACACATCAAATTTTGCATTTGGACCTGAGTCACTCAAGATGATTGAGAGATTCAGTTTAGACCTTTTAATGTGTAATTTTAGTGGACTAGGTAATTCTATATCATCATCGTTTTTTTTCTCCCATACCATTCCTTCCAAGTGGGGTAGATATTTAGTTCCTTCTAAAACTAGTCTATCTTTTTTAGGAACATCTTCTACTTCTGGTAATTCACTCATGAATTGAAGAAGAGTTGATATTCTTTGTAAACCATCTACAACTTCCCATATTCCATCTTCTCTTTGAAATACGAATATCGAAGGAATTGGAATTCCTAAAAGAATAGATTCGATCAATTTTGTTTTCTGAGTATTACTCCATCTGAAGTATCTCTGAAAATCTGGATTAATTAACAATTCGTCATTTTTATGAAGATTAATCAGTTCTCCGATTGACATTGGATAGCTATCGGTTTTAAATTCTGTTTTCTTCTCTTCTATTTCTCTTAATAATCTATCTTGTTTACTCATAATTTATTTTAAAGCTTGCACCCAACGGTCTTGGTTAAGGCAAGTGGCGTGGATTAGGGACACGTTCTTGTCGGCTTTGTTGGTTTTTACTTGATCTCTAAAATAACACTTTTCAACAGAATGCCCGTTATTTGCGATGAACCAATGTTGTTGCGCGTTTTTGGTAACGATTCTTACTTCAAATTTAGGATACGATCGTTATTTATTTGATACTACCTTAAATTTTCATTTGAGATATTATAAAAGAAATTTGAAGTATGGAATGCAATGCCAGATTTTAATAGTTCCTTGTAATAGTTATTTGGTTCACAAAAATTACAAATTTCTAAAGATTGATCATGATAAACTTTTTTTGTGTTTAAACAAGTTATGTCATTAATTGGATAAAATGTATACTCCGTATTATAGGATCTACCGCCATAGTGACAAGTACAGAAATGTAATTTTGGAAACTTTTTATATTTTTCTATTTCTGCAGAGTTTCTGAATTTATATACTGGGACAATAAAGTTCTCATAAAAATGAAATGTTGCTCTATTCTGATCCTCAATTTGATGAATCACATTAAAATTTTCAAAATTAGGTTCAAGCCTGAATAAATTGGAAAATGCTTTTACATAAATAAGTGATTCAAGTGTCTGCTCTGTTATAATAGTACAGTCTTCATTTTCGTGATAATTATTCTCGTCCTCCTCAATTTTCAAATCAGTTTTCCAAATTAAAATTAAATAGCGGTATTCATAATTATACATATAAAATGAATAATCTTTGTCCTTAATTTTAACTGAATTTCGAACTAAGATAATTTTCATCTAGTAGAATTAAAAGCCATTATCTCTAATATTATATTAAGAAAAAGTTGGTTCATAATTTACAAATGTCCTAAGATTTATTCTTAATATTATAACCGCCAACCATAGAAAAATGCGCTACAACGGTTACGGTTCGTATGTGGTGGAGTGGGACTCGGCTTTGTCGGCTTAACCATTTTTTTTCCTGGTTTCTAAAATTACACTTTTTCGATTAAACCCGGAATTTCAGATGAACCGCTGTTGTGCAGCGTTAAGCCCTTCTCAATCTCGATAGTTTTTTCCTATAATCTTGATTTATAATCGATTTGTTCTTACTCAAGTTTAGTGGTGGATTTAATTTTTTAATGAGTTCATTTTCCAATTCATTGTGTTTGTGATTGGATATAAAGTATAAAGTCAAATTAGAATTCATCCATTCTGATAATTTCAATTCATCGTCATATTTGAATTTAGTTTTTCCTGTATTTGGATCTTTATCTCTTGGTATTTTATCAAAACCAAATAATAAACCTATTGATTTTCTAAGTGTAGAAGTTCCAGCATTATTACCTGTGAAATGCTGTTTAAAATCTCTTTTTCTTAAACTTGTTCCTGCTATTCCGGTATAAATAACTTCTAATCCTTTAAATTTTGTTAGTTCTGGTTCAATACCAATTTCAGGTAATTTCGAATTCTTATTCAGACAAACAATATAATTTCCAGGCTCATTTGGTATATCTGTAATTGAACTTTTTTGTGGATTAAAAACTAAAAATTCAAATTCTTCTGAAGTCTTAATACCTTGTTCTTTAACTACAGTTTTTTTAATTTCTGGATTAAGATTATTTTCTTTATTGTGATCAACTATTGTAATTCTTCTGGAGCGAATTAAATTTTGTAAATCAGATGGTTGTAGATCAGATATGCCGAAATAAGAGCCGTAAAAACCAAGTTTTCTCATTTTGTTCCTGATAGATTTTTGTTCGGTTCTGTCGGCTTTAATTCTTTTTTTGATCAGAGATTCTAAAATGTCAATTTCTTGTTGAGTAAATTTTGTTCTTTTTTCCATCTTTCTTTAATGCTGCACAACGGTCCCGGTTAACGACAAGTGGCGCGGAATTATAGAAGCGAATTTGTCGGCTTACGGTTTTGTTTGTTATGGAAACTAATTTAGTTCTTTTCTATGAAACCCGCCATTTGCGGTAACCGTTGTTGTTGCGCGTTTATTAATTCCAAAGGTTAATCATAAATGGTTTTAAAATTTCTCGATTTCCATTTATCTTATATATTGGAATTTCTGTTGGTTCTTCAAAGACCACTTTCTTATCTATATCTGTATTTCTAAATGATTTTATTTTAGCTGAAATTATCTTTCCAAAGCTTGTTATAACTCGAACCTTTGTCTCAGGGCAGTGATATCCTTCTCTACTAGAATATTGCATACCTTCTTTTTTTACTTGTTTCTTTAATTGATCCGAATTTAATTCAACTTCAAATTTACTATTAGGCGAGTCTGCAAATGAAATTTTAAAATCTTGATTTTTATCAAAGTAGTACCAGCAATTTATTTCTTTAATTGTGGGTTTGTAGATATAGGAACCAATTCCTAATAATACTAAACCAACTAGCAGAAAAATCTTTTTTGAAAATGAATTAATGTATTTAAACTCTATTGATGTAGTAAATAATATTGTAGTACTAAGAATAAGTGGAATAATCCCAAATATCATTCTTTCATAGTTTCCATTATCAAAAAATATAACGAATCCAATATTTTCTGCACTTACTATTACCCATAAAATAGCTGAGATAAAAAATATGATATTAGAATATTTACTTTTAGAAATTCCACTAATTATCGCTATTGTGGTAATTATTGTAAGAATTGGAATGTGAAACCCAACTGAATATAATTTTATCCATCCAATTAATATCCCCCAGATAATTAATAAAATTGAAACTAAGTATTTAACTATTCTCATTGTTTAATAAATGCGCTACAACTCGTTATATAAGGACCAATATAACTCTTTAAGATAAAATATGTAGGGGATAAACATAGTTATAGAACTTTCATGAAGTAAATATCAATTTTAAGAAGAACACATTAAGGA
The DNA here is from genome assembly GCF_003024155.1 of Christiangramia fulva. Classification (NCBI taxonomy): domain Bacteria; kingdom Pseudomonadati; phylum Bacteroidota; class Flavobacteriia; order Flavobacteriales; family Flavobacteriaceae; genus Christiangramia; species Christiangramia fulva. Next base: position 3,745,688 of record NZ_CP028136.1, read on the forward strand.
TTGAAATTATAGATCTAATTCTCTACTCCTTAATTTTCTTTGTATTGCCGAATTATTAAATTTCCATATTTCATCACTGCTTATTTCGCCTAGAGCCTGTGCTTTATCTTTTCTCAATTTCAAATATTGATTTCCAAAACCTGATTTACACCAAATCTCAACTATCTGAAATCCTTTTTCGAAAACATAATCTACCTCTTCCACGTAAAAAAAGTCCATATTTAAATTTGCTTTAAAAAAAGGGATATAAATATTTTCACCTACTCTAGGAATAACCGGCAGACTATTCAAAGTAAACTCGAAATGGTCTTCATCAAAAGCAAAACAGAATCTATATTTTACTTTATTAAAGATCAGGTTATGCGCATCATCAGTAAATAGTAAATCATGAATATCCCTAATATATTTTTTAACTCTTGAATAAGGTAAATCTGTATCTCGACTTATCGAAGCCATCGTTGGGAAAGAAATATGAAAATCCTCGGCAAAATAGTCTTTCCCACAAAGCACTTCAGCGATCTCCTTATATTTTGGATATTTTTTGATAAGACGCTCTACTTGATCCTGCAGGTGAAGTAGATCTAAAACTGCATATCTGTATGAAAAATTTTCCATCATTTTGAATTTAAAATATTAACTTATTAAAGCTAATAATTCAAAAATGAAACCCCAATTATCAACCATACATACTATTTGTCTAGAAGGGAGAAATTATTGGAGAATTTATTAGAAAATTATAAATTTGGATGACTTGTTAATTTCTGTGTTACTTTCCGAGGCCTATTGTACCTCAAACTCTCAAAAACACCATAATTACTGCAAAACTAATTTATGTATTGGGAAGTAAGTTTGGTTAATTGGGGAATAGTTAATTGGGGATTCGAGATTGGTTAATCCAGAATTTAATGAAAGTGAATTCAAATAAAATCTTGTTTCCTACTTCCTTAAATTCCCCGCTGATCCCCGCTGATTTCCACAGAGTTTTTTTCTCATCTTCTATGAAATCCGGATTTGCTTCCGAAAGCTGTCCAATCACCGACCATTTAATACCGCTCAGAAAAATTAGTTGATTTTATAAACGAAAGGGTATCCCCCGTATTTAGTGAATTTTAAAAACAATCTCTTTTATTTTTTACAATAGGTAAGCTGTAAGTGACAGGTAATCAATCTAAAGACTACCTTTAATAAATTTCAGCCGCTATGTCCAGAATTTTAAAGCAGTTCTTATTGATTCTTTTTGCGGGTGCTTTATTGCTACTCGCGGGATGGAGCAGCTATTCGGTCTATAGATATTCTTCGGAAGCAGCCGAAATCAAAAGAGATTACAGCGAGCTCAACAGTATTACCCACGGATTAATGTCAGTAAACCTCTGGCGGGACCACCTCACGACCATGGTCCTCAATCGCATTGATGAATTTGAGTTTACAGAGGCCCAGGAAGATACTCTGGTGATCCAGGTTGAAAATATTTTAACCGCGGGCATTGATAAGGGCGCCGACCTTCTGGACCAAAAACAGAAAGGCATCAAGGCTAAAGTTCGAAAATTTGCAGTAAAAGCCCTGGTTCCCGAAGATAAGATAAGAGCTCTTGTTCCCATGTTCGCTCAAACTATCGTCAATGAAATTCAGAAGCCGGAAAACAAGGAGGCCCTCAAATATGTGATAAAAAGCAAGTTGCAGGAATATAGTGACCTTACTCATGATGATTCACAAGAGGCAGAATTACGGTTAAAAACCCTTTTAGACAAGTATGAAGTAGAAGATCTCCATGGGTTCAATGAGAAAATGCCGCAGAAGATTGAAGAACTGGAAGCTCAAACTTATTTTCACGCCTTTATACTCCTTGGAATCATCGGAATATTTCTTGTGTTGTGGTGGCTGTTAAGAAACCAAAAAGCGCTACACACGCCGCTTTTCATTATTTCTGTGCTGGTATCTCTGGTAGTTCTTTTTTCGGGTATTACGGCGCCAATGATCGAAATTGATGCCCGTTTTCAACATGTCGATTTTCAGCTGATAGGCGAAAGCATAACATTTAACGATCAGGTGATCTTCTTTCAAAGCAAGAGCATCCTCGAGGTCATTGGGATACTCTTTAATACCGGAAAAGTGGACTCCTACCTCGTAGGGCTGCTTATCCTTACCTTCAGCATTATTTTTCCGATTTCAAAATTACTGGCCACACAAATATATCTGGGCGGAAATGAAAAAACCAGAAAGAACAAAATCCTGCATTTTTTCGCATTTAAATCAGGGAAATGGAGCATGGCCGATGTGTATGTAATCGCTATCTTTATGGCATACATAGGCTTTCAGGGAATTTTTGATAACCAGCTTTCCAGGCTTAACATGGAAACGAATTCCCTGGTGAGCATTTCAACCAATAAAACATCTTTACAACCGGGCTTCCTCATCTTTATTGGCTTCGTCTTATTCAGTTTGATCCTTTCGACTATTCTTAAAAGAATAACAGCTTTAGAAAAAGACCCTCCGCTGGTAACAAATTGAGTTTAATTTATGAAGGTGAAGTGTGGCTTTCGTGTATAAATCTGTTTTCTGTTAGCAAATACCTCCAAATTTTTTATAGATTTATGATCCTGAAATCTGCAATACCTCTGCCCTGCCAGTCGAATTGCCTAATGCTAACAACCACTGCATGTCTTTACAAGAATATTTAGATTCTGTAAATGCCCGGTTTTATGAGGTTGATAAGCCTAAAGAAGAAAGAATTCCTGCTTTCAACAAAAAGATCGTCGAGCAAATTTCTCAAAAATTAGGTCTGGAGTTTTTAGCCGAAGAACCGGGAGAAGGCGAAGTTTGTTTTGCAGAAAGCAAAGAACTGCGACCCGAGTTCAAAACATATTTTACACCGCTTGACCTGCTGGATTATATCTATGCCGTGCTCCACTCGCCCACCTACCGCGAAACCTATAAAGAATTTTTAAAGATCGATTTCCCGCGCGTTCCCTATCCCGAAGCCCAGGAGAAATTCTGGCAACTTGTAAAACTGGGCGGTGAACTGCGAAGCATTCATTTACTGGAAAGCAAGAAAGTGGAAGATTTTATCACCACTTATCCCGCCGGCGGAGACAACCTGGTATCGCGAAAAATGACCAAAAATTCACCCGGTTTCGAAAAAAATGTCAGTTCCAGTGAAAATATCAGTTCGAGCGCCCGCCTGCCGGACGGGCAGGAAGTCGAGAACGCTCATCACCCTGAATCTGGTTCAGGGTCTCAAAATAAAGAGATGCTGAATCAAGCCCGCCTGCCGGACAGGCAGGTTCAAGATGACGAAAAGGATAATTCAAAGGGAGTCGGGAACAAGGTCAGTTCGAGCTCAGATGTCAGTTCGATCGAAGTCGAGAACGCTCATCCCTCTGAATCTGGTTCAGGATCTCAAAATAAAGAGATGCTGAATCAAGCCCGCCTGCCGGACAGGCAGGTTCAGCATGACGAAAAAGATAATTCAAAGAGAGTCGGGAACGATAGCAGTCCCAATGAAATCGGGAACAATGTCAGTTCGAGCGCCCGCCTGCCGGACGGGCAGGAAGTCGAGAACAGCGAAAAAAACGTCACTGTGAGAAGAGAAACGACGAAGCAGTCTCCAGTTGGAAAAGTCTGGATCAACGACGAACAATATTTCGATAATGTTCCCGAAGTCGCCTGGGAATTTTACATCGGCGGTTACCAGCCCGCACAAAAATGGCTAAAAGACCGCAAGGGCAGAAAACTGAGCTTTGAAGATATCCTGCATTACCAGAAGATCATCGTCGCCCTCACCGAAACCGACAGAATCATGAAAGAGATCGATAAAATTGAGATTATAAAAGAAGAAGATTAGACCAGGGGGATTTGGAGACATGGGGACCAGGAGACTTGGGGACTGGGAGAATTGGGGACGAGGGGACGTGGAGACTGGGGGACAAGGAGACGAAGGGACTGCATCACAGCATCACAACATCACTTTTTCACTCCTTCTACTATTATCCTAATTCTAAAAAGCATATTTTTTGTTACAAATACCATGAACAGGGTAGATAAAACCCCTCCAAAAGGGTATTCGTCGAAACCTTTTTAGTTTGCACATTTGTAGTACGCAATTTTAATTTTCGAATTAGGACAAAACGGGCAATTGGAGTTGGTTTTTGTATAAATGAAGAGGTCTTAAAAACAAGCTAACTTCTGCCGTTTATAAAAGCTGAAAAGCTGATTCATCTTAATTTGGTTAAACGCAGATAAATTGATTTTTGACCCCTATAATCGCAATTATGAAACAATTTAGTTTTCAGGAAATAATACTGGCAGAAAATGAAGATTATAGCCTGTCTTCTAATCCTGCGGGAACAATTCTTTACCAGGAACATCTTAGAGCTCATGTTTTGACTAAACTCGAACTAAAGCAGATATTGAACACGATCTCTTCCGGCAGCTTCAAAGCATATCTCATTAAGGTAAACAACGGCAAGATCTTACCTCCCGAGGACCTGGCGTGGGTAGAAAGGCTAAATCTATTAAGGCTGTTCAAGGCGGGGATTTCAAAAGTGGCATACGTTTCTCCAGAAAATCTCTTTAGCAATCTGGAAATGGAAAAAGAGATACAACCGGGCAAGATCTTTAGAATAAGGATCTTCAAAAGGATACATGATGCAGCACAATGGTTGGAACAAAGTATGCAAAAGGAAGTTTCTCAGGCTGAATGAATAAAAATACCAAGAGGTTGAGAAAGCTGTTTTGGCTGTTTCCTGCCTCCTTACCTGAACATCAGTCACCTGTTTATCAAATGTTTACTATTATTTTTACGCTTCAAAAAAAATTATCAAGAGTTAGATTTCGTTTTGGTTTTTAATTTATTTTTAAACCTTTATCGGCTAAACAACTCTTAATCAGGAACGTTACATACGAGCAAATGCCAGGTCCACTAGAAAAATTGTCCACCACGGTTTCCAAACCCATCATTGGAAGGGATAAAGAATTAAAAGCGATTGAAAAAGCCTTGGTGCTTGACCACAGGTTGGGCACTTCATTATTGCTAATCGAAGGTGTGGGCGGAATTGGCAAAACTACGTTGATCAAAAAAGTACTTGAAAATTGCCGTGATCCCGAATGCTTTCAACTCTATGGGAAGTTTGAGAACCACCGGGAGAATACTCCATATTCTGCTTTTAGACAGGCTTTTTCCTCCTGGGCACAGCAAATCCTTCTTTTGCCTGACGAGGAGTATGATTCTTTAAAAGATAATGTCACCTCTGCCCTGCAAACCAATGTCACAGCAATTACAGATATTTTTGAGGAATTAGAAGTATTCTTTAGCCGTAAGTATTTATTAAGTAATTCTTCTGTGGTCCAGCCACATCAGCTAAAGGCAAGATTCTATTATTTCCTGAAGAAATTTTTTAGAAGCATTACCGCTTTAGGTTACAGGATCATTATTTTTCTTGACGACCTGCAGTGGTGTGACAGGGCATCTTACCTCCTCCTGGAAGAGCTATTGGTCAGCAATGATGTCAAGGGGTTGTGTTTTGTCACGGCAGCGAGACCGGCCATTGAAGAACCAGAACAAAAGCCTTCTGACTACCATTCTCTGAAATATCTTAAAAATGTAACTTTTATCCCAATGAAGCCACTGTCGCGCAATTCTGTCAAAAAAATGGTGCCGGCGCATTGGAATTTTTCACAGCAGCACCTGGAAGAGTTTCAAAATTATCTATGGCTGGAAAGTAGTGGCAATCCATTTCGTATAAAAGAGATCCTCAGGATTATTGAACGGGACCGGTCAGACAGAATCGAATTACACGATCCATCATTTTGGGAAAGTCTGCCAAAATTAGGAACCCAACAAGATACCATAGCTTTTATTCAAAAACGGTTGCGTGACCTGCCGTTCCATCAATTACAGGTCCTGGCATCAGCTTCCTGTCTGGGGTATTCCTTCGACTCGGTTTTGCTGAAGAAAATTCTAAACCTCCCCGAAAGGGAGGTTACAAATCACCTTCGGCAACTTACGGGGATGGAGCTACTTATTAGGAAAAGAAACATTTATATCTTTAGCCATGACACCATTTTTTCTGCTGCTAACTCACTACTTTCAAATGTTGAAAAGTTTGAGTTTCATTACAGAACCGGCCGTCATTTACTTGAAAAAATGGAAGCCTTCAAAGGCAGGCAATTCTTAAGTGCTGTTAACCATCTCAACCAGGCCCGACAACTAAACCCTTCCAAAACATTAGGTCGAAGTGAACAGATCTTGCTGAACCTTCATGCAGGAAATATAGCTATAAAGAATACGGCCTTTGAAACAGCCCGGAGGTATTTTTCTACTGCAGAAGATCTTTTTTCAGAAAATATTTCAAATATAAAGATCGCAGATCACAGGCTTAATGAGATTTTTAAAGAAGTTGATATCGATAAAACAAGCATCCACTTCTCAATTTACTACGGCCATGCCCAAACTTCCTTCCTGCTTCAGGATTTTAAAGGCGCGCTTGATTACGTACAACAAATAATGGGTCTTGATTGCAGCCGGCATCAACGCCTGCAGGCGACTCTTCTCAAAATGATGATCTGCTCTGCCCTTGTACATCAAAATAATGTTCCACACATCCTCTTCGATGCCATTGCCAGTCTTGAAGGGTGTCTTTCAACCTACGGAATAGACATTCCTGCTGATAGAGAAAAAATTATAGAAAAATGTTCCAAAGATTGTCTCAGGCTCATTGAAAAAGCTACACTTTTAGAACAGCAGGTCGATTTTACAAGGTTCATCAACGCAGACATTGAATATCAGGATCTTATGAACCTGGTTTCTACCTCAATGACTTTAATGTATTATGGAGATCCTTACAAGTCTTTGTATATGGTGTCAAAAACATTGCTCCTTAGCCTGGAGAAGGGTTTTACTCCGGTTACGCCTGTTCTGTTTTCTGCCAGCTTTTTTACCGGTTTTTTAAGTGAAGAAAATCGGGATTTAGCTCATTCTCTCGGAAAAATGGCGCTCAAGATGATTCAAAAAGAGCCTTTTAAGAGGTACTCTTATATGGTTTATTACGTTGCAGCCTTAAATTTCCTGCCCTGGGATCTTCACTACAAACTCTGCATTGAAAAGCTGGAAGAGGCTGCTAAACAGGCTATTGAAGCAGGAGACCTTCATTTTGCCTCTTTTTGCGAGACAATCATTCGCATTAAGAATAATTACAGAGGTAAGAACCTTGTACAGCACCTTAATGATTGTGCAAAACTGGAAAATTATCATGTATTTTTCATCAGAGGCACAGATCATGTTTTTGCGACTTATCTCACCGGAGAAAAGCCTGGTTTTACCCGGGGACATTTCGAATTTTCTGAAGAAATTTTGACAGAATCAAAATATAACCCCACCAGCAGATATAATCTACTCCTGGCAAGGGAAAAATTGAACTACATCGGCGGGTTCTTAGATAATGCAATTTCAGCCGGAGAAGAATGTGCCGGGCTGGAATTTGTTGGCAAAGGATATCAAATAGAACTTGAGCATTTTTTATTCTATTCTTTAAGCCTGCTTCAGAAGGCTTATCACGAACCTAATATACTTCCGCAGGTATTGGAAAATATAGCGCCTATGCTGGGAGAACTACAGCGGCTTTCCACCTTTAAAAGCGGAAATTACCTTCACAAGGTATATCTTCTGGAAGCCGAAATTGCCAAATGTAAAGGAGATTTTGAACAGGCTACCCTGCTGTATGATCTGGCCATTGAGGAGGCTGAAGAACAGGAATTCATTCATCACGCTGCCATCGCTGCTGAAAGGGCATTTGAATACTACCGGGATAAGAGCCGAAACAAACAGGCGAAAAGCTATTTAAAGAAAAGCATCAAATTCTACAGAGACTGGGGGGCAACTGCCAAGGTCAATCAGCTTAAAGAATTGTATCCTGCCTTCTACAGCGATAGGACCGCATCAGGCGATGCTGCACAATCGGTGAGATTTATTGAAACAGTTCGAAATATTCTTGGTCAAACTACTACCCGAAGTGAAATTTCTTTGGTAGAATTAACAGAACATCTACTTGCTCTCCTGCTAAAAGAAAAAGCTGCGGAAAAGGCGGGCGTTATTCTTTGTGATGAGAACCATTGGAAAGTTATAGCCTTTACACCTAATAACAGAAGGATAATTAACAGATCTATTGGTGTATTGCAAGCGCACTTGCCTGTGGGTGTAATAAACTACAGCATTAAAAAAGGAGAAAAAATATTTTTAAAGGATCTTTCGAGAGATCCTCTTTTTGCTGTAGATGCTTACCTGCGAAAAGAACAACCTGAAAATCTCACTGTTTTTCCTATAAGCCAAAGCGGTCAGACCGTAGGTTTGCTTTACCTGGAAAACTCTCCCGATTTCTCTGAAGCTGAAAGAGAGGAGTTCCTGCTCCTTTTAGAACTTGTTTCTTCGAAACTTGCAAGCAAGATCTATTATGATAATAATGATGAGTTGAACAGAGAACTCAAGCGGCAGGAAAAAAACAGGATTGAAGCTGTGATTGAATCTCAGGAAAAGGAAAGACAGCGAATAGCCCGTGACCTTCATGACAGCCTAGGCCAAACTCTGGCTTTGAGCAGGATCAACCTGTCCCGCCTTCATGAGGACGGACTTCAAACAGAGCAGAAAATTCTATTGGAACAGGTCATGCAACTTATAGACGAAGGTTGTTCAGATGTAAGAGTTATCTCCCACAACCTTATGCCACC